>JBKJWL010000267.1:0-77290 GCA_046716885.1 Thermoanaerobaculia bacterium | reverse complement strand
GGATCGAGCAGGTCCGCAAGCAACAAGAGGTCGCGGTCCAGGAGCAGGAAGCGGCCCGCAGGGAGATGGAGCTTCTGGCCACGGTCGTCAAACCCACCGAGGCCGAAAGGCAGGCGACGATCCTCCGGGCGGAAGGGGAAAGGCAGGCGACCATCCTCCGGGCGGAAGGAGAGAAACAAGCGACCATCATCAAGGCCGAGGCGACCCAAAAGGAGCTCGAGTTCGAGGGGGCTGGCGAGGCCGCGAAGATCCAGAAGATCGGGCTTGCGCAAGCCGCGAAGGTGCTCGCAGTCGGAGAGGCGGAGGCGGAGGTCGTGAAGAAAAAGCTTCTAGCCGAGGCCGAAGGTCTCCAGCGCAAGGCCGAAGCCTGGAAGCAGTTCAACGATGCCGCCGTGCTCAACATGATCGTCGACAAGATGCCCGAGCTTGCGCAGGCCTTCGCGACCCAACTCGCGGGCATCGACAGGATCAACATCATCGAGATGGGGAGCGGCTCGGTAGGCGGGGGCGGGATCGGAAAGGTGATGGGTACCGTGGGAGGCGGAATGACGGCCATGCTGGCCATGCTCAAGGACCAGTTCGGAATCGACGTGACCCGACTCGTGCAGGCCAAGACCGAGGCAGCCGTGCTGGAGGCGGAAAAGAAGACCGGCAAGGCGTGACCCGGCCACCGACCCGACCACGAGAGGCAAGCCCTCAGCAGTAGGGAGCCGTCCACCGAAGGTAGACCCCCGGCCGTAGGCAACGCTGGCCTACGGCCAGCGGTTACCCACGCCGGTACTCCAGCGTTTACCCGCGCCCACGACCGTCGCCGCCGCGTCCCCGTCGTTCATAATCGCCGGCCATGACCCCCGTCTCCCGAGCCTGGTTCGTCGACCGGTATGGCGGGCCCGAGCGGCTCACGCTTCGGACTCGACCCGATCCCGCGCCGGGGCCGGGTCAGGTCCTCGTGCGGACGGCCGCCATCGGCTTGAATTTCGCCGACCTGTTCGTGCGCGCCGGCGCCTACCCGGGGTCGCCGCCGCCGCCGTTCGTTCCGGGCATGGAGATCTCGGGGACGGTCGAAGCATTGGGAGAGGGCGTTACGGATCTCAAGCCAGGCCAGCGCGTCGTGGCGGTGCCGATCTTCGGCGGCCACGCCGAGAGAGTCGTCGCGTCGGCGGCGCGCGTCTTTCCGCTGCCGGACGGCGTGGATCTCGTCGAGGCGGCCGCGGTGCCGGTTGCCTTTCTGACCGCGTGGTACGCATGCGCGCGGGCGCAGGTCGTCGCCGGGGACCGGGTCGTCGTCACCGCGGCGGGCGGGGGGGTCGGTACCGCGCTTCTGCAGCTCCTCGCCGCGCGCGGCGCCAAGACGCTCGCCCTCGTCGGCTCGGACGCGAAGCTGCCGCTCTGCCGGGAGCTCGGAGCCTCGGCAGCGGGTCTGTATGGCTCGGCCGAGGCGCTCATCGCACGGGAGTTTGGGGGCCGCGCGGACATCGCGATCGACGCGATCGGCGGGCGCATTTTCCGCCGGCTCTGGCGGCGCCTGGATTCCGGCGGGCGCTACGTCCTGTACGGGTTCGCCGCGGCTTCCGGAAAGCGGGGCGTGGCGCGGCTCAAGGCGGCCCGGGAGCTCGCCTCGATGGGGCTCTTCTCGCCGTTTCAGTTCGTGCAGGCGTGCCGCACCCTGATCGGCTTCAACCTGTCCCTGCTCCCGGAGCGGACCGCCGAGCTCCGGCGGGGCGCGCAGGAGATTCTCGAGGACTGGAGGCAACGCCGGATCCGGCCGGTCCTCGGCCCCGCCTTCCCGTTCGAACGCCTTCCCGACGCGCACCGGGCGCTGGCCAGCCGGAGCACGACGGGGAAAGTCCTCGTCACCGTCCCGTAACGCTCGGGCCTTGGTACGATCGCCCGCAAACGGGGGAGCCCCATGCGCATCGACCGCTTCCACATGGAACGGACCCAATGCCTCTACGAGCACGAGGTGCGCTACAACCTCTCCGAGAGCGGTGTTGCGCCGCTCCGGGTCGAGGAGCTTCTCGATGGCGACGCGGGGCGGACGGAGTTCCTCGGCCAGGCGCTGAAATACCCCGAGTCCAACGGATCGGAGCTCCTGCGCGAGCGGATCGCGCTCTTCTATCCGGGCGCGACGGCGGACAACGTCCTCGTCACCACCGGGACCTCCGAGGCGAACTACACCACGCTGTGGGGATTGCTCGAGAAGGGCGACCGCGCGGCGATCATGGTCCCGACCTACATGCAGGCTTGGGGGCTCGCGCGCGCTTACGGCGGCCGGGCCGACGCGTATCGGCTCGTCGAGACGCGGCAGGGGCTCCGAAAGCGCTGGGCGCTCGACGTCGCCAGCCTCGAGCGCGCCGTGACGCGCAAGACGCGCCTGATCCTTGTGACCAATCCCAACAACCCCACCGGCGCCGTTCTCACCGAAGAAGAGATGGACGAGATCGTGCGCGCCGCGCGGAGAGTCGGGGCGTGGATCGTGGCCGACGAGGTCTACCGGGGCGCGGAGGTTTCCGGCGAGGCCCCGTCGCCGACCTTCTGGCGACGGTACGGGAAGGTCATCTGCACGGCGGGTCTGTCGAAGGCATTCGGGCTTCCGGGTCTGCGGATCGGCTGGATCGTCGGGCCGCCGAAGACCGTGGCCGCCCTCTGGGCGTATCAGGACTACACGACGCTGACCCCCACGATGCTCTCCGACCGGCTGGCGCGGGCGGCGATGGAGCCCCGCCGGAGAGACGCGATACTCGCGCGGACGCGGGCCATCATCCGCCGTCATCTCCCAAAGGTGGAGGCCTGGGTGCGCCGGCGAGAGGACATTCTGGACCTGATCCCCCCGGAGGCAGGGGCGATCGCCCTCGTCAGGTACCGGCTTCCGGTCGGATCGGTGGCTCTTTTCGACCGGCTCCGGCTGGAGAAATCCGTTCTGATCACGCCGGGGGCCCATTTCGGGATCGGCAAGTACATCCGGATCGGGTACGGTTACGACCTCGAAAAAACGCTTCGCGGGCTCTCGAAAGTGGGGGAGATTCTGGACGAACTGAGGGGCTCCGGCCAGAATCTTTCGCGGCGGGCCGGTTGACTGCGGGCCCGGTCGAACCCGGGGCTGTCCGGCGAACAAGTGCTGAGCCTGTCGGGGTTTCGGTCGTATTTCCAGTTCGAGGACAGATGTGACGGCGCTCACAGGCCCCCGGTAAATTGCTGAAATAGCATAACTTCCGTCCCCCGCCGGTGCGATCCGACGTTGTCTTTTGCGCTCCTTTTCCCTATAATTCGCGGCTCCCGTCTCAGGTTTTTTTTTGATCTCCTAGGAGGCACGAGTGGGATTCAAGGTGGGAGAGAAGATCGTCTACCCGAACCACGGGGTCTCGGTGGTCGAGAAGATCGGTGAGGGCTTCCAGACGGAGCCGGTGGCGCCGCGCAGCTTCTATCATCTCCGTCTCCTGTCGAACAACTCCCGCGTGATGGTGCCCGTGGGCAACACGGACCTGATCGGCCTGCGCCGGCTGACCCAGCGCAAGGACATCACGGGTTTGATGAAGCTCCTCGGCGACGGCCGGTTCTCGGCCACGGGGGACTGGAAGGGGCGGTACAAGCAGAACCTGGATAAGATGAAGAGCGGCCGGCTTCAGGAGATCGCGGATGTCTTGAAGACGCTCAACTTCATCTCGTCGCGCAAGACGCTCTCGTTCCGCGAGAAGAAGATGTACGAGCGGGCCAAATACCTGATCGTCTCGGAGATCGCGGTGATCAACAACCTCGACGAGGGAGAGGTCGAGCGCCAGGTCGACAAGGCCCTCGCGCGCTCGGCGGAGAGCCGGGCTCAGGCCCACTAAGACGGGGCATACGGTCCATTTCACGGGGCGGCTTCGGCCGCCTCGTTTTGTTTCTGAGACAATGCGGCCAGATGGAGAGCGCCAGGAGATCGGCCGTGCCGCAGGTGGTCGTCGCGCTTCTCACGGGAGCGCTGGTGGGGTTTGCCGCCGGGTACTTCGCGGGCGGCGGCGGCCGGCCCTCGGGAGTTCCGCAGAGCGCCGCCGCTCCGGCTTCCGGCGACCGGCTCGCCGATCTCTCGCGCTCGGTGGAGCGGGATCCCGAGAACCCGGAGCTCCTCATGGACCTGGGGAATCTCCATTACGACCGGGAGGAATGGGACGAGGCCATCCGGCTGTACGAGAAGGCGCGCCGCAAGGCACCGAAGAACGCGAACCTGCTGTCCGATCTCGGCGCGGCGCATCGCAACCGCGGAGAGTTCGAGCTCGCCGTCGCCTACTTTCAGAAGGCGCGCGAGAGTGACCCGAATCACTGGCAGTCGCTTCTGAACCACGTTCTCGTGGAGGCCTTCGACCGGAAGGACGCGAAAGCGGCGCAGCGGGTCTACGACGAGCTGAAGCAGCGATTTCCCGAGATTCCCCAGCTCGACCGCATCCAGGCCCGGATCTCCGAGATCAGAACGGAGACCTGATGGCGCGAATCATCCTCTTCGTCTTCGTGCTCTTCCTCCTGCTGACGGTGCTGCGCGGGCTCCGCATCTTCTTTCAGGCGGTCTTCCGCGCCCCGGGCGCTCGCGGAGGCCCCCGGTCCGGCGGAACCCTCGAGGGCGAGATGGTGCGGGACCCCGTCTGCGGGACCTGGGTCGACCGGCGGCTGGCGCTGACGGGGCGGCGGGGTGCCGAGACCATCCCCGTCTGCTCCGAGGCCTGCCTGCGGCGGCTAGAGGCGGGATGAGCGGGGGGCTGTTCGACGAGGGCCCGATGCCCCGCTCCGACTCCGGCGCGGTCGACCCGAACACGCCGCTTGCCGACCGGATGCGGCCCCGCTCGCTCGACGAGGTTGAAGGGCCCGCGGAAGTGGTCGGCGCCAACGGGTTCCTCCGGCGATCGATTGCCGAGGACCGCGTCCCCTCGCTCATTCTGTGGGGGCCGCCGGGCGTCGGGAAAACGACGCTGGCGCGGCTGATCGCCTCCCAGACGTCTTCGATCTTCCTCTCGTACTCGGCGGTGGCGACGGGCGTCAAGGAGATGCGCGAGGTGTTGGAGGAGGCGCGCGATCTGCGGACGCGCCACGGCAAGCGGACGATCCTCTTTCTCGACGAGATCCACCGCTTCAACCGCTCGCAACAAGACGTGTTCCTGCCTTACGTCGAAACGGGCGACATCGTGCTCGTCGGCGCGACGACCGAGAACCCGTCGTTCGAGCTGAACGGCGCCCTCCTGTCCCGCTGCAAGGTCGTGGTGCTCGATCCGCTGGCCCCGGAAGCCATCGCCCGGATCGTCGAGAGGTCTCTGCGCGACATCTCGCGAGGCCTCGGAGCCCGCGATTTCCGCCTCGACGACCAGGCGCTGTCCTTCATCAGCCAGGCGGCCGGCGGGGACGCGCGCCGGGCGCTCAACCTGCTCGAAGCGGCGGCCTCGGACGCCGAGGCGGCCAAGGTCAAGACGATCGAGGTCGGCCGCCTGCGGGATCTCCTGCAGCGCAAGGTCCTGCTGTACGACAAGGCGGGGGAGGAGCACTACAACCTCATTTCCGCGCTCCACAAATCCATGCGGGAGTCGGACCCCGACGCCACCATCTACTGGCTCGTCCGCATGCTCGAAGCCGGGGAAGACCCTGTGTACATCGCCCGCCGGATCGTGCGCTTCGCTTCGGAAGACGTGGGTCTGGCGGACCCGCGGGCTCTTCGCGTCGCGCTCGACGCCAAGGACGCGTTCGGTTTCCTCGGCATGCCCGAGGGGTCGCTGGCTCTGGTAGAGGCCGCGGTCTACTGCGCCCTCGCCCCCAAGTCGACCGCGCTCTACGAGGCGGAGAACGAGGCCAAGCGGGATGTCGCCGAGAAGCCGGCCGAGCCGGTGCCGGCCGTCATCCGCAACGCGGTGACGCGGCTCATGCGCGAGGTCGGCTACGGCAAAGGCTACAAGTACGCGCCGGCCGAGCCCGAGGGGGTGGGCGGGATCGAGTGCCTTCCGGACAGCCTGCGGGGCCACCGCTATTATCGGCCGCGCGCCTCCGGGGAGGAATCCGGGCTCTCGCAGAGGCTGGAAGCCGTCCTGAAGCTCCGGCAGACCAAGTGGGCGCGGGAGGCGGACGAGAAGGAGAAGCGGAAAAAAAAGACAGCTGACAGCTAACAGCTGACAACTACCCTTCCTCTCTCCGGTAGTTCGGCGCTTCCTTGGTGATGATCACGTCGTGCGCGTGCGACTCCTTCAGGCCCGCGGAGGTGATCTGGATCATCCGGGCCTTCGTGCGCAGGTCGTCGATCGTGCGGCAGCCCGTCAGACCCATGCCGCTGCGAAGACCGCCGGTCAGCTGCGCCACGAGGGCCTCGACGCTGCCCTTGTACGGAACCATCCCCTCGATGCCCTCTGGCACGAGCTTGGACAACGACCCGTTGGCGCTGCCCGCCGGCTCTCCGTCCATGGACTCCTGGAAGTAGCGGTCGGAAGAGCCGGCTTTCATGGCGGCCAGGGACCCCATGCCGCGGTAGGCCTTGAAGGTGCGCCCCTGATAGAGGATCGTCTCGCCGGGCGACTCCTCGGTCCCCGCCAGGAGCGACCCGATCATCACGAGGTGCGCTCCCGCGGCCAGGGCCTTGCTGATATCGCCGGAGAACTTGATCCCACCGTCGGCGATCAGCGGCACGCCCGTGCCCTTCGTCGCCTTCGCGCACTCCCGAATCGCGTGGATCTGCGGAACGCCGGCGCCGGTGACGACGCGCGTCGTGCAGATCGAGCCCGGGCCGATGCCGACCTTGACGGCGTCGGCGCCGCGTTTGACCAGGTCCCGCGCGCCCTCCTCCGTCGCCACGTTGCCGGCGATGATCGGGGTGGACGCGAACCGCTTGCGCACGAGCCTCAGCGCGTCGAGTACGCCCTGGCTGTGGCCGTGGGAGGAGTCGAGCACGAGCACGTCGACCTTGGCCCGGACGAGCTCGCGCGAGCGGTCCAGGATGTCTTTCGTGACCCCGATCGCCGCGCCGATGCGCAGGCGCCCCAGGGCGTCCTTGGCGGCGTTGGGGTACTTGATCGCCTTCTGGATGTCCTTGACCGTGATCAGGCCCTTGAGGTTTCCCGCTCGATCCACGACGAGCAGCTTCTCGATCCGGTACTTGTGGAGGAGCTCCTTGGCCTGCTCGAGGGTGGTGCCGACGGGTGTGGTGATCAGGTTCTTCTTCGTCATCCGGGCCGAGATGGGCCGGTCGGTTCTCGTCTCGAAACGCAGATCCCGGTTGGTGAGGATGCCGACCAGCTTGCCGCGGTCGTCGACGACCGGCACCCCCGATATCTTGTAGCGCGACATGACGTCGAGCGCCTCGGAGATGGTCTGCTCGGGGCGGCAGGTCACCGGGTCGACGATCATTCCCGATTCGGAGCGCTTGACCTTGTCGACTTCCGCCGCCTGCGCCTCGATCGAGAGGTTCTTGTGGACGACGCCGAGGCCGCCCTGCTGCGCCATCGCGATCGCCAGCCGGGACTCCGTCACCGTGTCCATCGCCGCCGCGATGATTGGAATGTTCAGCCCGATCTGACGGGTCAGGCTCGTACGCAGGTCGACTTCCCGGGGGTGGACCTCCGAGTGCGCCGGAAGCAGCAGGACGTCGTCGAACGTGAGCGCCAGCGGGATGCCGGCGTTGTCCCCGTTCCGTCGGTTCCGTTTGACCGGCATCACACCCCCGCCGCCCGCTCCGGCCCACTGCCGCCGCCCGACGGCGGAGGCCCGCCTTCCGAGCCGTGGCACTTCTTGTACTTCTTGCCCGAGCCGCACGGGCACGGGTCGTTGCGGCCGACCTTCGGCTGCGAGCGCTGGACCGTCTCGACCTTCGCGTCCTGGCCTCCGGAGGCGGCGGCGCCGTAGGAGTAATTGACGTTGGCCGGCGCTCTGCGGGCCGGCATCGGCAGCGGCGCCCGCCGCTCCCGCGGGCCGTCGGCGTCCCCGGCTTCTTCCGCCTCGCGGGCCACCGGCTGTAGCTTGAACAGGTACTGCACGAACTGGTCCTCGATGCGTTCCTTCATGAGGGTGAAGAGCTCGAAGGACTCCTTCTTGTACTCGATCAGGGGGTCGCGCTGGCCGTAGCCCCGCAGGCCGATCCCCTCCTTCAGGTGGTCGACGGCAAGGAGGTGGTCCTTCCACTGCTGGTCGACGACCTGAAGCATCACGAACTTCTCGTGGGTCCGCATCATCTCGCCGCCGAGGATCGCCTCCTTGCGGTCGTAGACGGCGGAGAGGCCGGTCCAGATCTCGTCGCGGATCTGGTCCCGCCCCTTCTCCGCGTAGGTGAAGGACCCGGGTTTCATCCCGAAGTATTCCTGGAAGTCGATGTCGGCGGCCGCCAGGTCCCACTCGTCCGGGCTCTTCTCTTCGTTGAGGTGCCGGCCGAGGATGTAGTCCAGGATCGTTTCGGCGAGCCTGAGGACGTGGTCGCGGGCCTGTTCGCCCCGGAGGATCTCGCGGCGCATGCCGTAGATCTCCTCGCGCTGGCGGTTCATGACGTCGTCGTACTCGAGCAGGTGTTTGCGCGTCTCGAAGTTGCGGGCTTCGACCTGCTTCTGCGCCCGCTCGATCGAGCGCGAGAC
Source organism: Thermoanaerobaculia bacterium (assembly GCA_046716885.1). Taxonomy (GTDB): domain Bacteria; phylum Acidobacteriota; class Thermoanaerobaculia; order UBA5066; family Gp7-AA6; genus DAHUXD01. Next base: position 68,726 of record JBKJWL010000267.1, on the reverse strand, counting down.
CATGCCGTGCTCGATGGGGACGCCCTCTTCCATTCCGAGCTTCCTCATGATGCTCTGCAGGCGGTCCGAGCCGAAGATCCGCATCAGGTCGTCCTCGAGCGACAGGTAGAAGCGTGAGGAGCCCGGGTCGCCCTGCCGGCCCGAGCGGCCCCGCAGCTGGTTGTCCACGCGCCGCGACTCGTGGCGCTCGGTGCCGACGATGTGGAGGCCTCCGGCCTCGAGGACCGTCTGCCGGTCGGCCGCGCAGCTCTGCCGGAGTTGTTCGAGGCGGCGGTTGCGCTCGTCGGCGTCCTGGATTTCGCGCAGTTCGTGTTGGGCGACGGCCTCCGCGTTTCCGCCGAGCACGATGTCCGTGCCGCGGCCCGCCATGTTCGTCGCGATCGTCACGGCTGCCGAGCGGCCGGCCTGGACGACGATCTCGGCCTCTTTCTCGTGGAACTTGGCGTTCAAGACCACGTGCGGGACCTTGCGACTCTTGAGCAGCTCGGAAAGCAGCTCGGACTTTTCGATCGACACCGTCCCGACGAGGACCGGCTGGCCCTTCTCCCGCAGCGCGACGATCTCGTCGGCCACGGCCTCGTATTTCTCGCGCTCGGACGCGTAGATCACGTCCTGGTTGTCGGTGCGGATCATCGGCTGGTTGGTCGGGACGACCACCACGTCGAGCTTGTAGATCTGGTGGAACTCCGCGGCCTCGGTGTCGGCCGTGCCCGTCATGCCGGCGAGCTTCTCGTACAGCCGGAAGTAGTTCTGAAGGGTGATCGTGGCGAGCGTCTGGTTCTCGCGCTCGATCTTGACGTTTTCCTTGGCTTCGACGGCCTGGTGGAGCCCGTCGGACCAGCGCCGGCCCGGCAGAACCCGGCCGGTGAACTCGTCGACGATCAGGACCTGGCCGTCCCGGATCATATAGTCGACGTCCTTCCTGTAGAGCGCGTGCGCCCGCAGGGCCTGCTCGACCCCGTGGAGGAGGTCGATGTTCGGCAGGTCGTACATGTTGTCGATGCCGAGGGCCTTCTCGGCCTTCGCGACGCCCTCTTCCGTCAGGACCGCCGTGCGGGACTTCTCGTCGACCAGGTAGTCTCCGGTCGTCGTCTTGTTCCCGTGCTTGTCCTTCTCCTCCTTGCCCTTCACGAGGTGCGGGATGACCCGGTTACACTGGTAGTAGACGTCGGTGTTCTCCTCCGACGGGCCCGAGATGATGAGCGGTGTGCGGGCCTCATCGATGAGGATCGAGTCGACTTCGTCGACGATCGCGAAGACGTGCCCGCGCTGGACCATCGACTCGAGCTCGAACTTCATGTTGTCGCGGAGGTAGTCGAACCCGAACTCGTTGTTGGTTCCGTAGGTCACATCGGCGGCGTACGCTGACTTCCGCTCGGCGTCGAGGAGGTCGTTCTGGATGCAGCCGACCGTCAGCCCGAGGAATTTGTAGACGCGACCCATCCACTCGGCATCGCGCCGGGCCAGGTAATCGTTGACGGTCACGACGTGTACGCCCCGGCCGGTCAGCGCGTTCAGATAGACCGGCATCGTCGCGACGAGCGTCTTGCCTTCGCCGGTCTTCATCTCGGCGATCTTGCCGGAGTGCAGGACCAGGCCGCCGATGAGCTGAACGTCGAACGGGCGCAGCCCGAGCGCGCGAACCGACGCCTCCCGCGCGACGGCGAAGGTCTCCTCGAACAGTTCGTCCAGGATCGTGTCCCGCGCCGCCTTCTGGTCCTCCTCCTGGACGCCCTCGAGCGCTGTCGCGATGCGAGCGCGGAACTCGGCCGTCTTCGCGCGCAAGCCCTCGTCCGACAGGGCCTGCATCGACGGCTCGAGCGCATTGATGCGCGCGGCGCGCGGCGCGAGCTTTTTCAAGTCGCGCTCGTGCTGGGTGCCGAAGACTTTGGCGAGGAGCCGGTCGATCATATTAGGGGTCTAACACCTGAGGGGTAGGAGTTTATTTCGAATCGGGGAGCGGGGGAAGGAGCTGGCGAGCCGGGGGCCGGGAGTTTGGAACCCACCGGGCTCCTCCCGACTATCGCGACTCGAGGATGTACTCGAGCGGGTTGACCGCGCGCCCTGCCACGTGCACTTCGTAGTGCAGGTGCGGAGCCGTCGAGCGTCCGGTCGAGCCGACGAGCCCCACGCGGTCGCCGCGCCGGACCTGCTGGCCCTCGGCCACGAATGTTTCTTCGAGGTGTCCGTAGAGGGTCTCGTAGCGATCGCCGTGAGCGATCGCTACGGCCTTGCCGTACTCGCCCGCCCACCCGCTGCGCAGCACCACGCCGTCCGCGGTCGACAGCACGGGTCCGCTCCGAGCCGTCGAAATATCGACCCCTTCATGATTCGCGAGAAGACCCGTGAATGGGTCCGAGCGCACGCCGAATCCCGAGTTGACGACGCCGTGAACGGGCCAGACGGTGGGCGTCGAGGCGATCAGGGCCGAACGCCTCGAGAACTGCGCCTCGAGGAGATTCAAGCGCGAGGTCAGAAGCGCGCTCTGCTCGGAGAGGGCGGGGCCTTGCGTGTCGGGAGTTCGGGGGCCGCCCACGCCGCCGCGGACGGCGTCCGAGAGCCCGGCCACGATTGCGAGGCGCCGGGTCCGGGCCTCGAACTCGGAGAGCTGCCGCGACACGCCATCGAGGCGCTGATGGAGCGCCGCCGTCGTCGACCGCAGGCGGGTATTCTCGGCCATCGTGAGCCGGTACTGGCGGTCCCTGCGGGTCGAGCCGAAATAGGCCCACCCAAACGCGACCGCCGCGACGAGGAGGGTCGCGGCGGCGGCGGTCGCGAGCCCGAGGAAACGCGAGGAGATGGTCAGCTTGCGGAAGCGGGCGCGGGCGTGCGGGACGAAAATGATCGTGTTGTACTTCTGCACCCGCTGTCCTCCTCACCCTTGGCCCCGCGGGCGAGCTTCGCGCGTGTACGCCCGCGTGTCTGGTTAGAGAGCCTTGACCGGAAGCCCGAGCCTCCGAAGTGGCCGAAGCTTATGAGGCCCTCCCGCCGCTGTCAACCTGATCCTGCGGGCAGGCCGCGGCGGCTCCGGTGCCGCGAAAGCAGAGCGCCTCAGCCAGGTGCGGCGCCCGGACTCGTTCGCTCTGCCCGAGATCCGCGATCGTGCGGGCAACACGGAGGGCGCGGTGGAGTGCCCGAACGGACAGGTGGAGGCGGGAGAACGCGGTCTCCAGAATTCTTCGGCCGGCGGTGTCGAGCGCACCGTATTGCCCAATCTCCTGTGCAGAGAGGTCCGAGTTGCGAAACCCGGGGCAGCCGGGCCGGCGTCGCCCCGCCCTGCCGCGAGCCTCGGCGACGCGAGCGCGGATCGTTTCGGAAGTCTCGGCCGTGGCCTCGCCCCGAAGATCCTTCCACTCGACCCCGCCGACAGGGACGCGCAGGTCGATGCGGTCGAGCAGCGGGCCCGACACGCGGCGGGCGTAGCGGAACCGCTCGCGCGGGTCGCAGGCACAGCCGCGCCGCGGGTCGCCGAGGTAGCCGCACGGGCACGGGTTCATCGCGGCCACCAGCAGGACGTCACACGGAAAGTCACAGGCGCCGTTGACGCGCACGATCCGGACCCGCCGTTCCTCGAGGGGCTGGCGAATCGCCTCGAGGGCGTCGCGGCGAAACTCGGGCAGTTCGTCGAGAAAGAGCGCGCCGCGGTGGGCCAGAGAGATCTCGCCGGGGAGAGGGCGCGTGCCGCCGCCGATCAGGGCGGCCGAGGAGATGCCGTGGTGGGGGGCGCGGAACGGCGCCGTCTCCAGCAGCCCCGCGCCGGAGGGAAGCGCGCCGGCGACCGAGTGGATGCGCGTGACCTCGATCGCCTCGGCGCGCGACAATGGGGGCAGGATGCCGGGGAGGCGGCGGGCCAGCATCGTCTTGCCGGACCCGGGCGGACCGGTCAAGAGCAGGTGGTGGCCTCCCGCCGCGGCGATCTCGGCGGCCCGCCGCGCCACGGCCTGGCCGCGGATCTCCGCGAAGTCCAGGACCGGAGGCGTCCACGCCGGAGTGGCTGCGGGCGAGACGGGGGCCACGGGACAGACCCCGATCAGGTGCCCGACGGCCGCCGACAGGTGAGCGACGGGGATGACCCGGATGCCGTCCACGGCCGCGGCTTCCAGAGCGCTGGAGGCCGGCAGGACGATCTCCTCGAATCCCGCGTCGCGGGCCGCCAGGGCGAGGCAGAGGGCCCCGCGCGCGGCGCGGACTTCCCCGCCGAGCCCGAGCTCGCCGACGAAGACCCGCCGGACCGGAGACACTGGCCGCACCCCGGCATGCCAGAGCAGGCCGATCGCGAGAGGCAGGTCGAGAGCCGCCCCGCACTTGCGAAAGTCCGCGGGGGCGAGGTTGACGGTGACGGCCCCACCGGGGAAGGGGAACCCGCCGTTCTTGAGCGCGGCGCGCACGCGCTCGCGCGCCTCCCGGACGCTGGCGTCTGGCAGGCCGACGATCGAGAAGCGGGGGAAACCGTCCGAGGCGTCGACCTCGACGTCGAGAACGCGAGCCTCGAGACCCAGAGTCGCGGCGGAGTGCACCAAGGCCAGCATGAAACCTCCTCGGGGCCGAGGAGGGCCTGATCGGACGAGGACAGAGGAGAGTCTAGACTATTTCGCCGGGATCTTCAGGCGGTCACCGGGCCGGATCACGGCGCCGCCGAGGCCGTTGATTGCCAGGATCTTGGCCACGGTCGTGCCGTGCCGCAGCGCGATCTGATAGAGGGTATCCCCGCTGCGCACCTTGTAGTTCTTGTGCGGAGCCGACCTCGCGACTCTGGCTCCGCTCGAGGGTCTTCCCTTCTTCGTCACCGCGGCCATCTTCGCGGGGATCAGGATCTCCTGGCCTCTCGACACCCGGGACCGCGTGGACAGCGCGTTGACCGACGCCACCGCCGAAACGGGGACGCCGTAGCGCCGCGCGATCCGCTTCAACGTGTCGCCCTTGCGCGCGACGGCGGTCCTGTACTCCGGCGGCCTGGCGGTTGGGGAGGCGGCGAACGCGATTCGCACCATGTCGAGCGTCCCCACCGGGATCTTCAGGTCGTAGCCTTCGGGCTGATGCGGGGTCACAAGCGAGCGCAGCTCCGGGTTCAAGGCCCGCAGGTCCTCGAGAGGAAGCGCCGCGACGCCGGCCAAATGATCCAGATTGACCGAGCGGCCGAGGCGCAGGGTCTCATGCGCGAGGGGCGGCTCGAGAAGGACGTCGAAGCCGTAGTGGGCGGGGTTCTTGGAGATCAGAACGGCGGCCAGGAAGGCCGGCACATAGTTCTGCGTCTGCGGCCGGATCGCGCGGGTTCCGGCCAGCTCCCAGAAGTCGGCTGCGCCGGTCCTCTGCATCGCCCGCAGGATCTTGCCCTCGCCGGCGTTGTAAGCGGCCATGGCCAGGTACCAGTCGTCAAAGAGCTCGTGGAGGTAGGCGAGGTAACGCGCCGCGGCGCGCGTGGCTTTCTCGGGGTCGCTGCGCTCGTCGACGACGCCGTTGAATTTCAAACCATACTGCCGGCCCGTGCGCGGCATGAACTGCCAGATGCCGTGGGCCGCCATGTGCGAGCGGGCATGGGGCAGGAAGGAGGATTCGATGAAGGCGATCATCGCGAGATCCCGAGGCAGGCCCTCCTCCTCGAAGACGCGATGGATCATCGGGACGTAGCGCCCGGAGCGCGCGAGGCCGGCCGCGATCTTCCCGCGAAGGCCCTCGCTCTGAAACGCGGCGAGCAGTCGGAGGACCTTGTCGTTGATGACGACCGGGACGTCGGTCAGAGCGGTCGAGATCGCGGAGTCGATCGCGCTGCGGGCGTTCTCGATGGCTTCGGGACTGGCCGCGGGCGACTCGATCTCGGCGGCCAGCTCCGGCGCGACCTCCCCGTGGGACGTGCCGGCCTCTTCGGTGGCCCCGGCGAGGGCCTCGTAGCGCTGGATGCTCTCGTAGAGGTCGTGGGAGAAGCCGAGCGTCTTTCCCGAAGGAGCCGGACCCCCGACAGGCCGGACCGCGTCGATCGAGAGGCCAAAGTGGTAACGCGCGCACGTGGTGTCTCCGGCGAGGGCCGCCTCCCGTCCGAGCGCAAACTCGCCGGAAGCGCGCGACATCGCGCGGTCTTCCAGGGAAGAGGCGGGGGAGGAGGCGACCGGAACGGACGGATACCCGGACGGCGCCGACGCGCAGGCGCCTGCCAGCAGGACAGCGAGGACGGCAAGGCCCTCGCGCGCGACCCCGGAGATCGAGCGCATGAGAAAGGGTAAACCCGGCACGCACACGATGCAAAGACTATTCGGAACAGTGTCTCGCCCGGAGGACAGGCCGAACGGACACTGCGCGCGTCGGCTTCGGCTGCGCTCACGAGGCTTCGCGCGCGAACGCGCCCGACGTCACTTCCCGAGAATGTGGAATTTGAGAGAGAGGAGAAGCTTCTCGATGTCGCTTCTGGACTGAAGCTCGATCGAGAAGGACTGCGGCTCGCCAATCTCTTTGCCCTGGCGGTCCTCGAATCGCAGTCCTACCTTGACCTGGTGCCCCAGCGAGAGCTGCTTCTTCGGAATCTGGACCTCGAAGACCCGGTTGATCTCTCTCCGGTGGTTGAGGCTGGAGGCGAGCAGATCGTCCACGGAGATGCCCGTCGGTGCGCGCCGGATTTTCTCGTCGGGTCCGGGAGTGGCGGTGGATCTCTTGCGCAGCCTCTCGAGCTCCGCGAGGATGTCGATGTTCGAGCGCACCTTGACGTGGCGAACCTCCTCGGAGGCGACCGGCTTGGGCGCTTCGGTCTCGGCGAAGGAAACGTCCGCGATCTCCGCCTCCGGCACGGCCGCCGCCGGCTCCGACGCCGCCGCAGTCTCGGGCAGCGGCGCGTCGAGAGAGTCGAGCGCCCGTTCGAATTCCCGAACCGTCGAGACGTCGGAGGCGTCGAACCCCGAAGGCGGCTGGTTGAGTTCGTGTGCCAGCACGGGCGGCCGGACCTTTTTGGAGAAGGTTCCCGGCTCTACCTCGACCGCGTCGTCGATGCCCTTTTGCGCCGCGGCGGGTGCCGGTGACGGCGCGTGCGCCGCGGCTCTGGGTGTAGCGGGAGGCGCGGGCACCGGGGCGGATCGGACCGTCGCGGGCTTTTCTTCGCCGAGCATGCGTTTCTTCAACGAGCGCAGAGTCAGCCGCGAGATGGCCTTGAGGGTTTCGAAGACGCCCTGTCCCAGAACGGCGCACGCCTCGTAGCTCTCGAGGACACGCTCGGCGTTCAGGCTGTCCTCGAGCTCCGCCACCGAGAGGATGTTGGCCAGGTCGCGCTTGTTGTACTGAAAGACGAGCGGGATCTCCTCGAGCTTGATGCCGATCTCGGCGAGGTTCGTCTTGAGGTTGGCGAGCGACTCGACGTTGGCCTCTTTCATCGCCCGTTGGGAGTCGGCGACGAAGACCATCCCGTCGACCCCCTTCAGCACGAGCTTGCGCGTCGTGTTGTAGAAGACCTGGCCCGGAACCGTGTAGAGCTGGATGCGGGTCTTGAACCCCCCGATGACCCCGACGTCGAGCGGCAGGAGGTCGAAGAAGAGCGTTCGATCGGTCTCGGTCTCCAAAGACACCATCTCTCCCCGGGAGCCGGGAGCCGTGCGTCCGTAAATGTGGTGGAGGTTGGTGGTCTTTCCGCACAGGCCGGGGCCGTAGTAAACGACCTTGGCCGCCATCTGCATCGTGGCGTAGTTGAAGAAAACCATGCGTCAAGTGTGCCGCAGCGCTGGCCGCGGACTGCCCGAATTGTAACACCCTGAGAGGGTTACGAAGTGCCCGCTCCCGGTGCCGCGCCTCGGGCCTCCTCGCCGCGAAGAACCCGCCGGATCTCCTCTTCCTTCCCGCGGCCGTCCGTTCGCGCCAGAATTTCTTCGCCGAGCGCCCGGTAGAGCTCGAGGGCGTCCCGGTGACCGGCCAGCGCCGCGGCGTGGGCGCGTACCGTCCCGACGTCGCGCCGGGCGACGGCGCCGGTCAGCGCGAGGGCGAAGGGCTGCGAGGCGGCGGCGGCGGCGGCGCTGGAAGCCAGTCCCGCCAGCGCCTCGCGCGCGAGCTCCTCGGAGATGCCGGCGGCCGCCCAGGCCCGCGAGGCCACCGAAACGACGGCCGCGACGCCGCCGGCCGCCAGCGAGGCCGCGGCATGGTAGAGCGGCTTCGCGGAGGCGGCGAGCGGGTGGGGCCGCGCCCCGACGGCGCGGGCGATCTCGACGCCGACTGCGGCCGCTTCCGCGCGCCCCTCAACGGCGACGAATGCACCCTCCCAGCTTTCCCCTGGAGCTCCCGTGAAGGCCCGCAGGGGATGGAGCGACGCGGCCAGGGCCCCGTGCCTCTCGAAGGGAGCCAGGATCGTGCTCGGCAGAGCGCCCGAGAGGTGGAACACGAATCGGCAGGGGAGCCGGCCCGCGAGTGTGGCGGCGACAGAGGCGATCGCGTCGTCGGGAACGGCGAGCACGGCGAGGTCGCTTCGCGGCAGCCTCCCGGCGTCGAGGTCGAAGACCGCCGCGGACGAGATAGCTTCCGGCGGGCCGAGGCGGCCGCTCCGCAAAATCACGCTCGCGATCGCTCCGCCCGCTGTGCTCCAGGAGCGAGCGAACGCGCGCCCGGCGCGACCCGGTCCGACGAGCGCAACCGAGCGGGTCAGGATCTCTTCCTTCGACACGCGGGCAGTGTATTCCGGCCGCCTCCCCCCGCCGAGTCTGTTATCATTAGCACTCGCTAGGTTTGAGTGCTAAATGAAATCCCTCGACACCCGCAGCCGCGCCATCCTCAGGGAAATCATCCGAGTGCACGTCGACACGGGGCGGCCGGTCTCTTCGCGGACGCTTTTTAAGGCCAATCGGTTCGCGCTGTCGCCGGCCTCGATCCGCAACATCATGGCCGACCTGACGGACGGGGGTTATCTCGCCCAGCCGCACACCTCTGCGGGCCGCGTCCCGACGGACCGGGCCTACCGGCTCTACATCGACGAGCTGATGCGGCAGCGCAAGGTCGCCGACGGCGTCCGGGAGCAGGTCGGCTCCGACCTCGACACGGCTGGCGCGGACGTCTCGCGCCTCTTCACGGCCGCTTCCCGCCTGCTCTCTCAGCTGTCGGGCGAGGTGGGCTTCGTCGTGGCGCCGGACGCGCTGCACACCGTCATCAGGAGCCTCCGTTTTCTCGCCGTGGCGCCGGGAAAAATCCTCGTCGTGCAGGTCAACGAGCCGGACGCCGTCATCTCGCGGGTGCTCGAGACCGACGCCGCCTACACGCCGGTCGAGCTGGAGACGATCAGCGACCGGCTGACCCGGGATTACGGCGGGCTGACCCTCCACGAGGCGCGGCGACGTCTGCTGGCCGCGATGGAACGCGAAAAGGTCGAGGCCGATCGCATCCTCGGCCGGGCGGCCGAGCTCGCGGGCCGGGCGCTGGAGAAAAAGGATGGTGAGGACCGCCTGTTCTTCGACGGTACGGCACGCCTGCTCGAGAAGCCTGAGTTCTCGGACGTCGAGTCTCTGAGGAAGATCTTTCATGCCTTCGACGAGAAGGCGCGGGTTCTCGACCTGGTCTCCCGGTACCTGGACTCCCCGGGCACGAGCGTGGTCCTCGGCTCGGAGGACACGCATGCCGTCGATCCGCGGCTCTCGGCCGTCTTGACCTCGTACGGCACGGGAGAGACACTTGCGGGGATGTTGGGCGTGATCGGACCGGCCCGGCGGGAGTACACCCGGGTGATACCTGTCGTCGAGCTCCTGGGGCGCGCCGTCTCGGACCGCCTCGACCGGCGTGAGGAACGCCAGAAGGAGGACCGGTCGAATGAGAGACCGTGACCGCGACGCCTCCGGCCCGGACGAGGATCTGATCGAGGTCCGGGACTCGGGCGACTCCCTCGACACGGCGCTCGGCGAAGAAGAGGCGAGCGCGCTCGCATCCGCCGAGGACAAGCTGCGCTCGGCCCGGAAGGACCTCGAGGAACTCAAGGACCTCTACCTGCGCAAGCTCGCCGAATTCGAGAACCACAAGAAGCGCAGCGAGCGCGAGCGCCAGGAGTACTTCAAGATCGCGCTGGCCGGTTTCGCGCACGACTTCCTGCCCATCCTCGACAACTTCGAGCGGGCCCTCGCGCACGCGCGTCCCGAGGAGCTCTCGAGTGATTTTGGGCAGGGCGTCGCGATCATTCGCAAGCAGCTCGGCGAGCTGTGGAAGCGGTACGGTCTGATTCCCATCGACAGCTCCGGCTCATTCGACCCCAATCTGCACGAAGCGGTGGCGACCGAGAAGACCGACGCGGTGCAGGCGAACACGATCGTGGAAGAGTTGCAGAAGGGTTACTTCCTGAATGATCGGCTGATCCGTCCCTCCTTCGTGAAGGTGGCGGTGCGTCCGGGCGAGTCGGACGAGGGCTCTTCCGAGCCGGGCGTTAAGGAGTAGGAGGCAGGGTGGGCAAGATCCTCGGCATCGACCTCGGCACGACCAACTGCTGCGTCGCCGTCGTCGAGGGCGCCACGCCGCAGGTGCTGATCAACCGCGAAGGCGGGCGCACAACCCCCTCGATCGTCGGATTCACCGAGGACGGCGAGCGGCTGGTCGGGCAGATCGCCAAGCGCCAGTCGATCACCAATCCGATGAACACCGTCTTCGCGGTCAAGCGGCTGGTCGGGCGCAAGTACGATTCCGAGGAGACGCAGCATGCCCGCGAGGTGCTGCCCTACGAGATCGTGCGGGCGGTCAACGGCGACGTGAAGATCCGGGCGCGGGCCCGCGAGTACAGCCCCGAGGAAATCTCGGCCTTCATCCTCTCGGAGATCAAAGAGTTCTCGGAAGAGGCCCTCGGCGAGGAGATCACCGAGGCGATCATCACCGTGCCCGCCTATTTCGACGACGCCCAGCGGCAGGCGACCCGCGACGCGGGCCGGATCGCCGGGCTCGAGGTCCTCCGGATCATCAACGAGCCGACGGCGGCTTCGCTGGCCTACGGCATGGACCGGAAGGGCAGCGAGACGGTCGCCGTGTACGACCTCGGGGGCGGCACGTTCGACATCTCGATCCTCCAGCTCGGCGACGGGATCTACGAGGTCAAGGCGACGGCCGGCGACACCTACCTGGGCGGGGAGGATTTCGACAAGAAAATCATGGACTGGCTGCTCGACGATTTCCGGAAGGCCACGGGCATCGACCTGCGGCAGGACCGGATGGCGCTGCAGCGGCTCAAGGAGGCCGCCGAGAAGGCCAAGTGCGAGCTCTCGACCGCGACGGAGACGACGATCACGCTGCCGTTCATCTCGGCCGACGCGTCGGGCCCCAAGCACATCAACCGGACCCTGACGCGCGAGCGTTTCGAGGGGCTCGTGGCGGACCTCATCGATCGCACCGCGGCGCCCTGCCTGGACGCGCTGTCGGCGGCGGGACTCAAGCCCTCGGACGTCGATCAGGTCATCCTCGTCGGCGGCCAGACGCGCACGCCCAAGGTCCAGCGGATGGTGGGGGAGCTCTTCGGCCGCGAGCCCAACCGCGACATCAACCCGGACGAGGTCGTCGCGATCGGCGCGGCCATCCAGGGCGGCGTCCTTAAGGGCGAGATCAAGGACGTCGTGCTTCTCGACGTCACGCCGCTGTCCCTTGGCATCGAGCTGCACGGAGGCGTTTTCGAGAAGCTCATCGAAAGAAACTCGACAATCCCGACGAAGAACACGAAAGTGTTCACGACGGTAGCGGACAACCAGTCCGTCGTCGAGATCCACGTGCTGCAGGGCGAGCGCGAAATCGCCAAGGACAACAAGTCGCTCGGACGCTTCGAGCTCGTCGGCATACCCGCCGCCCCGCGGGGCGTGCCGCAAATCGAGGTGACGTTCGCGATCGACTCCAACGGCATCGTCAACGTCTCGGCGCGGGACCTGGCGACGGGCAAGGCGCAGGGCATGCAGTTGAACCCGGCGGGAGGCCTCTCGCAAAACGAGATCGACAAGATCATCAAGGAGGCGTCGTCGTTCGCCGAAGCCGACCACGAGCGGCGCGAGATCGCCGCGGTCAAGAACCGGCTGGAAGGCATGATCGCCTCCAACGAGCGCGTCCTCGGCGAGTTCGGCGCCGCCCTCGGGGACGACGAGCGGCAGCGCATCGAGGAGACGCTGAAGCGCTCGCGAGAGATCGCCTCCGGCGAGACTCGCGAGGCTTTCAACGAGGCCATCTTCGACATGCAGGGAGTCTCGAAAGTGCTCACCCGCGTGATGCTTGCGCGGGCCGGAGCGGGGGGAGCGGCCGCGAGCTGAGAGCGAGAGTCTTGAGTTTTCGGTCTTGAGCCGCGCGTCGGCTCGGCGAGCCCGCTCAGACTCACGACTCATGACTGAACCCATGGAACGACGCGACTACTACGAAATCCTGTCCGTCACCCGCGACGCGGACGCGGTTGCGCTGAAGTCCGCCTACCGCAAGCTCGCCTTGACGTACCACCCCGACCGCAACCCCAACAATCCGGACGCGAGCGAGAAGTTCCGGGAAGCCTCCGAGGCGTACGCGGTGCTCTCCGATCCCGACAAGCGCGTCCGTTACGACCAGTTCGGGCACGCCGGGTCCAATGCCGGGTCCGGCGGGGGCTTCGGCGGCTTCGATCCGTCGGCCTTCTCGGACTTCTCGGATCTTTTCAGCGGGCTGTTCGGCTTCGCGTCGGGCGCGGGCTTCGGCGGCGGCCCGGCCGTGCCGATGGCCGGCAGCGACCTCGTGTACCGTATGGAAATCGCATTCCGCGACGCCGCCTTCGGCGTCGAGGCTCCGATTGCGATCTCGCGCCTGGAGCGCTGCGGCCCCTGCGAGGGAGTCGGAGCCGAGTCGGGCTCCCGGCCCAGGACGTGTCCGGTCTGCCGCGGAAGCGGCCGCCAGCGGCTCTCGCAGGGATTCCTCACGGTGATGCGGCCCTGCAGCCAGTGCCAGGGCGAGGGGCGCATCATCGAGAAGCCGTGCCGCGTCTGCCGCGGCGAGGGCCGCATGCGGGCCAAGAAGGACCTCACGATCCGGATCCCCGCCGGGGTGGAGTCGGGCTCGCGCCTCCGGCTGACGGGCGAGGGCGACGCGGGTCCCAACAACGGCCCCGCCGGCGATCTCTACGTGGTTCTGACGGTCGACGAGGACGAGATTTTCTCTCGCGAGGGCGACGACGTCGTCGCGCGTGTCGACCTGCCGTTCCCGACGCTGGTGCTGGGCGGAGAGATTCCCGTTTTGACACTGGACGGGGAGGAGAAGGTCTCGATCGCGCCGGGGACCGCGGCGGGATCGGAGCTGCGCCTGAAGGGCCGCGGCATGGGTCGCCTGGGGCGCAGCGGGCGCGGCGATCTCGTCGTGCGAATCAATGTACGGGTGCCCGAATCTCCCTCGAAGGAGGAGAAGGAGCTTCTGCACAAGTACGCGGAGCTCACCGGCGCGCCGGTCGGCGGCGGCAAGGGAGTCTTTCGGAAGGCGAAGAAGATCTTCTCGTGATTTCGGATGAACTCCGAAATCGTCTCCGCTACAGCCGCCTTCGGATTCCGAGGAAGGCAAATGACGACGTCCTCCTGGGAGTCCTTTGCCTCCACGGCCCCCTGGGCTTCGAGAGCGCCGGGAAGGACCTCGTCGCCTTCTTCCGCGGGCCCGACGCGGCGCGAGACGCGTCCGACGCGCTGCGCGCCCGGCGGGTGCGGCACGACCTGACGACCGACATTGCCGAAGGGGATCCCCTGGAGGCCTGGCGCGCCGCATCGCGGCCGTTCCCGGTTGGCCGACGGTTCTGGATCGACCCCGGAGATCCCGCCGGCGCCGCGCCCCCTTCCGGGCGGATCGGGCTCTTTCTCCCGGCGTCGCGGGCCTTCGGCACCGGAGCGCATGAATCCACGCGGCTGGCGCTCCTCGCGCTCGAGGAAGAGGCGCTCGACGGAAAAACGCTGCTCGACGTCGGAAGCGGCTCAGGCGTGCTCGCGCTGGCGGGAGCGGCGCTTGGCGCGCGCCGGGCCGTGGGGCTCGACACCGACGCCGACGCGGTCTTCGTGGCGCGCGAGAACCTGCGCCGCCATTCCTTCGGCGGCCGCGTCGGGCTCTACGCCGGCCCCCTCGCGGCGTGCGCCGGCCAGTTCGACGTCGTCGTGGCGAATATGCTCCCCGAGGAGATCCTGCCCGAGTCGAGGGCTCTTCTGGCGCGCGCCGGGAAGCGGGGACGCGTTCTGCTCTCCGGCGTCACCCGCGATTCCGAGCCCGCCGTGCTCGACCGCGTGCGGACCGGCCGGTGGAAGCTGGCGGGAAGAAGAACCGAGAACGAATGGGTGTGTCTGTCGCTCCACCGCGGCTGATCGTCGAGCGGCTGCCCGGGGCCGGGGAGTCCTGCCGCATTGCCGGGCAAGAGGCGGCGCACGCCCGGGCCCGACGCGTGAGCCCCGGGAGCGCGGTCGTGCTCGTCGACGGAAGCGGGGCCGAGGCCCTCGGGCGGATCGAGCGCGCCGAGCGGGGAATTCTCGACGTGCGGGTGGAATCGGTGTGGGCGGCGGCGGCGGACTCGCTGCCTCCGATCCACCTGCTGGTCGCCGCGCTGCGGGTGGAGCGACTTTCCTGGATCGCCGAGAAAGCCACCGAGCTCGGCGCGAAGCGCCTGACCCTCGTGGAAAGCGATCGCACCCAGAGCTACCGCGCGAGCGAAGCGTTGCCGGCGCGGCTCGAGCGCGTCGTGCGGGAGGCTGCCAAGCAGGCCGAGCGCGCTCGGTGGCCCGAGGTCGCGGGTCCGCGTCCGCTCTCCGCCGCGCTCCGCGAGGAAACCTGCGTCCACCGTTTTCTTCTCGATCCGCGCGGCGTGGCTTTTCCCGATCGCCTCCGTTCCGGGTCGGTGGCCCTGCTGATCGGGCCCGAAGGCGGATGGTCCTACGCCGAGCACGCGGCGGCGCTCGAGGAGGGCTGGGTCGTCGTTTCGCTGGCCGCCGGCAAGCTGCGGGCCGAGACGGCCGCCGTGGGCGCTCTGGTCCTGGCGCGGACGGCGCTCGCGCGAATCCCGCATTGACACCCCCGCGTCGGCGGGGGAATACTCTGAGTCACATCACGGAGGCCGCAATGTCCTACGAGGACGTCAAGAAAGTCTGGATGAACGGGCGGCTCGTGGATTTCGCCGACGCGAAGATCCACGCCTTCTCCCACGTCTTCCACTACGGCTCGGCGATGTTCGAAGGGGCACGCGTCTACAAGACCAAACACGGCTCGGCGGCCTTTCGTCTGGACGAGCACATCAAGCGGCTCTTCGACTCCTGCAAGGTGTACCGGATGGAGGTGCCGTACTCGCCGAAGGAGTTTCGCGACGCGATCTTCGAGACGATCCGCGCCAACGGCTACGACGAGTGCTACATACGGCCGGTCGTCTACCGTGGCCTGGGCGCGCTCGGGGTCAACCCGTTCAACAGCCCGGTCGACGTCATGGTCGCGGTGTGGCGGTGGGGAAAGTACCTGGGCGAGGAAGCGCTCGAGGGAGGCGTCGACGTCTGCGTTTCCTCCTGGAATCGGATGGCGCCCAACACGTTTCCCGCCATGGCCAAGGCCACGGGCAACTACCTCAACTCCGCGCTGATCAAGATGGAAGCGATCACCAACGGTTTCACCGAGGGGATCGCGCTCGACAACGCCGGGCGTATCTCCGAGGGGAGCGGGGAGAACATCTTCCTCGTGTACGGCGGACGGATCCTCACGCCGCCCCTGGCCGGCACGATTCTGCCCGGGATCACCCGGGATTCGGTCATGCGCCTGGCGCAGGACGCGGGCTTCACGGTCGTGGAGCAGCAGATCGCCCGGGAGATGCTCTACATCGCCGACGAAGTCTTCTTCACCGGAACGGCCGCCGAGATCACGCCGATTCGGTCCGTCGACCGGATCGTGGTCGGGCCGGGCCGGCGGGGACCGGTGACCGAGCGGCTCCAGAAGGAGTTCTTCGCCCTGATCCGCGGGGACGTGGAGGACCGGTACGGGTGGTTGACGCCGCTGCCGGTGGAGGCACGGGTCGGAGCCGTCTAACTCGATGCAGGGGCGACCCTTGTTGCCACCCGCGAGCGGGCGCAGGCCCCGCTCGAAGAGTCCGCTTCAGGCTTCCAATCCGGTGGCAACGAGCGTAAGCTAACCGGAAACCGAGGAAAAATAAAACCATGCATATCAACGATCTGCTGAAGATTGCGGTCGAGCGGAAGGCGTCCGATCTACACCTGAAAGTGGGCGCTTTCCCGATCATCCGGGTGGACGGAACGCTCATTCCGCTGGCAGACATGCGCCGTCTCATGCAGGAAGACACGATCGCCATGGCCTTCTCGATCATGTCGGCGCGACAGAAAGAGAAGTTCAAGAACAACTTCGAGATCGACATCGCCTACAACGTTCCCAACCTCGGGCGCTTCCGCTGCAATATCTTCCAGCAGCGCGGAACCGTGGGCCTCGTGCTGCGCGTCATCCCGGCCAAGATCCTCTCCATCAAGGAGCTCCTGCTGCCCCCCGTGCTCGAGAAGATCTGTCAGGAGCAGCGCGGCCTCGTCCTGTGCACCGGAACGACCGGCTCGGGGAAGTCCACGACGCTCGCCGCGATGATCGACTACATCAACGCCACCCGCAACGAGCACGTCATGACGATCGAGGACCCGATCGAGTTCCTGCACCGCGACAAGAAATCGATCGTGAACCAGCGCGAGGTCGACGTCGACACGAAGGGCTTCTCGCTCGCGCTGCGGAGCGCGCTGCGCCAGGACCCGGACGTCATCCTCGTGGGCGAAATGCGCGACTACGAGACGATCGAGACCGCGCTCACTGCTGCCGAGACGGGTCACCTCGTCTTCTCGACCCTCCACACCCTCGACGCCACCGAGACGATCAACCGCATCATCGCCGTCTTTCCGCCCCACCAGCAGAAGCAGATCCGGTTGCAACTCGGAGCGGTGCTCAAGGCGGCCGTGTCGCTGCGCCTCATGCCGCGCGCCGACGGCCTCGGACGCGTGCCGGCGGCGGAGATCCTGATCCGCACGAACTACGTCCGGGAATGCATCGAGAACAAAGAGAAGACCAAGTACATCAAGGACGCGATCCAGCAGGGCACCTCGCAGTACGGGATGCAGACCTTCGACCAGTCGCTCTACAGCCTCTACAAGTCGGGCCTCATCACGCTCGAGGAAGCGCTGAAGCGCGCGACCAACCCGAACGAGTTCAAGCTGAAGATCCAGGGCATTCAGTCGACGGCGGACGTGGCCCGCGAGGAGATGGACGCGGCCCTTGTGGCCCCCAACGACTTCAATCCGCTCCAGGAGGAGTCGCCGTTTGACTTCTCCAACCAGCTTCCTCCGGGGCGCGGGTAGGGTCTAGACGGTCCGCCGCAACAAGCCACCAGCCGATCCCGAATCCGCAGCGGCGGCGCACGAACGGGCTCTGCGCCTCCTCGCGGTTCGTCCGCGCGGCCGAGTGGAGCTCTTGCGCGCGCTCGAAGATCGGGGCTTTGCGGCGGCCGCCGTTGCCCGTGCCCTCGAACGACTGGCCAGTCAGGAGCTCCTCGACGACCTCTCCGCCGCCCGCTCGGCCATGCGCACGCGCGGCTCTCGCTACGGCCGCTCCCGGGTCGAGAGGGAGCTCAAGGCCCGAGGCTTCGACCGGGAGACCATCGCGGCGGCGGACCTGGCGGAAGGCGGCGCAGGAAGGGAAGACGCGGCGTTGCGGAAAGCGTTCGAGCGTCTGTGGGCGGCTCGCTCGGATCTCGCTCCGCCGCTCAAGAGGCGGCGGGTCTTCGACGCGCTGACCCGACGCGGTTTTCGCCCCGAAAAGATATCTGAGATGATCCGGGGTTGGTATGAAGTCGACTGAAGTCCGAGAGAGATTCCTGAGGTTTTTCGAGGAGCGCGGGCATCGCCGCGTCCCGTCCTCGTCCCTCATACCCGCCGAGGACCCGACGCTCCTCTTCACCAACGCCGGGATGAACCAGTTCAAGGACGTCT
Organism: Thermoanaerobaculia bacterium; assembly: GCA_046716885.1. Lineage (GTDB taxonomy): Bacteria > Acidobacteriota > Thermoanaerobaculia > UBA5066 > Gp7-AA6 > DAHUXD01. The sequence goes on along the minus strand of JBKJWL010000267.1, from coordinate 50,826 downwards.
TCACCGGCCGGGAAAAGCGCGAATACGCCCGGGCGACCTCCGCGCAGAAGTGCGTGCGCGCCGGGGGCAAGCACAACGACCTCGACAACGTGGGCTACACGGGACGGCACCACACGTTCTTCGAGATGCTCGGCAACTTCTCCTTCGGCGACTACTTCAAGGACGAGGCGATTCGCTTCGCCTGGGAGCTCGTGACGGATAAAGAGACGGGCTACGGCCTCGATCCCGAGCGGCTCTGGGCCACGGTATACACGGACGACGACGCGGCCGCCGGACTCTGGGAGCGGCACCTGCCGGCCTCCCGGGTTCTCCGGTTCGGTGAGAAGGAGAACTTCTGGGCGATGGGCGAGACAGGCCCCTGCGGGCCGTGCTCGGAGCTTCACTACTACCGCGGCGCGGACCTCTCCGAAAACACGCCCGATCGGGTCAACGGCCCGGGCGACGACACGCTCGAGATCTGGAACCTCGTCTTCATGCAGTTCGAGCGCGACGCCTCGGGACAGGCGACGCCGCTGCCCAAGCCTTCCGTCGACACGGGGGCCGGGCTCGAGCGGCTGACCGCGATCCTCCAGGGCGTCAACAACAACTTCGACACCGACCTCTTCGCCGAGATCCTGGGGCAGATCTCGGCGCTGTCGGGCCGTCCCTATCGCGGCGGCATGGCCCCCGAGGACGCGCCCTTCCGCGTGATCGCGGACCACCTGCGCGCCTCGGCGATGCTGATCGCGGACGGCGCCCTGCCCTCGAACGAGGGCCGGGGCTACGTCCTGCGGCGGATTCTGCGCCGCGCCATGCGCTACGGCCGCCGGATCGGCCTGGACCGGCCGTTTCTCCACGCGATCGCGCCCGCGGTCGTTCAGGGATTCGCCGGCGTGTACTACGAGCCCTCACGGGTCGCGAGCATCGCCGCCAATGTCGCCGGCGTCCTCGAGCCCGAGGAGGAGCGCTTCGGCCGCACGCTCTCGGAAGGCGCCGACCGCGTCGGCGAAGCGATCGAGCGGCTGCGCCGCGAGGGCGCCACCGCGCTCTCGGGCGAGACGGTGTTTCGCTTTTACGACACGTACGGGATTCCCCTGGACGTCATCGAAGAGATCTCCGGCGACGAGGGCGTGGCCGTGGATCGGGCCGGCTTCGAGGAAGCCATGGAACGGCAGCGAATCGCCTCCCGCGCCTCCGGGAAGTTCGAGGCCGCCGACGCGTCGGTGTTCGACAGGCTGAAGCTGCCCGCCGTGCACTCGGTGTTCCGTGGGTATCCGGAACAGGACTTCGTTTCGCTCTCCGGCGCCCAGGTCCTGGCCCTCGTCAAGGACGGAAAAGAGACGTTGCGACTCTCCGAGGGCGAGGCGGGGGACGTCGTCACCGATCGAACGGTGTTCTACCCGGAAGGCGGCGGTCAGGTGGCCGACACGGGCTCTTGGGTCTGGGCAGGCGGCGAGGCCGCAGTCACGGACGTGCGAAAACCGACGCCGGGCCTGATCATTCATGGCGTCCAGGTCGCGCGCGGCTGGCTCGAGGTGGGAACGGCCGTCGACATGTCGGTCCCCGAGTGGACCCGGCGCCGCACGCAGGCGAACCACACGGGCACGCACCTGCTTCATGCGGCGCTGCGCAAAGTGCTCGGTGGCTCGGCGCGCCAGATGGGCTCGCTGGTGGCTCCGGACAGGCTGCGGTTCGACTACGCGGTCGCGAGCGCTCCGACGGCCGAGCAGCTCGCCGAGGTCGAGCGCCTCGTCAACCAGGAGATCCTGCGGAATCAGGAGGTCAACAAGGAAGTCATGCCGATGGACGAAGCCCGCCGTAAGGGCGCGGATATGTTCTTCGGCGAGAAATACGGCGAGCGCGTGCGGGTGGTCGCGGTGCCCGGTTTTTCGACGGAGCTCTGCGGGGGCTGCCACGTGCCGCGCACCGGGGAGATCGGCGCGTTCAAGATCGTTTCGGACCGCGGCCTGGCCGCGGGAGTCCGGCGGCTCGAGGCCGTGACCTCCCTCGGGGCCGTGGAGCTTCTGTCGCAAGACGAGCAGCTCCTGAACACGCTCTCCGACGCCGCCCAGGCACCGCGCGCGACGCTCGCTACGCTCTGGCAGGAGAGGGAAGGCCGGGTCAAGGCGCTCGAGCGCGAGGTCGCGTCCTTGAAGCTCAAGCTCGCCTCGGGCGATGCGGGCGCGCAGGGCGATCGCATCGAAATCGCCGGCGTGCCGATCGTCACGCGCGTCGTCGAAGGCCTGACGATTCCCGAGCTGCGCAATCTCTCCGACACGCTGCGCTCGAAGCTCAAGAGCGGCGTCGTGGTGGTGGGCACGGCGGGCGACGGCAAGACGTCGGTGATCGTGGCCGTGACGGCGGACCTGACGCGGCGTCTCCCGGCCTCGCAGATCGCGGGCCGCGTGGGCAAGGCCCTCGGCGGCAGCGGGGGCGGCAAGCCGGACCTTGCACAGGCCGGAGGCAAGAACGCCGCGCAGTTGCCGGCGGGGCTGGCCGCCGCGGCCGAAGCGGTGCGGGATCTGCTCGCCGAGCCCGTGCCGGCCGTGTGACGGGCGTCACGTCACGCTCGGTCTAACCCACTGATCCTCCTGCGGTTGTTGGGATTCGGCTATAATGCGTGTTCAACAATCCATGAAGGTTCGGGCGCTTTTCTCGTTGGGAATCCTCGTGGCCGCTTCGCACGCGGCGCGGGCCGACGTGCGCGTGACCGTCAAGGGCGGCCGGCAACTCATCTACAACGACGGCCCCGCCAAGATCGGCTCGAGTGAATCCTGGCTCGCCGCGCGGATGCGGCGCGCGTCGGCCTACGACGGGATGATTGCCGCCGCCGCGCGCGAGCACTCCGTCGATCCGGAGCTCGTCAAGTCCGTGATGCTCGTCGAGTCGGGCTTCAATCCTGCGGCGATCTCGCGCAAGGGCGCCCGCGGCCTGATGCAGCTGATGCCAGCGACCGCGGTCGAGCACGGCGTGCGGGACATCCACGACCCTCGGCAGAACATCGCCGGTGGGGTCCGCTATCTCTCGCGCCTGCTGTCGAACTACGGGGGAAACCTCGAGAAGTCGCTCGCGGCGTACAACGCCGGCGAGGCGGCCGTCGACCGGTACGACGGGGTGCCGCCATACAGCGAGACGCAGCTCTACGTGCGCAAGACCCTCGCCGCCTACCACGGAAAATCCACGCTCGGCGGAGGGTTCGGCAAATCGGCCGCCCAGACGTATCGGGGCATCGCGGCTTCCGAAGGCAAGAAAGTCCGCTGGCTGCGGGACGCGCGTACCAACCGCGTCATTCTGACCACGAAGAGCGCCCCCGCGGCGCGCCGCCTCGGGTAGCCGGGCTCGGGCCACGTGTCCAGCGCCGCCGGCGACTTACCTCCCGTCGACCAGGGTCTGTTCCTCTTGCACTTGAATCGCGCCCGACACGGGGTGCGCGCCGGGAAGCTCGAGGACGCCTGGGAAGAGCTCTCGCAGGCGCGAAGCCTCCGCCCCCGCGACGAGGACGTGCTCAACCTCCTGTCTCTCCTCGAGTTCAAGCGCGGGCACTACAACGAGGCGGCCGCCGCCGCGCGCGCGCTGCTCGCCGAGAACCCGTCCTCGGCTGTGCTGCGCGCCAACCTGGGCCTGATCCTCTTCAAGGCCGGTTTCCTGGCCGAGGCGGAGCTCGAGCTGCGCAAGGCAATCGAGCAGGCCCCGGGACACGTGAGGAGCCACCTGTACCTCGGCCTGCTGTACCAGATGCGCGGAAAGCTCGGGCTGGCGCTCGAGCACCTGCGGGTCGCGGGGGCGCGACGACGCGTCGCCGAGGTCGAGGAGGCGTTACGGCGTCCGGGGCGCGAGGCCGGTGCGCGCGCGGCCTCCCCGGAGGCGGCACGGCCGGGCGCGGCCCTCGGGGAATTGACGAGTCCCAACCTGCGGCCTTCCGAGCCACCGTCGTACGAGCCGGCCTTTCCCGAGGCGCCCGATCGCTCGGCGCCGATCTCCGTCTCCGCACCGGATGCGCGGCCCCTCTTCAAGGTCCGGCCGGAAGGGGGCCTCGAAGTCGCCTCGCGTGGCGTCGTCTTCGTGCGCAAGGGATGCGTGGCCTGGTACAGCGGGAAGATCCGGTTCGGAGCCGAGCCCGCCTTCCGCGGCACGTCGCTCGAGCGGATCCTGCGAGCCACGGGCCTGGGCACCCTGCTGATCAGCGACCCCGGCCGCCGCGCGTATCGACGGGACCTGAGCGGTCAGACGCTCTTCGTGGAGGGCACGCGCCTCCTGGCTCTCGACCATGGGCTGACCTTCCGGCTCGACGCGATCCACGACTTCCGGCGCAACCGCCGCGTCGACGTGCTTCGGGTCCAGGGCCGGGGCAGCGTCGTCTTCTCCGTCGGGGGACCCGTCCTGGCCCACGAGGTGTCGGCGGCGTATCCGCTCTCGATCTCGGGGCGGGACCTGGTCGGCTGGACGGGAGAGGTCGTGGCCTCGGTTCTCGACGACGATTTCCTGGAAGAGGTCATGCAGCCCGACGTCGCCAGCCCGCCGAAGATCCGTTTCGAGGGAGAGGGCACGGTCTTCACCGAGCCGCCGCGGCCCCGGCGCCGGGCCTCGGACCAGGACCGGCCGGTAGACCAGAGACGAAACTAGACGAACTCCCGCAACCGCACTTGCGCCCCTTCCAGGATCTGCTCCATCTTGGCGGCATCCTCGTGCTCGCAGTACAACCGCACCATGGGCTCCGTGCCTGAGAGCCGGTGCAGCAGCCATCCCCGGTCGCCGAAGACGTACTTGACGCCATCTCTGTCTTGCACGTCCGTCACGCTCTGGCCGGCCATGGCGGCCGGCGGCGAGGCCTTAACGTCGGCGAGGTAGCTTCGGATCACGTCCACCGGAAGGTACACGTCGCGACGCCCGTATTCGAAGCGGCCAAACTCCGCTTCCAGGGCCTCGAGCGCCTGGCCCAGGTCGCGGCCGGAGGAGGCCAGGCTCTCGACGAGCAGCAGCGCCGAGAGGATGCCGTCGCGTTCAGGAAGGTGGAACCCGAAGGCGTAACCGCCGCTCTCCTCGCCGCCGGCGGCTGCCTCTCCCCGGTTCATGCGTTCGGCGACGTACTTGAAGCCGATCCCCGTCTCGATCAGCGGAACGCCGAGCGCCCGCGCGATGCGGTCGATCTGGAACGAGGTCGAGAACGTCTTGGCGATTCCGCCGCGCAGCCCGCGGCCGCGGAAGACGTGCAGCAGCAGCAGGGCGAGCACCTGATGCGGCGACACGAAACGGCCCCGCGCGTCGAGCACTCCGAGCCGGTCCGCGTCGCCGTCCTGCGCGACGCAGAGATCGAATCCTTCGCGGCGGACCTTCTCGCTCGAGGCCGTCAGGTTCGCGGCGATCGGCTCGGGATGGACCCCGCCGAAGAGGGCATCGCGCCCCCCGCGGACGGACGCGACGCGCAGCCTTCCCCCGCCGAGGAGCTCCTCGGCGAGCGTGCCCGCCGCGCCGTGCATCGCGTCGGCGAGCACGGAGAGCCCCGACGCGCGCATCGCAGGGAGATCCACGAGCGAGCCGAGGCGGTCGCGATAGGCCGTGCGCAGGTCCACGGTCTCGATCCGGCCGGCGCGCGCGGCGCGGGGGAGCGGAGAGTCGGCGAGCGAGGAGACCGCCGCATACGTTTCGGGCGGGGCGCTGCCGCCGAAATGGGCTTTGATCTTGAACCCGTTGTAGTGGCCGGGATTGTGGCTCGCTGTGATCGCGACGCCGCCCTTCAAGCCGAGCCGCTTGACGTGGAAGGAGACGGCGGGCGTGGGAATCGGCCGGTCGGTCAGGAGGACGTCGACGCCCGCCGCCGCGAAGACCTCGGCGGCCGCGCGGGCGAATTCCGGAGAGAAGAAGCGCGGGTCGTGGCCGATGACGATACGGCTCGAGTCGCCCTGGCCGGCGTCTGCCGCGTACCAGGCGGCCGTGGCGGCGGCGATCCGCCGGATCTGCGCGAACGTGCACTCATCGGCAATGACCCCGCGCCACCCGTCGGTGCCGAAGGCGATGCTCAACGAACGGCGCCCGAGACGGGCGCGCCCCGGAACGCGGCCAGGCGCGCCGCGTCGAAGCCTCCCCGCTCGAGGAACTCCGAGGCGAGGGCAAAGCGGAAACCGCGGGCCTTCAGCCCGTCGAGCAGGGCGTCGATGCGCGAGGCCACCGGCTCTTCCCGGTCGCTGCCCAGATGCAGCAGGACGATGCCGCCGTTCTCGGCGCGTCGGACGAGACGGGAGACCAGCCGCTCGGCCGACTGGTAGGAGCGCGAGTGCGGGTCGGTGACCCAGTCCATGCCGTCGAGGCCGGAACGGCCTCCGGTCCAGCCGACGTGCCAGTAGCCCTGCGCGGCCGCCCAGCGCCGGATCTCGGCGTTGTGCTCTCCGAAGGGGGCGCGCCAGAAGGGCGCCATCGACAAGCCGGTCGTCTCGCGGTAAAGCCTCGCCGTGCGCGCCAGCTCTCCTGTCAGGTAAGGCCGGTCGACGCCCCGCCGCGTGACCTGGCGGCCGTCTGCGGCGTACGTGGTCAGGCGCGGATGGGTGTCGGTGTGATTCCCGACCTCGTGACCGTCTGCGGCGATGCGGCGCACGGTTTCGGGATAGTTTCGGATGAACTCGCCCGTGAGAAACACGGTCGTTCGGATACCCCGCCGCCGGAGCGCGTCCAGGATGTCCGGCGCGCCCCGCTGCGAGGAGCCGGCGTCGAAGGACACGAGGATCTCCCGCCGATCGAGGGGTCCGCGGGTGATGTCGGGCGCGATGCCTGGAGCGTGGGCCCCGCGCGGCGCGGGGAGGGCGCGCGGGGACGGGACGCTATCCGCCTCAGGCCGCGGTGCAGGGCGCGCGGGCGCCGGTCGAGGGACGGGGGCGGGATCCGAGGCAAGGGGTCGTTCCTCCGACAACGGCAGGGCTCCGACCCGATAAGGGCCTGCGAGGGAAACGCCCTCGAACCGGAAACGTCCGGCCTCGACTGGCGCCGCCGCCACGAATCGCCCGCCCGCAAACAGGAAGACGGCGCTGCCTTCCGAGGCGGTCCCCTCGAGGAGCATTCCCCGCCCGGTCTCGACCACCGTCTCGAGCGTCGCCCGATTCGGCGGCCGGTGGGGGCGCGCGGAGAGGGAGGGGCTGTGCAGTCGATCGAGGTCCCGAACGGTTCGCAGGGCGAGGATCATCGGCGCCGAGGCCGCCAGCGCGACTGCCAGCACGGCCACACGGGCGGGCACCGGCCGCGCCAGCTCGCGCTGGACGCCCCGCCAGACGGCGATCCGGTCGGCGTCGCGGGCGCAGCGCGTCGAGCAGAAGAGATGCCCCCGCATCCGCACTTCACAGAGCCGGCAGATGGCATTGCGGCAGAAGTGGCAACTCTTGTGCGCGCGGCGGGCGGGATGATTCGGGCACGGGACATTCACGCTCCTATTATGCGGGAGGCGACCGGAGGCGACTCAAGACGTTATAGTTGCGACCCACGACCTTGAAGATCAACCTGCCCAACGCGCTCACGCTTCTGCGCATCTTTCTCGTCCCGTTCTTGGTCGTCGTGCTCTTGACGAAATTCGATGGTCGGGAGATCGTCGGTCTCCTGATCTTCCTGACAGCCGTGGCGACGGATTTCCTGGACGGCTGGCTGGCGCGCCGGCGCGGCGAGATCACGACCCTGGGGACCCTGCTGGACCCCATCGCCGACAAGCTGCTCATCTCGGCCGCCTTCATCTCCCTCGTGGAGCTCGGCCTGGCTCCCGCGTGGATGGTCGTCGTCATCATCGGCCGCGAGTTCGCGGTCTCGGGCTTGCGCTCGATCGCTGCCGGCCGCGGCATCATCATCGCGGCCTCGAGCTGGGGAAAGGCGAAGATGTTGACGCAGATCGCGGCAGTGTCCCTTCTGATCCTGGCGCTGCGTCACGAGGAGTTCTTCCGGCCTGGCCGGGCGGCCCTCTGGCTGGTCGTTGTCGTCGCGCTCGTATCGGGCACCGAGTACTTTGCCCGATTCCTGCGGCGAATCGTGATCGAGGGCCGGGCGCCGGAAGCGCCGAGCCTCCGCTAGCGCGCCCGCCTCGCCAGGAACTGCCAGATGGGCCGGCCCTCCTTCGTGTACTTGAGCCCGTAGTTGGTGGGAGGCGGCGGCGGGAGCGTCTCCCAGGGCAGAAGCTCGAGGGCGGCGACCGTATCGATCAGGGGCGAGAGCCTCGAGCCGTATTCCGGGTGGTCCGTCGCGATCCGGAGCAGTCCGCCCGGCTCCAGGCGCGAGGCGAGGAGCTCGAGGAAGACGCCGTCGAGGAGCCTCCGTTTCTTCTGCTTCTTCTTGGGCCACGGGTCGGGAAAGTAGATGTGAAACGCACGAACCGTGGCCGGATCGAGCGCCGTTTCGACGAAGAGGCGTCCATCCGCCCGGAGCACCCTCGCATTGGGCGTTCCCTGGCGCGCGACGCGATCCCGGCAGAGGCGGTAGTACGCGAGGGCTCGCTCGAGGCCCAGAAAATCGTGGGCTGGGTTTCCGCGCGCCGCCGCAAGGAGGAAGCGGGCCTTGCCGCTGCCGATCTCGACCTCCAGCGGCGCGCGCCGGCCGAAGAGGGCCGCGGGATCGAGCGGCCGCCCGAACCAGAGCTCCTCGTCCGGCGCTCCGGGCCGCCGGCCCGCGGAATCCCGTGTGCTACCCTGATTTTGCAGAGTCGCGATTGTCATGCCCACGATCGTCTTCGTCAACGAGGGGAAAGCGGGCTCGGTCGAGGACGGACAGACGGTGCTGCAGGCCGCGCTCGACCTGGGAGTCCGGATCAGCCACGTCTGCGGCGGCAACGGCACCTGCTCGACTTGCCGGGTGGAGGTGGTGGTCGGGGCCGAGAACCTCTCGCCGATCAATCCCCAGGAGCTCGCCTACGAGATGGGTGTCGGCCGGCGGCTCGGCTGCCAGGCGCGGATCCGGGGAAACTGCGCCGTGCGGGCGCTGATGATTCCGAAAGTCGAGCTTTACTAAGAGCAGTCGACAGTCAGGTTCGAAGCCGCTCCGCGACTGCTCGCGCGAACGCCTTCGTTCCGGCCGTGCCCCCGATGTCGGGCGTTTTGATCCCGGCGTGAAACGTGGCCAGCAGAGCGCTCTCGACCCGGTCCGCGAGCTCGGGCAGCGCGAGGTGCCGGAGCATGAGGATCGCCGACATCAGCAGCGCGGTCGGGTTGGCCTTGTCCTGCCCCGCGATGTCGGGCGCCGTGCCGTGGACGGCCTCGAAGATCGCCACGCCGTCGCCGAAGTTGGCGCCGGGCACGAGGCCGAGGCCGCCCACCAGGCCCGCCGCCAGATCCGACACGATGTCGCCGTAGAGGTTCTCGAGCAGGAGCACGTCGAAGGACTCCGGGTTCATGACCAGCCGCATGCACAGCGCGTCCACGATGCGGTCGTCGGCCACGATGTCCGGGTAGTCCTCGGCGACCTTGCGGAAACAGTCGAGAAAGAGGCCGTCGGAGAGTTTCATGATGTTGGCTTTGTGCACGGCGGTGACGCGCTTACGGCCGTTGCGGCGGGCATAGTCGAAACCGAATTGCGCGATGCGCGTCGATGCGTGGGCGGTGATGATCTTGATCGACTCGACGACCCCGGGCACGACCGTGTGCTCGAGACCGCTGTAGAGGTCCTCCGTGTTCTCGCGGACGACGACGAGGTCCACGTTCTGGAAGCGGCTCTCGATCGTCGGCACGTTCCGGACGGGCCGGAGGTTCGCGTAGAGCCCGAGGGTCTGCCGCAACCTCACGTTGACCGATTGGAACCCCTTCCCCACGGGGGTCCCGACGGGCCCCTTCAGCGCCACGCGGGTGCGCCGGATCGACTCGAGGGCGCGCGCAGGAAGGGGGTCGCCCTCGTTCTTCTCGGCCTCGCGGCCCACGACGACCTCCTCGAACGCGAGGGGGGCCCGGCACGCCTCCAGGATCTTCAGGACGGCGTCGGCGACCTCGGGCCCGATTCCGTCGCCGCGGATGAGCGTGACGGGGTGGTCGGGGATCATGTCGGCTCGCGCCGCTCCGCCGCGACCGGCAGGATCATCTTGACGTTTCGTATGGCCGTGGGCGAGGCCTCCTCGATCACGAATTCCGCGAACCGGCCCTTCCAGCGCTCGCCCTGGCGCGGGATTCGTCCGAAGCGCAGCAGGAGATGCCCCGCAATCGTCTCCGCCTCGTCCCGCGGCAACGAGAAGCCGAATTGCTTCTCGATGTCGTCGAGCCGGAAACTCCCCTCCAGCAGGTATTCACGTTCGCCGGCCGGCTCGAAGCCCGGCTTCTCCTCGTCGAACTCGTCCTGGATCTCGCCCAGGAGTTCCTCGATCGCGTCCTCGATCGTCACGAGGCCGGCCGTGCCGCCGTGCTCGTCCACGACGATCGCCATGTGGGTCTTCCGGCGGCGCATCTCGCGAAAGAGGTCCTCGGCGCGCTTGAACTCGGGCACGAGAAAGGGCGAATCGCAATATGTGCCGACCCGGAAAGTCTTCTCCTCGGCGTCGGACAGGTCGAAGAGGTCCTTGGCGTGCAGGATGCCGATCACGTTGTCGAGGCTGCCCCGGTAAACCGGCAGGCGCGAGAACTTGTGCTCGCGCAGGACCATCTTGACGTCGGCGAAGCTCGCCGTTTCGGGAGTCGCGACGATCCTCGTGCGCGGGACCATGATGTCGCGCACGGTCTTGTCGCCGAACTCGATGATGCGGTGAAGGAGGTCCTGCTCCTCGCGGTGGATGACTCCTTCGTCCGCGCCGAGGTTGAAGACGCTCTTCAGCTCCTCCTCTGTCAGGCCCGGCCGCGCCTCCGGCACGCCGAAGATGCGGAGCACGGCGTTGGTCACCTTCACGCAGAGGTTCGCGACCGGGGAGAGGATCCTGACCATCCAGGCCATGGGAATGGCGACCGCGCGCGCGACGGCCGCGGGCGAGGCCGCACCGATCGCCTTCGGGACCATCTCGGCGAACACGAAGAGGGTCAGGGTCGAGAAGATCACGGCCGCGAAGAAGCCGTACCGGGGCCCGAACCAGCGGTCCGCCAGCGTGGTGGCCGACGCCGAAGCCGCGCTCATGAACAGGTTCTGGGCGATCAGGATCACCGCGAGCATCTGCGAGGTGCGGGCGCGCAGCATCCGTATGAGAGCGCCGCGGCGGTCCCCCTTCTCGCGCATGCGCTGGAGGTCGATGCGGCCGAGCGAGACGAGCGCCGTCTCGGAGCCGCCGAAGAAGGCCGACAGCGCGAGGGAAAGCACGAAGGCGACGACGAAGAGCAGATTTTGAGGATCCATGCGGGGCTTCCTTTCCGATTCCGGGGCGAGAGTCTACAGGGGAAGGTGCCGCAGGCGGCCTTGCCGCCAGGTCCTTCGCGCTCCGCCTCCTCGCGCAGGACGGGCCGCGGCGAAGAGCGGATCGGGCAGCGGCGGCACGCGCTTCGATGCTAGCATCCGCGAGCCTGTGGTGGAGAAGAACGATCGGTTCGCGGGCCGGGTCTTCGCGCTGGCGGTCATCGCCGTTCTGGCGTACCTGCTCCTCCGAATACTCCGCCCCTTCTTCGGGCCGATCTTCTGGTCCTCGCTGCTGGCGCTCATGCTCTTCCCGCTCAATCTCCGGCTGCGGCGGGCGCTCTCCGGGCGCCGGGCCATGGCCGCGGCCCTCCTGACAATCGCCGTGACCCTGGGGATCGTGGTCCCCGTCGGGCTCGTCGGGGTGGCGTTTGCCCGCGAGGGCGTGGATCTCGCGCGCGGCCTGTCGGCGACGATCGAGCGCAACAAGATCGACGGCCTCGAGGACCTCGTCCGGCTTCCCGTCGTCGGCGGCGGCATCGAATGGCTCAGGACTCGCTTCGGGCTCGACCCCGGGCAGATCCGGGTCTGGATGGAGCGCGGCACCGAGAAGGCCGTGCAGTTTCTCCTGGTGCACGGGCGCGGAGTGCTCTTCGGGGCGTTCGGCCTGGTCGGCGATCTCACCGTCATGCTCTTCATCCTCTTCTTTTTCTTTCGAGACGGGGACACGATTGCGCAGAGGGCCATCCGCCTCGTGCCCCTGGACGAGGCGCGCAAGCTCCGGCTCGTCGCGCACCTGAAGGGCGTCACGGAGGCCGTGGTCCTCGGGACGATCATCACGGCCGTCGCGCAGGGAGCGCTGATCGGAATCGCTTTCTGGATCACCGGGCTTTCGTCTCCCGTCGTGTTCGGCGTGCTGGCCGGCATTGCGTCGTTCATTCCGTTCGTGGGAACGTCGCTGGTCGTCCTTCCCGCCACGGTCTATCTGGCGCTGTCGCAGGGTATCTGGTGGCAGGCGGTCTTCATGCTCGCGTGGGGCGTTCTCATTGCCGGCAGCGCCGACAACTTCCTGAAGCCGCTCCTCATCTCGGGCCGCGCCGAGATCGGGACGCTGCCCGTGTTCCTCGGCGTTCTCGGCGGCCTCGCCGCGTTCGGGATGGCCGGACTCTTCGTGGGGCCGGTGATCCTCGCGCTGGCGCTCGTGCTGATGGGGTTTGCGGAGGAGGCGTCGCCGGGCGGCGCCGGCCGCGCGGCTTCCCCCTGACGTCAGCGGTCGCGCACCCAGTCCGCCACGAAAATGTTCGTTTCACGGGGCTGAGAGCCGTTGCGGTTCGAGGCGAAGACGAGACGGCGGCCGTCCCGGGTGAACATGGGGAATCCGTCGAAGGCCGGCGCGAACGTGATCCGTGTCAGGCCCGTTCCGTCCTCGCGGATCAGGTAGAGGTCGAACTCCCGGCGCTTCGGATCGTCCATGTTGGAGGAAAAGACGATTTCGCGGCCTCCGGGCAGGAAGTACGGCGCGAAGTTGGCCGCGCCGTTCGACGTCACCGCGCGGTCGTTGGAGCCGCCGGCGTCCATGACGCGGATCTCGAGTGAGCGGGGCGCGTAGGCGTTCTTCGCGAGATTCTCGCGGTAGCGCGCGAGGTCTTCGGAAGCGGCGGGATGGTCGGCTCGATAGACGATCTTCGTTCCGTCGTCCGAGAAAAAGGGTCCGCCGTCGTAGCCGGGTGTGTGCGTGAGGCGCCGGAGGTTGGATCCGTCGGCGTTCACGGCGTAGATCTCGAGGTCCCCGTCGCGGGCCGAGGTGAAGACCACGGTCTTGCCGTCGGGGGAGATCGTGGCCTCGGCATCGTACGCGGGGGAGGCAAAGAGGGGCCGGACGTCGCTGCCGTCGGAACGCGCGGTGTAGATGTCGTAGTCGTCGAGCGCCCACACATAGCCGCGGGAGCGGTCCGGCCGCGGGGGGCAGCCGGCGCCGGCGCGGAGGGTGGAGGAGTAAAGGATCCGGTCACCGGCGGGGAAGAGATAGGAACACGTGGTCTTCCCCTGCCCGCCGGAAACGCGCCGGCGGTCCGAGCCGTCGGCCTTCATCGTGAAGATCTGGTCGCACGGGAGGCGGCCCTCGTCCGACTGGAAGATCAGACGCTTCCCGTCCGCGGCCCAGTAGGCCTCCGCGTTCTGCCCGCCGAACGTCAGCTGCCGGAGGTTGGCGAGGAATTTCTCTTCGCCCCGAGCGAGAAGCCGGGGCGCCGGAGTCGTCGTCGGCACCGGAGCCCGATTTTCCGCTCCAGCCGCGAGGGACGCGACCAGAGCGCACGACGCCAGCAGCATGGATCTCATCGAACCGGGGATTCTAGCCCCGATCCCGTGCGGTACGACTTTCGGTTATCCTCGATCGGAGCTCGCGATGGAACCGCACGGCGACTTGAAGAGGGTTCTCGCGGAGGAGATCCGCGCTGCGATCGCTGAAGCCTCGCCCGCGCCGGGCGCCCCCGCGGCCGGGAGCGACGCCGGCACGACCGACTCCCGTGGGGCGCTCAACCGCGCGGCCGACGTGATGACGCCCTCCGTTCCCGAACAGGCCCCGCTGGCGGCGGTCAAGCGGCTCGCCATTCGCGGCTTCCGGTTCCTGTGGAGGAACCAGTCCGCCTTCAACTCGCTCTCGCTCCACGCGAGCGCCGGGCTCGCGGACTCGCTCGACCGCCTGCGGGGAGAGCTCGAGCGGCAGGCCGATGAGCTGCGGCGGCGGGCGGGTGTGCAGGAGGCCCGGCTGACGCTGGCCGAGTCGGCGGCTGCGGCGGGGGGCCCCGCGACTCCACGGCCGGCGGCCGCAATGGCGTTCGAGATTCCGCCCGGGGTCTATGCCCTCTTCGAAGAGCGCTTTCGGGGCAGTCCCGCGACGATCGCGGGGGCTCAGCGCTCCTATCTCGAGCTGCTCCGCGACCTGCCCGGACCGGTGCTCGACGTCGGCTGCGGCCGCGGGGAGTTCCTCAGGCTCCTCGGGTCGGCCGGCATCGCGGGGCGAGGCGTCGAGGTGAATCCCGTGTCGGCGGCGGCGGCGAGAAAGGAAGGCCTCGACGTCGAAGAGGGCGAAGCGCTGGCGCTGCTCGAGGGCCTCCCCGCAGGAAGCCTAGGCGCCGTCGTCGCGTTCCAGGTCGTTGAGCACTGGAGCCCGGGGGAGATCTACCGGTTTCTTCAGCAGGCGCGGCGGGTCCTCGCGGGAGGCGGAGTCGTCGTTGCCGAGACGATCAACTCCGACTCGCTGTCGGCCCTGCGCGCGTTCTACCTGGATCCGACGCACGTGCGGCCGGTGCCGCCCGAGGCCCTTCGCTTCCTGGCGGAGGCGGCGGGATTTACCGAGACCCGGATCGAGTACCGCTCCCCGCTCCCGGCCGGCGAGCGGCTCGAGGAGAAGTCGGAGAACGAGAAGCGGCTGAACGCCCTCCTGTACGCCCCGCAAGACTACGCGCTGATCGGGCGGGTGCCGATCTCCGCTTGAAATCGCGCCGCGTTCTCGTCCTGGCCGTGCAGGCGCCCTTCTCGGACGGAGGAGCGGAGCGGCACGTCCGCCGCCTGACCGAGGAGCTCACGAAGCGCGGCGTGGAGGCCGATCTCGTCTCGATCCCGCTCGTCGAGCGCGAGCGCTTCGATCTGATCCGCAGCGCGGCCGCCTGGCGCAGCCTCGATCTCTCCGAGGCGGGTGGCCGCCCGGTCGACGCGGTGATCGCGACGCGCTTCCCGAGCTACGCCCTGCGCCACCCGAACAAGGTGGTCTGGCTGATTCATCAGTACCGCCAGGCGTACGACCAGTTCGGGACCGCGTACAGCGACCTCGGCTCTTCGCCCGAGGACCGGCGCACGCGGGAGGTCGTCGCCGAGATCGACCGCGTCGGATTGACCGAGGCGCGCAAGGTCTTCGCGAACTCGCAGACCGTCGCCTCCCGGCTCTATCGTTTCAACGGGATCCGGAGCGAGCCCCTGTACCATCCGCCGCCCCTCGACGGGCGCTATCGGAGCGGCCCCTCCGGCGACGCGATTCTGTGGGTCGGCCGCCTCGAGGCGTGGAAGCGGCCGGGCCTGCTTCTGGAGGCGCTCCCGCACGTCCCCGAGGCCCGGGCCGTCTTCGTCGGCCGGGGCCCCGAGGAGCAGAAACTCCAGAGGCGCGCGCAAGAGCTCAACGTCGGCGCGCGCGTGCGGTTCGTCTCGCATGCCGACGACGAGACGCTCCTCTCGCTCTACGCCGAGGCGCGCATCGTGGCCGTGACCGCCTCGGGCGAGGACTTCGGGTACGTCCCCCTCGAAGCGTTCCTGTCGGGGAAGCCCGTGCTCACGACCGAGGACGCGGGAGGTCCGCTCGAATTCGTCCGCAACGGGGAGACCGGGCTCGTCGTGGCGCCGCGGCCCGAGGCCCTGGGGGTGGCGCTGCGGCTGGCATGGCCCCGGCGGGACACGCTGCAGGCCATGGGAGAGGCGGGGCGGCGGCGGGCGGCCCTCCTGAGCTGGGATGAGCCGGTCGCCCGGCTGCTGTCTGCGGCGGGACTGGCGTGAGCGACTCGCGCGATCCGCTGCGCCGCCTGGCGCAGGAGCGGGGCCGCCTCCTCGGGGAGCTCGGCGTCCGGCCGGAAGACCTGCGGTGGCAGCGCCTCGAAGCCGACGCGCTCGCCAGCCTCGTCGTCCCGACCCCCCGGCTTCGACTTGCGGGGCCGCTCGGCCGCCTCTGGATCCGGCTCCGGCGCGCTGCGAGGGGCTAGACGGCCGGCTTGCGCGTCCGGGCGCCCTCGGTGAAGAGATGGGCGCGATTACGGCCCGAGTCTTTGGCGGCGTAGAGGGCCTTGTCGGCCCGGAACAGCAGCTGGTGGCGATCGTCCGGACCGAGGCCGGTCGAATCCGCGACGCCGGCCGACACGGTTACTCCAAAGGCGCGGGCCTCGCTCGAAAAGGGCTCGAGCTCGATCGACCGGCGCACGCGCTCGCAGACCGCGAGGGCCGGGCGAGCCCCGGTCTCGGGGAAGAGCACGGCGAACTCCTCGCCCCCATACCGGCAAGCCAGGTCGCTCCCGCGGACGGCCGCGCGCAGGATTTCGCCGAAGCGTCGGATCGCCATGTCCCCGGCGGGGTGGCCGAAGGTGTCATTGAGCTTCTTGAAGTGATCGAGATCGAAGAGCGCGACGGAGACCGCCGCGCCGTAGCGCAGGTGCCGCGCCCACTCCTCGGAGAGCCGCGTCTCGAAATAGCGCCGTGCGAAGAGGCCCGACAGCTCGTCGGTGACGGCGATCTCCCAGTTGCGGGAGGCGTGCAGCGAGGCGGTCAAAGGAGACAGCAGAGCGCGGATCTCGCCCTTGCGCTGCTCGCCGATCGGCTCCGGCGACACGAGGGTGAGATAGGCCACGAGGGTATCGCCGGAGTAGAGCGGAAGGTGGAGCTTCTGCGTGGGAGGGGCTCCGGGTAGCAGCTCCAGCGGGGCGAACGAGCGGTCGGTCTCGGTGGCGGCGAACTGGAGAAGAGCTTTTGCGTCGATCCGCTCGCCAAGGTACGGGTGGCCGGGCTCCCGGGCGGGGCGGGGCGACCCGCCCGGCTCGTTCGACAGGGTCCACACTTCCGAGATTCGCTGCGAGGGATCGACGCGGTACAGGTCGAAGGCGGAGAGGGGCAGGATCTCGCAGGCGGCGGCGTAGGCGTGCTGCAGGATCTGCCGGGGATCGGGTGACTCGCCGAGGAAGTGGCCCTCGCGCTCGCGAGCCTGGAGACGCGCCGCGAGGACACGCTCCCGGCCCCGGAGCTGCCACGCTCGCAGTCCCGCGGCCGCGGCCGCCAGAAGCAGCAAGCACTCCGCCCAAACCGGCAACACTTGCGAGCAGTGTAGCCCGGCTCAAAAGGCGAAAAGGCAAAAACGCAGAAACAGAGAGGCCCCCTCGCGGGGGCCTCGGACATTCGTAGCGAGTCGGGCTCAGTAGGCGGGCGGGGTCGTCGCGGGAACCGTCTCGGTGGTGGTCGTCGTCTCCGTGCTGGTGGTTGTGGTCTCCGTGCCCGTCATCGCGGTGCCCGTTTCCTCAACGACCGCCGGGGCTTCGGTCTGAGTCGTGGTCTCGGTCGTGGTCGTCTCTTTCTTCTGGCAACCGGTCGAGAGCGCCACTGCGGCCACGGCCGCGAAACCCAGGGTCAGGAACTTCTTCATATCCCTCATCTCCTTCTTTCTTGCAAAAAAACGCTTCTCTCATCGAGAGCGCGATAGAAACGCCGTCGCGGGAAAATCGACGGGGAATCATATCGAACTGGCGCTCCCTGTCAACTGGCAAACCCGGTCTCGACGCGGGAGGCTGCGGGCGGCTATCCTTGCGGTCCCCGGCCGGGCGTCGAGCTGGGCCGGGGAAAACGGGGGTACACGGTGTTCGAAGGTCTCGGAGAGCGGATCCAGGGCGTTTTCAAGGAGCTGCGGGGGGAGGGACACCTCACCGAGTACCACCTCGACCAGGCGCTCCGGGAGATCCGGTTGTCCCTCCTGGAGGCCGACGTCGCCCTCCCCGTCGTCCGCCAGTTCACGGCCCGCGTCAAGGAGCGGGCTGTCGGCGCGAAGGTCACCCAGCAGCTTTCGCCCGCCCACGAAGTCACGCGAATCGTCCGGGACGAGCTGATGCAACTTCTGGGTGGGACCACGACGGACGTCGACTTGCGGGGAAAACCGGCGGTCATCATGCTTGCCGGGCTGCAGGGCTCGGGCAAGACGACTTCGGCCGCCAAGCTCGCCCTGCACCTGAAGACACGCGGCCGCTTTCCGCTCATCGTCGCGGCCGACCTGGCCCGTCCCGCGGCGGTCGAGCAGCTCGTCACGCTCGGTCGGCAGATCGGCGTCCCCGTGTTCGAGCCGGGTACCGAGAAGGACCCGGTCTCGGTCGCCCGCGGCGGCGTGCGCGAGGCCCGGCAAACCGGCCGTGACACCGTCATCGTCGACACCGCCGGCAGGCTTCACATCGACGAGGAGCTGATGCGGGAGATCCAGGCCGTTGCCGCCGCCGTCCTGCCGCAGGAGATTCTGTTCGTCGCCGACGCGATGACGGGCCAGGACGCCGTGAAATCCGCGGCGGGATTCGCGGAGGCGCTGGCGCTGACCGGCATCGTTCTGACCAAAACGGACGGGGACGCCCGGGGCGGCGCGGCGCTCTCGGTGATGACGACGACCGGCAAGCCCATCAAGTTCGTCGGCGTGGGGGAGAAACCTGAGGACTTCGAGGCGTTTCATCCCGACCGCATGGCGTCGCGCATCCTGGGGCTCGGCGACATGCTCACCCTGATCGAGAAGGTCGAGGCCTCGGTCGACGCCGGCGCGGCGCAGAAGATGGCGGAGAAAGGCGCGGCCGGAGAGTTCACGCTGGAGGATCTCCGCGCCCAGCTCGTCTCGATGAAGAAAATGGGCCCCCTCGAGGGCCTGCTCGATCTGCTGCCGAAAACCGGAGCCTTCAAGGCCCTCCGGCAGCCCGACAGCGTCGACGAGAAGGCCCTGACGCGCGTCGGCGCGATCATCGACTCGATGACGCCGGACGAGCGCCGGTATCCGCAGGTCTTGAATGGCAGCCGCAAGAAGCGGATCGCAGGGGGATCCGGAACCTCCGTGGTGGAGATCAACCGGCTGCTCAAGCAGTATCAGCAGATGCGCCGCTTGATGCGCACGGCGAAAAAGGGCGCCCGGGGGCTGGATCTCTCGAAGCTGGCTCTCCCCTCGGGGAAGCCCTGAGCCGATTCGTGTAGAATGCCCCGCTTTTGATATGACAGGAGACAGGCACTGAAATGCTGAGAATCCGCCTGCGCCGTATGGGCGCCCGCAACCGGCCCTACTACCGGATCGTCGTCTCGGACTCGCGCCGCGCCCCCCGCGCCGAGGTCCTGGAAGAGCTCGGATTCTACGACCCCGTCCCCAACCCTCCGGCCGTGTCGTTCGACCGCGAACGCGCCCGGCAGTGGATCGGGAAGGGTGCTCGCGCGTCTTCCACCGTCCACTCGCTTCTCGAGCGTCCCGAGCCGGTCCCGGCGCCGTAGGCTGTCGAGATGAAACGCCTCATCGAAACCGTCGTCCGACGCCTCGCGGACCGTCCCGAACAGACTCGCGTGACCGAGACCTTCGAGGGGAAGACCGCCGTATACGACGTCCACGTCCCGGAAGCCGACCGCGGCCGCCTGATCGGGCGAGAGGGCCGAACGGTGCGCGCCCTGCGCTCCTTCGTCGCGGCGGCCGCCGCTGCCCGCGGGAAACGCGTGCTGATCCGCGTTCGCGACTGACGTCCGTCCCGCCGGCTTACGGCGGGCTGTCCGCGTCGCCGCTCATGTCTCCTCTGCTCGTCGTTGGCCTCGTACAGCGCCCCCACGGCCTGGCGGGCGAGGTGTCCGTCCGCGTGCTGACCGATTTTCCCGAGCGTTTCGCTCCCGGGAGCACGCTCACGTGGCAGAGGGGAGACGAGGAGCGCCTGTTGCATTTGGCGGGCGCGCGGCCGCACGGGGACCGGCTTCTGCTGTCGTTCGACTCGGTCGGCGACGTGGACGCCGCGCGAGGCCTCCAGGGCGGCGAACTCTGCGTCGCCGAGGCCGACGCATTCCCGGCGCCCGAGGGGTTCTTCTACAGCCACGCGGTGCGGGGGTGGGCCTGCGAGGATACGGCCGGCCGCCGGCTCGGCGTGGCGACCGGCCTGGAGCAGTCTCCGGCGGGCCCGCTTCTTTCGGTGGAGGTCCGGCCCGGGAAAGAGGTTCTGGTTCCCTTCGTCCATCCGATCGTCTTGAGAGTGGACCGGGAGGCCGGCAAAATCATCCTCGACCCGCCCGAGGGATTGATGGAGCTATGACCACCGGCCCGGAGGGGACCCGCCAAGAACAGTCGAAGGCCGAAAGCTCACGGCCGAGAATGTGGGAGTCCGGCATCCACCCTCGACCCCTGGCCCTCGACCTTCAACCGACATGACTATACCGCCCGGCCCGATGCACATCGAGATCCTGACGATCTTTCCGGGGTACTTCGCGTCCCCCCTCCGCGAGAGCCTGCTCGGGAAGGCCATCGATGCGGGCCTCCTCCGAGTCACGGTGACGGACCTGCGGGGGTTCGCGCAGGACAGGCACCGGAAGGTCGACGACGAGCCTTACGGCGGGGGAGCGGGCATGGTGATGATGGTTACGGTCCTGGCGGCCGCGATCGAGGCGCGGCGCAACGCCGAGGGCCTGCCGCGGCCGTGGACCCTGCTCATGGCGCCGGAAGGGCGCCGGTTCGACCAGGGCTCTGCCGAGGCTCTCGCGGCGCGGGAGCGGATCCTGCTGGTCTGCGGCCGTTATGAAGGGATCGACGATCGGGCCCGGGAGCTCGGCCTGTTCGACGAGGAGATCTCGTTGGGCGATTTTGTCCTTCCGGGAGGCGAGTCGGCGGCCCTGGCCGTGACGGAGGCCGTGTCGCGGCTCCTGCCCGGCGTCGTGGGTGCGGCCGAGTCTCTCGAAAACGAGTCGTTCCTCCGCGAGCGGCTCGACTTCCCCCACTACACGCGGCCGAGGGAGTTTCGGGGTCTCGCAGTCCCCGAGGTCCTGGTCGGGGGGGACCACCGCCGAATTTCTCGCTGGAGGCGAGCCCGAGCGCTCGAGAGGACGCGGGAGCGGCGTCCCGACCTGCTCGTGCGCCGGCCGGCCGAGCCCGGCGAGGGGGAGGACTGAGCGTGGTTGCGCCCGGGGTGTCCGTTCGTTTAGAATTCGCCGTTTCCGTAGGTCCTCTGCGGGCTCCGCCCGCTCGATTTGGAAGAGGTTTGCGATGAGTGACATCCTGCTGGACGTGGAAAAGGCGTCGCTGAAGAGCGACGTGCCGTCCTTCGCGCCGGGCGACAGCGTGCGCGTTCACGTCAAGGTGCGCGAAGGCGAAAAGGAGCGCATCCAGATGTTCGCCGGCGTGGTCATCGCCCGCCGCAGCGGAGGCGCCCGGGAGACCTTCACGGTCCGCAAGATCTCCGGCGGTGTCGGCGTGGAGCGGATCTTTCCACTGCACTCTCCGATCATCGATCGCATCGAGGTGGAGCGCCGGGGCGCCGTGCGCCGGGCCAAGCTCTACTATCTGCGCGAGCGCAAGGGTAAGGCCGCACGCATCGACGAAAAGCAGACGGACTGATTCGGAGATCCCAGGCGGACGTGACGACCGACCCGCTGGCCGCTCTCTTCGCGGAACTGGGTCGCCTTCGCAATCTCACCCTTCTCGAGTGCGCGCTTCGGGCCCGCGGTTTCTCGCGTATCGCGGGCGTGGACGAGGCCGGACGCGGGTCACTGGCCGGCCCGGTTGTGGCGGCCGCGGTGATCCTGCCGGGCGGCTGCCTCCTGCCGGGGCTGGACGACTCGAAGCGCCTGGACGCGGAGTCCCGTGAGCGGCTCGATGTCGCGATCCGCGCACGCGCCGTCGCCCTGTCGATCGGCGTCGTGACGGCAGCCGCCATCGATGCGGGTGACATCCTGCGCGCGAGCCTGGAAGCGATGCGGCAAGCCGTGACCGCACTCTCGCCCGCGCCTGAGGTGATTCTCGTCGACGCGGTGCGGGTGCCGGGCGTTTCCGCGCCCCAGCTCGCCATTATCCACGGCGACGCGCTCTCGGCCTCGATCGCGGCCGCCTCGATCGTCGCCAAGGTGTACCGCGACGGCCTGCTCGACGCGCTGTCGGAGCGGCACCCGGCCTACGGATTCGACCAGCACAAGGGTTACGGCACCCCGGAGCACTGGGAGGCCTTGCGGCGAAGCGGGCCCTGCCCCGAGCACCGCCTGACCTATCGCGGTGTCGTGCCCGAAACCTCTCACGCGCCAATCGCCGGTCGGGCGGCGCGCCGTCGCGGTTAGAATCTTCTCCAATGGCGGTTAACCGCGACCAGGTCCTCCAGTCCGCCGAGAAGCTGCTGTCCCGGGGCAAGCTCGATCAGGCGCTCAAGGAGTACCTGCGCGTTCTGGAGGACAACCCGAAAGACATCTCCACGCTCAACAAGGTCGGAGACCTCTACGTCCGCATGAATCGGCCGGCCGAATCGATCCCCTACTTCACGCGGATCGCCGATTTCTACTCGAAGGACGGGTTTTTCCTGAAGGCGATCGCCATTTTCAAGAAGATCAACAAGATCGATCCCGCCCGGCTCGAGGTCTACGACAAGCTGGCGGACCTGTACCACAAGCAGGGTCTCGTCCAGGACGCCCGCAGCCAGTACCAGGTCCTGGCCGACCATTACCAGAAGAACAACCGGGCGGCCGACGCGATCACCGTCTACAAGAAGATGGCGGCGATCGATCCGACCGACCTGCGCATCCAGGTGCGCCTCGCCGACCTGTACCGCGGCGCCCGCCAGAACGACCAGGCCGTCATGCAGTACGGCCTGATCGGCAACATGCTCCTGAAGCGCGGCGCGCACGACGAGGCCGCACAGGTGTTCCAGAAGGCGCTGGAGCTGTCGCCCGACGACGTGGATACCCAGCGCAACCTCGTGCGGTCGCTGCTGGCGCAGAAGAACACCGCCGCGGCGATGGCGGTGCTCAAGGCCGCGCCGCGCACGGCCGGCAGCCTCGCGCTCTTCGCCGAAGCACAGCTCGAGATGGGGCAGCGGGCCGAGGCGGTCCGCACGGCCGAGCAGGCTCTGGCCCTGGATGCCGACGCGGAGGCGCCGAGGGTGTTTCTGTGCCGGCTCCGCGTGCAGGAACAGGCCCTTGACAAGGCGGCTTCGGTCGTGGCGCCCATCGTGGATGCGGCGCTGGCGCGCCGGGACTTCGGGCGCGCCGCCGAGTACCTGGAGCCTATCCTCGCGGCCGATCCGCTGCACCCGTCCGCCCTCGAGCAGTTGGCTAAAGTGCTCGAGGCCGAGGGCAACGGCGCTGCTCTGGCGAAGACGCATATCGCCCTGGGCCGGCTGGCCGAGAAGAGGCAGGATCCTGCCGCCGCTCTCGAGCACTACCGCCGGGCGCAGACCGCCGACCCCTCCAACGTGGAGGCCGCCACGCGGCTCAAGGACATCGGCCCGCCGACGGAGACGCCGCCGATGGCGCCTCCGCCTCCGGGGGAGGCGGAAGCGCCCGAGTACCAGGAGCTGATCATCGACCTGGAGGAATCGGCCGGCGTCCACGCGCCTCAGCCCAACATTCCGTCGATCGACATGGACGAGACGCCGCCGCCACCCGTGGTCACTCCCGCTCCGGCGGCCTCGGCGGTTTCCGCGGGCGCGACGGCCGTGTCGCCCGAGGAGCAGCAGCTCGAGACACTCATCGTGGAAGCGGAAGTCTTCGCGAAGTACGGCCTGACCGACAAGGCGATCGAACGGCTGTTCGTCCTCGTAGAGCGCCGCCCCGATCTGCTCAAGGCGCGGGAGCGGTTGGTGGAGCTCCTCGCCGAAACGAAGAACCCGGCCCTCTCTCGGGAGGCGGAAGCGCTGGCGGCGGCGTGGAACGCGGCGGGCAGGCCGGCCGAGGCGAACCGGGTGCTCGCGTCGGCGGGTCTCGCCTCGCCAAGCGAGCCGGAAGTCCTTGCCGCCTCCCCGGCGCCTCCCGCCTCGGGTATCGACGTCCTGTTCGAGGAGTTCGACGTCGGCCAGCCGGCCGCGCCGCCGGCCGAGGCGTCGGCCGGGGCCCCGTTCCCGGACGACGCGATCGAGTTCTCGGAGCCGGAGTTCCCGGGGGCGCCTCCCGCGTTCGAGCGCCTTACGACGCCTGAGCCCGAGGCGTCGGCCGACTCCGAGTTCGTGTCCTATGAGCAGCTCGGAAACCTGCTGGGGGACGAGATGCAGCGGGCCGGCGACGGGGACCTGCCCCTGGCGCCCGCCGCGGTCCCGCTCGTCGACGAGGACAACCTGTTTGCCGACGAGCAGAAGTTTTTCAACCTGGCCGAGGAGCTCGATAAGGAGCTTTCCGACGAGGAGGCGGCGCAGGAGACGGCGCAGGTCGCAGGGCCCCAGGGGGAGGTCTCGCTCGAGGAGATCTTCCGCGAGTTCAAGAAGGGCGTCGAGCAGCAGCTCTCGGCGGAGGACTACGAGACCCACTTCAACCTCGGGATCGCCTACAAGGAGATGGGGCTCGTCGACGAAGCGATCGGGGAGTTCCAGCTGGCGAGCAAGGACCCTGGCCGCGTGTTGGAATGCTGCAGCATGCTCGGGCACTGCTTCCTCGAGAAGGGGATGCCGCAGCTGGCAATCAAGTGGTTTCGCAAGGGGCTCGAGACGCCGGCGATCCAGGATGCCGAGACGGCCGGGATGCTCTATGACCTCGCCTCGGTCTACCAGGACACGGGGGACATGGACCTCGCCTACAGGACATTTCAGGAGGTCTACGGCCTGAACGCGAACTACCGGGACATCGTTGCCCGCGTGCGAGATCTCGAGGCCGTTCGGAAGGACTCGTAGGCGGTCGGGAGTCGGGAGCGAGGTCCAGCATCCGCGGTTCTGTCCTCGAAGTCGAAGATCTGCGCGTCGAGCTGCCGGTCGCCGGGGCGCTCCATCCCGCGGTGGACGGCGTGTCCTTCACGCTCGCGGCGGGGGAGTCGTTGGCGGTGGTCGGCGAGAGCGGCTCCGGAAAAACACAGCTGGCCCGCGCTCTGCTGGGGCTGCCGGCCGGCGGGGCGAGGGTCAGCGGGCATCTCGCCTCGGGCGGCCGGGATCTCCTGAGCCTCTCCGAAGACGAGTGGCGCGGCGTGCGCGGAGGCCAGATCGGCCTGGTCTTCCAGGAGCCGGCCTCCGCGTTCGATCCCGTGCGGACGATCGGTGCGCAGATCGTGGAGGCGATCCGCCTTCACCGCCCGGTCTCCCGCGGGCAGGCCCGCGCGATCGCGATCTCGGCCCTGCAAGACGCGGCCTTCCCGGATCCCGAGGGGGCCCTCGGAGAGTATGCTCACCGGCTTTCCGGGGGGCTGCAGCAGCGCGCCTTCCTGGCGCTGACCCTGGCGCCGGGGCCGAAGGTCCTTCTCGCGGACGAGCCGACCGCCTCGCTGGACGCCACCGTGGCCGCGCAGGTTCTGGAGCTGCTCGATCGGACGCGCGCCGCGCGCGGCCTCGGCGTGCTCCTGATCACGCACGATTTCGGGATCGTGGCCGAGCATTGCGACCGGGTGCTCGTCCTCTACGCGGGGCGCGTCGTCGAGGAGGCGGCGACCGCCGATCTCTTCCGCGCTCCCTGTCATCCCTACACCCGGGGGCTGCTCGCTTCGGTCCCGCGCATCCGGTCCGCCGGCCGCCGCGAGGGCGAACGTTACGAGACGATCCCCGGCGCGCTGGCGGACCTCTCGGCTCGCCCGACCGGAGTCTGCGCGTTCGCGCCAAGGTGCCCGGAACGGTTCGAGCCCTGCGATCGAAGCGAGCCCGAGCTCTATCCGACCGCCTCGGGCCGGGCCCGCTGCTTTCTCCACCAAAACGCCCCGATGCAGGCCCGGCGTTGAGCGCTGTGACGGCGCGCGGGGTCCCCCCCGAACCGTTGCTCACGGCGGTCGGCCTCGAGAAGCGGTACGCGATCCGCCGCGGTCTCTTCGGGTCCCGGACCGCGTCCCTTCCCGCGCTCCGGGGCGTGGACTTCGAGATCGCCGGCGGGCAGACGCTCGGTCTCGTCGGCGAGTCCGGCAGCGGCAAGACGACGGTCGGCCGCATCTGCGCGCGCTTGACGGAGCCCGACTCGGGCAGCATCCGGTTCGGCGGACAGGACTGGCTGGCCCTTTCCGGCCGCGAGCTGCGCCGGCGGCGCCGGGACCTTCAGGTGGTCTTCCAGGACCCCCAGACGTCGCTGAATCCGCGGATGCGGGCCGCCGATCAGATCGGAGAGCCCCTGCGGGTGCAGGGGATCGCGCGCGGCCGTGCGCTTCGGGAGCGCGTGCGGGAACTGCTGGCGGATGTGGGACTTCCTCCGGAGACCGGCGTGCGCTTTCCGCGCGAGCTCTCGGGCGGACAGAGACAGCGGGTCGCGATCGCGCGTGCCCTGGCGACCGGGCCGCGTCTGGTCGTGTGCGACGAGCCCGTCTCCGCACTCGACGTTTCGATCGCCGCGCAAATCGTCAACCTGCTGCTCGAGCTGCGCGAGCGCTCCGGGCTCTCCTACCTCTTCATCTCGCACGACCTGGCGGTCGTGTCGCGGATCGCCGATCGCATCGCGATCCTCTACCTCGGGCGCATCGTCGAGGAAGGTCCAACGCCGCAGCTGACGGCGCTTCCCCTTCATCCCTATTCGGCGGCTCTGGTCGCGGCCGCTCCGGATCCCGATCCCTCCGGCGTCCGCCTCCGCATCCCCCTTGGCGGCGAGCCCCCGTCGGCCGCCGAGCCTCCTCCCGGCTGCCCCTTCCACCCGCGCTGCCCGATCGCACGGCCGCGGTGCGGGCAAGAGCGCCCGGAGCTTCTGGAGGTTACGCCGGGCCGCCGGGTGGCCTGCTTTTTCCCCGGCGAAATGCCGTGATATGAACATTTAGGCGAAACATTCGGTAGTCCCCTGCGTAATTTGGGGTGACAAAGGAGTCAAAGGTAATGAAGAGCTCGTCCACCCTCCGGGGAATGCGCGCGGCCCTCGGCGCCGGCCTCCTCGTCACGGTTTCCGCGGCCCTCTCGGCCCAGTCCGGCCCGGTGATTTCGGCGCAACCGGGCCAGCGCACGCCGCAGTCGCTCCCGGCGCCCGAGTCGGACGGTATCCACCTGGCTCTCGACCAAGCTGTCGCGATCGCGCTAGCCAATAACGCGGACCTCAACGTCTCGGTCAACTTCGCCGAGGCGTCGCAGTTCCTTCTCTTTCAAAACTACGGCATCTACGATCCGTTGCTCTCGGCCAGCGCCGTGCGCGCGCATAGCGATTCGCCGACCTCCTCGGATCTCTCGGGCGCCGACGTTCTCACGACCGATACCTTCGACGCCAACGCGGACGTTTCGCAGCTGACTCCCTGGGGAGGACGCTTCACGCTTGGCTTTGCCGGGAACCGGACGGTCACCAATTCGGCCTTTTTCAACATCAACCCGTCCTACCAGGCGGGCCTGACGCTCAACATTTCGCAGCCGCTGCTGCGGAATTTCGGCAGGCGGGCGACCAACATTCTGATCGACACTGCCCGCAACTCTCGGGACGCTAACTACCAGCTGCTGGTGCGAAGCGTCCAGGTCGTCATCAACGGCGTCGAGCAGGCCTACTGGGACCTCGTCTACGCCAAGGGCAACCTCATCGTGAAGCAGGAGTACAAGAGGCTCGCGATCGAGTTGAATCGCATCACGAAGATCCGGATCGACGTGGGTTCGCTCGCTCCCATCGACATCGTGCAGACCGAGGTCGACATCGCGTTGGCCGAGCAGGACATCATCAACGCCGAGGCCGCCGTGGGCCAGGCGGAAGATCAGCTCAAGCGGCTCCTGAACTTCGAGGCCGGAAGCTGGGGCCGGACGCCGCTCGTCCCGACGGATGCGATTCAGGCGGAGAAGCTGCAGTTCGACCTCGCCGAGGGCGTCAAGATGGCGCTCCAGCGCCGCCCCGAGATTCTGGCCCAGAACTACTCGGTGGCCTCCAATCAGCTTCGCTACGAGTACTGGCAAAATCAGACGCTGCCCCAGCTCGACCTGGTGGGGGGCTACGGTCGCAGCGGCTTGGACGGCAGGGTCTTCGACTCAAACGGCATCGTGATCGCCAACAACGGGTTCGGAAGTGCCGCCAGCCAGATCTTCGACTCGAACTTCAAGAACTGGAGGGTCGGGCTCGTGTTCTCGTATCCGATCCTGAACCGCGCGGCCAAGGGGGCCAGGGGTGTGGCGAAGTACAACCTCGAAACCGATCGCGCGCGCCTGACCGTTCTCGAGCAGGACATCGTCGTGGGCGTGCGTGCCGCGCACCGGGCGATCGAGACCGCCAGCCGCCAGATCGACGCGGCGGCCAAGGGCCGCGAGCTCGCCGAGCGCAACCTCGACGCGGCGCGAAAGAAGTACGACAACGGGATGACGACCTCGTTCGAGGTCTCGCAGATCACCAACGACCTCTCGGACGCGCGGTCGCGCGAGTTGAACGCGCTGGCGATCTACCGCAAGGCGGTGTCGGCGTACCACAACGCGATTGCCGACATCCTCGAGTGGAAAGGCGTGCAGATCGAGGGTCTGCCGGAGATGGCACCGCCGGACGTTGACGTCGAAGCCTCTCGGGCGCGCCGCGCTCTCGAAGCGCCCGTCGCGCCCTGATGGAATCGGCAGTCGCGCCCGAGCCCGTGCGGGGACCCGTCTCCGGCCTCGGACGGCTCGTCGGGGTCTTCGTAACTCCGGCCAGGACCTTCGCCGCGATCGCCCGCAAGCCGACGTGGCTCCTCCCCGTCGCGATCGCGACCGGCCTCGCCCTGCCTCTGTCCGAGCTGATCCTCTCGAAGACGGACTGGCGGGCCGTCATGACGGAGCGCATGGCGAAGAGCGACCACAAGCTGACCGAGAGCCAGATGGAGATGGCGATCGAACAGGCCCGGAAGCTCTCGTGGCTCTGGGACCTGATCGCCGTGCTCGCGCCCGCCGTCCTGACGTGCGTGATCGCAGGGCTTCTCTGGGCTGCGTGTCAGGCGTTTGGCTGGGAGGTTCGCTTCCCGCAGTCCCTGGGGATCACGGCGCATGCGTTCCTGCCAGCGACTCTCGGGTCGATCGCGTTGCTCGCGGTCCTGTGGAACCGTGTCTCGATCGATCCCCAGACGGTCGGGGACGCCCTGAGGACGAACCTCAGCTTCCTCGTGGATCGTAAGACGGACCCGGTTCTGCACGGGCTCCTGGCCTCGATCGACTTGTTCTCGTTCTGGACCATGGCCCTCCTCGTCCTGGGCCTCTCGGCCGCGGCGAAGGCCTCCCGGGGCCGGATGGCCGCTCTCATCGGCAGCCTCTGGGGCCTCTTCGTGCTGGGAAAGGCCGGCGTGGCTGCGCTTTAGTGAGGAGGCGGAAGCTTTCCCGAGGCGAAACACCCAGGGGGGAAAATCGTAATACCGGCAGGGGAAGGTCCGGCTCTCGGCCCACAATGGTCCGGGTCCCAAAGGAGACTGACGACGCCATGCTGATCGACATCCGGGACATCACGAAGGTCTACGAGATGGGCGAGGAGAAGGTCCACGCCCTCTCGGGCGTCTCCCTGGCAGTCGAGCGCGGCGAGTATGTCGCGATCATGGGACCCTCCGGATCGGGCAAGTCGACTCTCATGAACCTGATCGGCTGCCTCGACACCCCGTCCTCGGGCTCCTACATCTTGAACGGCAAGGAAGTCGCCCGCATGACCGACGACGAGCTCGCCGCCATCCGCAACCAGGAGATCGGCTTCGTGTTCCAGACCTTCAACCTGCTCCCGCGGACCTCCGCGATCCAGCAGGTCGAGCTGCCGCTCGTCTACGGAGGCTTCGCACGCAAGGAACGCCGCGAGCGCGCGATCAAGTCGCTCAAGGCCGTCGGCCTCGGGGACCGGATGAGCCACACGCCCAACGAGCTCTCGGGCGGTCAGCGCCAGCGCGTGGCCGTAGCGCGCGCGCTGATCAACGATCCGTCGATCCTCCTCGCCGACGAACCCACGGGCAACCTCGATTCACAGACCGGCGCCGAGATCATGGCCCTTTTCGACGAGCTCAACGGGCGCGGCAACACGATCGTCGTCGTCACGCACGAAGAGGACATCGCCGCCCACGCCCGGCGGATTGTGCGTCTCCTCGACGGCAAGATCCGCGACGACAAGCCGAACGACCGCCATCGCCCGCACACGCCTAGCGCCGGGGCCGCAGCCGCCTTCTAGCGCGCCGGGCGGAAGCTGGCCGGCCCCAGAAGCATCCCGCGGGCCCAGGAGCGCTGGCCGCGCGCCGCGAGCAACGAGGCCATCCCGCGCCGCCGTTCCGGCGACCCGGCCGCGAGGCCCGCAAGTGCCTCATCTCCAGCGAGTTCCGCGAGCAGCTGATCCCGTTCCCCAATCTCCGCCTGGACCTCCGAGGCGCGATCCGAGGCCCGAGGCTTGGTCAGACTCGCGATCGCGCGCGAATTGATCGCGGCGGAGCGGCGGAAAGCGGAGAGAGATTCTTCGAGCAGGCCGTTTCGACGGTAAATCAAGCCGAGGTTGTAGAAGAGGACGTCGTTGTTCGGCGCGGCCCTCTGCGCTTCGTCGAATTCCCGGACGGCCCGCTTCCAGTCGCGCGCCTCGAAGGTCATTCCGAGCATCTGGTGGAAGTTCCCGATGAGGTTCCGCGTCAGGTAGTCCTTCGGGACCCGCGGATCCTTCTCGCCGTCGAGGTGGCTCTTCACGGGAGTCGGCGGGGGCCACGGCCGGCCCGCGCGCCACGCGCGAAACGTGAGGCCCACGGGCACAGCCTCGAGTCCCGCCACGTTCCAGTTCGGGTAGTGCGTCAGGAAGATCGGATCGTTGTCGGGATTAAAGGACAGCGGCGGAAGGCGCGCGCCCTCGATCCCTTCGAGGATCACGTTGACGTCGGGCCGCAGGCCCTCGCCGAGGCTCAGATACATTAGGACGAAGAGGATGTTGTCGTCCGAGGCGATGATTTGGGAGCCCGGCGGAAGTGTCGCGAGAAGAGTGCGCGAATAATCCTCCGCGATGCGGTAGCGGCTGCGGTGGGCGGAGCGCCAGCCGGAGGCGAGAAGGGCGAGCGGAGGCAGGATGGCAAGTAGCGCCAGGCGCGGGTGAAGGCGCTCGGACAGCGTCTGCCACCCCCAGGCCGCCAGAAGGGCAAGCGCCATGTACGAGGGGATGTGGTAGCGGTGCCAGATGAAGATGTCGCTGCGCGAGCCGTGGAGAGCCATGACGGCGAGATTGGCGCCCATGACGAGGAGCGGCAGGAAGACAGGCCAACGGCGCCTTCGAGTCAGGCCAGCGGCGAGGGCCAGCGCCGCGAGCACGGCTCCGGCCCAGGCCGACTCGGTCAGGAGGCTTCTCCCGTAGTCGACCAGGATCGGCGCGAGGTCCGCCGGGCCCTCGAGCCACGCCCGGTCCCAGAAGTTCTTGCGGAGCACGACCTCGGCGAAGCCCTTCCAGCCGACGGGATGCCCCCAGTCGAGGAGAGGATGTGCCCGCGCCCGCAGCGGCAGGTACAGGTAAGGCAGTAGTCCGGCGACACCGCCGGCGATACATGCCGCGATGAGCCGCGGCCGTCTCAGGATCGAAGGCTGCGTGGCCACCGCGTAGAGGCCGATGGCGAGGCCGACGACACCCATCTCGAGATGATTCGACGCGCCGAGGCCGCAGACGAACGCGGCCAGGACGAGATCGCGGTCTCTGCGCCCGCGATGCCACCGAAACGCGAACAGAAACGCGAGCGCGACGAAGAGCGCGTTCAGCGCATAAACCCTCTGGACGTTGGCTTCGGCCCAGAAGCTCCCCGAGAACGCGAGGAGCCAGGCCGCTCCGGCCGAGGCCGCGCGGTTGACACCGGACTCGCGGCTCGCCGTGTAGAGCACGGCGCACGCCGCCGCGGCGCAGGCGGCGGAGAAGAGGCTGAGGCTCCAGGGCAGCGGCAGGAATCCGAAGACGATCGACCAGAGCTTCCCGGCGAGCACGTAGAGCGGGTAGCCGGACGGGTGCGGGATCCCCATCACCGCAATCGCCGTGAGCAGGTCCCCGCTGTCGCCGACGTAGACCGTGCGGCACGCGCCCGCGGCGTAGACGGCGAAGGGAACCCCCGCGACGCCGAGGGTCCGCCAGGCTTCGCCGCGGGAGGAGGGGCTCACGCTCGGCACCCGCGAGTCAGAGTCAGGGGGTGGGCGGCTGTTCGAGGCGCTTGAGGTTCTCGCGGAAGAGGGCGTTGTCCGGGTCGAGCTTCAGCCCTTGCTTGAGCGCCGCGATTGCCGCGGCGCGGTCTCCGGCGAGGTACGCCACGTTGGCGCGGTACTGATAGATGAGCGCGAGGCGGGGCGCGAGGGCCTGAGCCTGGTCGAGCTTCGCCTTCGCCTCGGCGTAGCCGCCGCGCCGGGCAGCCCCGGCGGCTTCGTCCGCGAGCGCCATAGCCCTCTGCTCGGCCTCGTTCCTCGGCGTCTGCGGAAGAGGCGCGCTCAGCCTCGCGAGCGCCCGTCGCGACGGTTCGTACTGCGGGTTGTACTTCACCGCCGTCTGGTAGTCGCGAACGCCGGCCTCGACCTCGCCCCGGCGCTCGTGGATGACGGCGCGGTTATGGTACGCCTCGACGTTTAAGGGTTCGATCTCGATCGCCTTCGTAAGCTGGTCGTACGCCGCGTCGTACCGGCCGAGCGCGCCGAGCGCCCCGGCGAAGCTCGCGCGCAGCGCGCCGTCGTCGGGTTTTTCGACGACGAGCTTCTCGTACTCGCGCGCCGCCTCCTCGAAGCGCCCGGCCTCGAAGGCGATTCCGGCGAGATTGCGGTCTCCGCTCGAGGACTTCGCGCCGATGTAGCCGAGGCTCTGGAGCTTCTTGACGATCTCGGGGTCGACCTGCGAGTCGGCGGGCTCGGCCTCCGCGGTCTGGCCGATACCGGTCTCGTAGGTCGGGACGGGAGCGAGGACCGTGATGTCGAGGGCCTCGTTCAGGACCCGGCCCGGCATGTCGGCCGCTCGACCGAGCCCGTTCAAGGCGAGCACGGTGGGCGCGATGTCGAGGATCGACGGGCGATTCAGGCGCGTGTGCGGCTTGACCCGGTAGCCGTACAGATAGAGAACGCCCTCGACACGGTGAAACTGCTCGCTGACGCGGCGCATATCGCGCGTCTTGGAAGGGTCGTCCGGGAGCCTGCCGAGCTCGAAGCCGTGATCCGACAGGAGAACGAGCGTGGTCCTCCGGTCCATGGCGTCGAGGACGCGGCCGAGGAGCCGGTCGGCGTAGAGGTACATCTGCTCTACGGCCTGACCGTACTTCTTCTGCTGCTCGGCGAGCTCTCCGGAAAGATTGCCCGCGCGGAAGAGGTGGCCGAAGAGGTGCGAGGCCGAGTCGAGCCCTTCGATGTAGAGGAGGAGGGTGTCGGGGCGATCCTCCTTCCAGAGGTCGAGTCCGATCTTCGTGTAGGTCTCCGCCGTGGCCCACGCCCACTTGAAATGCGAAAGATCGTCGTCGAAGTCGAAGGGGCGCGCGAACTCTTCGGAGGAGACCGCGACGAAAGAGGCGATTTCCTCCGGCTTGACGTCCTGCGGGCGCTTCTTGAAGGGGTCGAGGCGCTTCTCGAGCTCCGGCGGATAGGTCGTTCCCGGCTGAGCGCTCAGGGTGGGGAGCCGGGAGCTCTCCTCCATCAGGAAGTGGTACGCGAAGTGGTCCGACACGACGGACCCCTTGACCTTCTCCGCCGGCCAGGTGGCCCACCAGCCGACGACCGCGGTGGAGCGCCCGGCGTTGGAAAGGATGTTCCAGAGGGCGCTCGCCTTCCGCATCTGGCTCGTGACCGGGAGCTGCTCGCCGGTCGCGGAGTTGACCGCGACGAAGTGCCCGATCCGATGCCGGTCGGGAGTCTTCCCTGTGGCGACGGTCGTCCAGATCACGGGAGAGAGCAGGGGCTTCTGGGAAAGGAGCGGCGCGTAGGCGCCTTCCCGACGCAGCTTCGTGAAGTTCGGGAGCTTGCCCTCCGACATGAGCAGGTCGATCGTCGCGGGGTCCGCGCCGTCGAGCCCGAAGACGATGACGCGCCCGGGCTTCGCGCCCCGGCCGCAGGCGAGGAGGAGCAACGCGAGGCCGGCGACCGCCGCCGCGAGAAGACCCCAGCCGGTTCGGGCAACCGTCACGCCGGGGGATTCTAGCGCGTGACCCGAGAGGGACGCGCAAGCGCCACGATAGAATCGCGCCGCCATGGCGACGGGAAGGTTTCTCTTCCGCAAAATCGAGAAGGCGATCGAGGCGATCGAGCAGGCGGCCGACCCGTCCGCGACGATCATGCAGACGGCCACGACCGTGATCGAGCAGTTCTCCGAAGTGCTCGGCGTGCGCGGAGGGCGCCTGTACGTCTGCCGCGACCGGGGCTACGAGCTCGTCCGCACTTTCGGCAACGTCCCCGCGATCCCGCCCGGCCTGTTCATCCCGGAGGACTACCCGCCGATCCAGCGGGTTGTGGACGAGGGCGTGGCCGTCATGGACCTGACCGCTCCGGGGGTGGACCCCGAGCTCGAGCGCCGCCTCGGGGCGGAGCGCTTCGCCGCCATCGCGGTCGGAGACGACCAGTACATCCTGGCCTTCTCGGTCGATCCCGCCGCTCCCGAGGACGACCTCGTGGCGTCGCTCGGCATCCTGCGCCTGGCCGTCGACCAGAAGCTCCGGCAGGATCGGTACGTCTCGGCGCTCCAGGAGGCCCGGCGCATCCAGATGTCGATCCTTCCGAAGCGGGCGCTGCGCCGCGGTTCCCTGGAGCTGGCCGGCTACACGACGCCGGCGGAGCTCGTGGGAGGAGACTACTTCGACTTCATCTCGGTCTCCGACCGCATCCTCGGCATCGCCATCGCCGACGCCTCGGGACACGGACTGCCAGCCGCCCTCCAGGTCCGCGACGTGTACACGGGCCTGCGGATGGCCGTCGAGCGCGACTTCAAAATCGTCCGTACGGTCGAGCGCCTCAACCGCATCATCCACGAGTCGCGCCTCACGACCCGGTTCGTGTCCCTCTTCTACGGCGAGATCGAGGACGACGGAAACCTGATGTACGTCAATGCGGGCCATCCGCACCCGCTGCATTTTCACGGGATGAGCGTGACGCCCCTTCTTCAGACCGGCGTCGTGCTGGGACCCACCGCCAATGCCACCTACAGCCGCGGCTATCGCCCGATCGAGCCGGGCGACGCGCTCCTGCTCTACACAGACGGGATGGTCGAGGCGCCCGACGACAACGACGAGGAGTTCGGCGTGGGCCGCCTGTCTCAGGCCTTCCTCGAGCTGCGCGACCGGCCCTGCGACGAGATCGCCCGCGAGCTCGTCCAGCGCGTCAAGGAGTGGTCGGGGGGCGGAAACCCGCAGGACGACCTCACGGTCGTCGTCTTGAAGCGCCACTTCGGCCCGGCGCCCGAGGAGCGGCGCACGACGACGACCTCGGTTGCGGCGAGCAAGCCCGCGTAGGCCTTCAGCGCGGCTCGCGCGCCGCCTGCCAGTTGACGACGACCTCGAGCCTCGCGCCTGCCGAGAGCGTCACTTTTTCTTCGCGGGGATCAGGGGATTGCGCACGGCGAGATCGGGAAAGCGACTGAAGTCGCGGTCGGCGCTCCAAAGCTCGAGCACGCCTTGTTCCCTGCAGAGAGCGGCGACCCGGGCGTCGTGGACGCGGCCTCCGCTGACCCGGCCGCGTTCGAGCATCACCCGAAGCTCGCTCCAGTGACTGCTCGTTTCCGAGAGCAGCACGAGCCCGGGAGCCTCGAGCCATGCGTCGACCTGGTCCAGCGCCGCCGAAAGGGGAGAGGGGGGATCGTAGATTCCTGGATGCGTGACGATCGCGAGGAACTCGTGAAGGCACGGCCACGGAATGGCCCACGAGCCGCGGCCCTCGGCCAGCGCTGCTACGGACGAGGAAGCCGCGGTGTGCCAGGGGGAGTCTTCTCGATGCGCGAAGACGAGCACGTTCGTGTCGACGGCGATCATTTGCCGCGCCCTTCGTAGGCGAGGTCGCGAATCTGATCCCAGGTCGCGCCGGCGAGCTCCAGGCGCAGGCCCCGCCCCTTGACGCTCGCGCGCCTCAGCCGAAAACGGCCGGCGCGCCGGCGCTCCTGAATCTCGCGGCGCAGTCCGGCCTCGATGAGAGCGCGAACAGTGGTTCCCTCTCGGGTGGCCACTTTGCGGGCGTCGTCCAGGATGCCGTCCGAGATCTCGACGGTCGTCTTCATATGGGTAACCATATCACTGGAGCCATACTGGTTGCCAGCGTCACTTTAGTCCCTCGACGAGATAGAGCTCGTCAGTTGGCCGGCGGATCTCGTAGGGAGCGAGGCGGGAACC
This sequence comes from Thermoanaerobaculia bacterium, assembly GCA_046716885.1. Taxonomy (GTDB): domain Bacteria; phylum Acidobacteriota; class Thermoanaerobaculia; order UBA5066; family Gp7-AA6; genus DAHUXD01. The sequence continues at coordinate 14,762 of JBKJWL010000267.1, read as the reverse complement.
TGGCGAGAGGCTCATGGGCCGCGACCGACGTCGATTTGTACAGGCGTCAGGCTCGGTGGCGGCTTCGGAAGAACTCTGAGGTCTTTTTCAGGCCCTGTTCGAGCGGCGTCCAGGGCGGCAGATCGAAATCCCTCCGCACGAGCGAACCGTCGAGGACGCTGCGCATCTGTTCGCCCGCGGGCGCGGGGACGTGAGGCGGGGTGGCGGTGTAGTCGTACTCGGCCGCGAGAAGCGCGAAGAGTCTCTTGACCGAGGTCTCGACTCCCGTTCCGAGGTTCCAGACGCCGCTCTTGTCACTCTTTACCGCGGCGGCGGCGGCCTGGACGAGGTCGCCGACGTAGACGTAGTCGCGAGTCTGCTCGCCGTCACCGTTGATCTTCAGCGGCCTCGACCCCAGCATGGCCTCCGAGAAGATCGCCACAACCCCGGCCTCTCCCGTGCCGTCCTGCCAGGGCCCGTACACGTTGGCGTAACGGAAGACCTGCGTCTGGAAGCCGTGCACGACCCGGTAGTAGTGCATGTACTTCTCGATCGAGAGCTTGGCGCACCCGTAGGGGGAGATGGGGTTGGTCGGATGGGATTCCGGAGCGGGCTTCCCGTCTTCCGGCTCGCCGTAGATCGCGCCTCCGGTCGAGGAGAAAAGCACGTGCCGGACCCCGGCGCGGCGCATCGCCTCGAAGAGCATGAGGCTGCCGATGACGTTGACTCGCGCGTCGCCGACCGGGTCGGAGACCGAGTGCCGCAGGTCGATCTGGGCGGCGTGGTGGGACACGAAACCGATCTTCTCCTCGGAGAGGAGGGGCGCGAGGTCCGTCGCGGCGATGTCCGCCTGGACGAAGCGGGCGGCCTCGGGCAGCCGTTCGCGTCGTCCCGAGGACAGGTCGTCGACGATCACGACGCGGTGGCCGTCGGCGAGGTGCCGCTTCGCCATGTGCGAGCCGATGAATCCGGCGCCGCCGGTGACGAGGATGTTCATAGAATCCTTTCCCGATGCCGCGCCGCATGATAGCGAACAACGCTCCGGACCCTCGCCTCGCGTTCGAACCGGCGGCGCTCGGCCTGTCGGAGCCGCCGCGGCGCTTCTTCCGGGGCGACACCGTCGCCGTGGCCCGCGCGCTTGTCGGCGCCTACCTGGCGCGGCGGTGGCGCGGGCGCTGGTACGGCGCCCGGATCGTGGAGACGGAGGCGTACCTGGGCGCGCCGGACCGGGCCGCGCACTCCTGGGCCGGGCGCCGCACGCCCCGGGTCGAGCCGATGTACGCGGACGGCGGGCATCTCTACGTCTTCCTCGTCTACGGGATGCACCACTGCGCCAACGTCGTGACGCGGCGGGAGGGAATCGCGGAGGCCGTGCTCCTGCGCGCGGCGGAGGCGCCGGAGGGCCTGCCAACCCGCCTTCTGTCCGGACCGGGCAAGCTCTGCGCGGCGCTCGGCATCGACGCGCGCGACAGCGGCCTCGATCTTCTGGGCGGCGGCCCGGTGCGCATCCTGCGGCGCCGGGGCGGGAGGCCGCAGATCGGCGTCTCGCCGCGCATCGGGGTGGACTACGCCGGCGAAGCCCGGGACTGGCCCCTCCGCTTCTTCGAGCCGGACTCGCCGGCGGTGTCCGGTCCCCGGCGGCCCTAGCCCTACTTGCGGGAAGCCGGGCGCGCGGCCCCGCTCGCGACGGTGCGATCGAGAAACGTCCAGAGCTCGCGTTCCGCCGCCTCCTCAAGGGCTTCCTCGCGCCGGTCCAGGGCCCGCTCCTCTTTCGCCAGCTCCTGCTGCCGAGGGGAGAGATCCCCGCGCCGGTCGTGGAGATCCCGGCGCCGACGGTCGAGCTCCGGCGAGGGCCGCGTTTCCTCCTCGGCCTCGATCGCCTCTTCCTCTCGGTCGTGCTCCTCGTCCTCGCGGTCGAGCACGGCCTCGCGGCGCGCCAGCGAGTCCTGGTCGGGCTGCAGCTCGCGGAGGGGCTCGAAGAAGGCGTCGGCTTCGGCGAGAAGCCGCGGGTCCCGGATCACGTACGTTGCCCCTCCGCGGCGGAACCAGAGAAAGTCCCCGGAATAGCGCCGGCGCAAAGTCCCGAGGTCCTCGAGGGATCCGCTGACGCTGGCCGAGTGTCCGCGATTGAGCACGTACGTGTCGCGAGGCCGCCGGTCTCCTTCCGGAGCCGCCAATGCGATCCCGGCGGCCGAAAGGGTCAGAAAGGCGCTGACAAGGATGCGTTCGGTGTGTTCCATGCCCGAGAGACGCCGGAGCCGGCGAGAGGTTTCGTCAGTGGGGGAGGAGCGGAAGCTGCCCGGGCGCCGATTCGGACGTCGCGACCACGGCGTTCTTGCCGCCATGCTTGGCGCGGTACAGGGCCGCATCCGCTTTCGCGACCAGTTTCTTCTTCTCGTTCGCGTCGTCGGGATACGTGGCGAGCCCGATCGAGACGGTGGCCCGGAGGACCTCACGGGAATCGGGCATCCGGAAGAGCCTCTCGTCCACACGGCGGCGGACCCGCTCGGCCACCAGCAGCGCCTCGCCGATGGGAGTCTCGGGCAGGACGAGCGCGAACTCGTCGCCCCCGTAGCGCGCCAGCACGTCCATGTCGCCGCGCACCTCGTTGCGGATCTCGCCGACGATGCCCTGGAGAATCGCGTCGCCGACCGGGTGTCCGAACCGATCGTTGATCGACTTGAAGTCGTCGATGTCGAGCATGACGACGGTCAGCGGCCGGCCCGTGCGCTCGGCGCGGCCGAGCTCGCGCTGGAGCACGTCCTGGAAGTGGCGGTGGTTGTAGGCGCCGGTCAGGGAGTCGCGGATCGACTGCTCGCGGGCCTCGTTGTACGAGCGCGCGTTCTCGATCGCGGCCACGGCCTGATTGGCGAAGATCTCGAGCGAGCGGACGGTCTGAAGCGACGGGGACTTGCCGGTCTTCGGCTCGTCGACCGAGAGGCAGCCGACCAGCCGGTCCCCGGAGTACAGCGGGATCCAGAGGAGCTCGTCGGGCCGCCATCCCTCGTCTCCGGCCCTCACGACCCGACGAGCGTCGGCGGGCGAGGCCAGGTCGTCCTCGCGCGCCGACCGGTTGCGGACGGAGAAGGACTTGGAGACCCGGTTCTTCTCGGTCCAGTGCCGGGTGATCTCCTCGGCCGGCACGTCTTTGCCGCGCATCTCGCCCCAGCGTGCGTCGAGGCCGAAATGCGCGTGCGGCGTGAAGACGTTGCGTTCGCGGTCGTAGAGGGAAAGGACGACCTGCTGGAACCCGAGGCTCCGCGCCACGGCCGACGCGATCGAGGGAAACAGGTCGTCCATCATGCGGTTCTTCTTCAGGTCGTTGGAGATCTCGAGAATCTGGTTGAGCGTTTCCGCGCGCTCGCGGTTGCGTTCGGACAGGTCCTCGATCTGGGCGCGGATGGCACGGTCCTGCAGGACGAGGGCGATGTGGTCGGCGATCGTCCGTAGCGAGGCCACGGCCTCGGGCGAATGAAGCGCGGGCGAAGCGCTCTCGAGGATCAGCAGGCCCGAGTGCAGCTCGTAGGTCGAGAGTCGGATCCGCACCTGGAACCTCGTCTCCGGCGTCAGGTGGATCTCCCGCGAGTCGCCGATTGCCAGCTCCTCGGGGGCGCTCGAGCGATCGATCCGCCGCTCGTCGAGGCGATTGATCCGGGCCCAGGCCGTCAGCGAGCGTCGGGCGCCCGACGCTCGCTCCGACACGTGCACGACGAGCTCCTCGCCGCTCCCATCCAGCCACTCGATCACGGCCATGGCCTCGACGGGCAGCAGGCGGGCGACGGCGGCGAAGACCCGCTCGTACCGGTCGACCCGGGCGCTGACGCCGAAGGTGTTCGAGATGTCTCGCATGACGTCGAGCTCGCGGTTCTGGCGAGAGACCTCCTGCACGCGGCGCTCCATGGTGGAAAGGTTTCGCATGACGAAGGACGCGAGCACCACCGGGAAAAACGCGAGCAGCATTCCCGCTGCACCGTGGTGGGGGTACACGAGCACCTCGAGGATGACGATCGGGGCCAGCAGAAGCAGCGCCACGAGCTGGAAGAGGGCGATCTCGACGAGCCGTTCGCGGCGGACTATGCCTCCGAGCTCGAGGTAGGCGAAGACGAGCGCGGTGTTCACGAAGAAGAACACGAGCAGGACGCCGGTCGCGAGCGCTGCGATCGCCACCCATCCTCCTGCCGGGACGTTCAGCGCGTGCCGGAACACGGCCGCCGCCCCGTAGGCCAGCGAGAGCTGTGCGAGGTCGAAGGCGTTGGAGAGCGTGAACCGGCGCGGCTTCTGCAGTGTCTTGGAGATCGCGTCGGCCGCCACGCAGACCAGCATCGCCGCGCCGGGAGAGTCGAGCAGGAGGATGGCGGGGGCGAGCGCGGCGGCCTCGAGGCCGACGAAGTTGCCGGCGTACCGCACGCGCAGCCGGAACGCGAGAACGCCGAGGGCGGTGAAGAAGACGATTTCGGGCCACTGCCTCCAGGCGATTCCCGGAGCGAGCGCCGCCAGCAGCGCTGCGGCCGCGGCGCACACCGCGATCTGGAGGCCGCGGAAGGACGGGAGACGGCGGCCGTCCACGCTCAGCGCCCCTTCCACTGGATAACGCCGTCCCGGAGCAGCTTCTGGAAGATCATCAGGACGTCGAACTCCTTGATAGGCGAGATCTTCATGATGGACTTGACGTCCCACTGCCCATTGATGCGCGACAGGACGAAGCCCTCGTGCGGGGAGAAAGACCGCTGGGTGAGGGTGTGGAGGGGGATCGCGAGCTCCGGCACCCGCTCGCCAGAGACGCCGTCCCGCTCGAGCGAGGCTTTTATCTCCCGCTCGGCTTCGCGCATGGCCTCGGTCGTGCGTCCATCCGTCGAGTCGAGCTCGTGCGCGACCTTGAACATGCGATAGGCGCTCTGGGGGTCCTCCTTGAGCTGAGCGCGGCCGCGCTGGAGGAAGTGATCCACCTCGCTTCCGGCGGGCGCCGAGGCGGGCGCGGGAGGCGGGGCGCGGTTTTCCAGAAGCCGCATCGTGGCCGTGCGAACCCCTTCCGCGACGAGCTTGGAGACGTTGAACTCCGCATTGTGGGTCTGGAGGGCGATCGCCTCGATCGAGCGTTGGCCGTCGATGAAGGGCACGATCAGCTTCTCGCGGTCGGAGAGCTGCTCGATGTCGAGCGCCCGCACGATCTCCGGGACGACGCTGGAGTCGGGGACCCGCTGGCGGATGAGCTGCCACTCGTCGTAACGGCGCATCCCTTCCATGATGATGCCCGTCACATCGAGGGAGAGCGGCACCATCTTCTGGTCGGGGAGCTCGCCGTCGACGAACTCGAAGCTGCCCTCGGTCCAGAGGAAGACGTCGTAGATCGACTCTTCGGCCTTCTTTCGCATCAGCCGGAGCAGGTCCGCCTCGGCGATTGCGTTGATCATGACGAGGATCTTGCCGAGGAGGATCTGCGACTCCTCCTGCACTTCCATGGCCATCTTGAGCTCTTCCTCGGTAATGTGGCCGTGCGAGACGAGGAAGTGGCCGAGGTACTCGCGCTGGTCGGAGGAGGAGGTCGACGCGATTCGTCCGTCCTGGAAATAGACCCGCTTCTCCACCCCGTGGCCGTCGATCAGCAGAGTGCCGGTCTTCGAGCCGAGGGAGAGCCATTGGAACAGCTCTCCGAGCTGCATCGTCTTGAGATTGCCGGTGATTCCCAACGTGTGTCTCGAGCGGGCTATTTTACCGCAAGAGACTGAATGCCAGTGAGTTCCGAGTCGGGAGCCCGCCGTCGGGAGTTCCGAGCGTGAATCGGGGTGCCTCGCTCCTGCGGTCTCCGAGCTTCTGGCTCCCGACTCACTCCATGGGCGGGTTGTACGAGGCGACCCCGGTCACGGCCTCTCCGATGATCAGGGTGTGGATGTCGTGCGTCCCCTCGTAGGTATAGACGCTCTCGATGTTGGCGAGGTGGCGGAAGACGGGGTACTCGTTGACGACGCCGTTGGCGCCGAGGGTCTCGCGGGCGAGCTTCGCGCACTCGCGGGCGACCCAGGCATTGTTGCGCTTGGCCATCGAGACGTGATGCGGCTTCATGGTCTTGTCGTCCTTCATGCGGCCGAGCTTCCAGGCGAGGAGCTGCCCCTTGGTGATCTCGGTGATCATCCAGGCCAGCCGCTCCTGCACGAGCTGGTGCGCGGCGATCGGGCGATCCTTCCACTGCTTGCGGGTCTTGGCGTAGTCGAGCGCGGCTTTGTAGGTCGCCATGGCGCTGCCGAGCGTGCCCCAGGCGATGCCGTAGCGCGCCTGCGTGAGGCAGGCGAGGGGGCCCTTCAGACCCTCGCCGCCCGGCAGGATGTTCTCCGCCGGGATCCGGCAGTCCTCGAAGGCCAGCTGCGAGGTCACCGAGGCGCGCAGCGACATCTTCCCCTTGTGCTCGAAGGTCGAGTACCCCTTCGTTCCCTTCTCCACGAGGAACCCGCGTACGACTCCGTCGAGCTTGGCCCAGACCAACGCGACATCGGCGATCGAGCCGTTGGTGATCCAGGCCTTGGCCCCGTTCAGGACGAAGGAGTCGCCGTCTTTTTTCGCGACCGTCCGCATGCCCGCGGGATTCGAGCCGAAGTCCGGCTCCGTCAGGCCGAAGCAGCCGATCGCCGAGGCGTTGGCGAGCTTCGGGATCCACTTGTCCTTCTGCTCCTTCGAGCCGAAGGCGTAGATCGGGTACATGACGAGGGCCGACTGGACCGAGACGAAAGAGCGCAGTCCCGAGTCTCCGCGCTCGAGCTCCTGCATGATCAGTCCGTAGGCGATGTTGTCGAGCCCCGGCAGACCGTACTCCGCGATCGTCGAGCCGAAGAGGTGCATCCCGGCCATGTCGGGGATCAGCTCTTTGGGGAAGCGCCCTTCCCATGCCGCCTCCTCGATGATGGGAAGGACCTTGTCGTCCACCCAGGCGCCGACGGTGTCGCGAACGAGCCGCTGCTCCTCCGTCAGAAGTGAGTCGAAGTCGAGGTAATCCACGCTGGAAGCCAATGGCAGCCCTCCCGCAAAGGGCGAAATGGTATCCCGGAGCGGCCCGGACTCCAAGCGCCGTCCGGGTTACACTTTCGGCCTTATGGGCGCCTTCCTCGGCGGCTCCGCCTACGGGATGGTCCGGGACATCGCCGAGGGCTACGTCATCCCGAACGAGCTGACCTTCCGAAAGTTCCAACACCCCGACTTCCAGACCTTCGGGTTCGAGGCCGAAAAGCTCATGCGCGAGATCCGGAGCGCCGTTCCCCCGACCGGGGACGTGGACGCCACGCAGAAGCGCCACCGGCGCATGCAGCGGCTCCAGCAGGCGATGACGATCTCGACCAACGTCCGCTCGCGGCTGCGTTGAGGGGCGGGTCACCGGCGCCTGCCGGCAGGCCGGACCATTCGGCGTCTGCTACGGCACCGGCCTCTGAGGACCCCAAAAGAACTCGACGGGCCCGAGCTTGGCGACGCGGCCGCGTCGATCGCGGATCTCGACGAGCACCGTGTACCGCTCGAGACGAGAGGATCTCGGCTCGAGGCGAGCGCCGAAACCTGCCTGCGATCCATCGCCGAGGTCGGGAAAGAGGGAGACGACATCCGGGCGGGAAAAGCGATCTGGCTTCACTTGGATGTTGCCCGGATCTACCGAGACCCGAACTTCGCCGGCATCCGTCGGGGCGGGCTTTGCCCATCCGAGCACGGTCAGGCGGCCGCGGATGACGGCCCCCTGAGCCGGAGTGTCCAAGGATCTCGGCATGGACGCATCGTCGTTCTCGGGCTTCCACCAGTGCGGCGAAGGGGCCTTGAGCGCGGGCGGCGACACGAAGCCCATGTCAGAGCCGAGCGTGACGCTCCAGCCATACCGGCGAAGAAGTTTCTCTACGCCGAGGACGAGCTCCGAGTTTCGCGGATCCCAGAGCCTCGCTGGATCCTGATCAATATCGTGGTTGAAGCGGCTGGGGTAAAGGAAAGCACCGAGAAACTGGAAGAGCACCGAAAGAGTGAGCATTGCTCCAAAGAGAACGCGCCGGGGTCGAGTCTCCCGGATGCGCGGCCATTCACTGCTGATCAGGACGACCAGGGGCAATGCGAGCTCCAGAATGATTCGATAGCCGAAAGAATGCCCTCCCCACCAGAGGACCCAGCGCGAGTAAGTTCCGAGGACGAGGACCACCCCCACGGTCAGACACCGGAGAAGAATTCTGCGCTCGTCCGCGGGGCGGCGAAAAGCCGCGACGGCCGCCGGAATCGCCAGGAGGAAGATCGGGCTGAAAACGAAAAGGCCTCGCGATGGGCTCACGAGAAGCCCGGCAAGTCCCTGAAGAGGATCCCCGGAGAAATTTCCCGGAGCGACCGGCTGCGCCGGCGAGAATGGAGTTCCCCAGTATTTCCAGGCGTAGAGGCCGTGGAGGACCAGCGGGATCGCGGCGAAGCCGAGAAACGCCAGGAGCCGAGCGCGGTGCCGGAGCGCGACGTAGATGGCGAGCGGCAACGCAATCCCAATGTTCGTGGGCCGTGTCAGGACTCCCAACGCAAGAAGGAGGCCCGACAGCGCAATTCCGCCCGGTCGACTCCGGACGATGAGGTAGAGGCCCGCCGAAAGGAAAAGAAGCGCCGGGCCGTGTTGGAATAACCCATGGCTGGCCACGCTCCAAACCTCCGTCGCAAAGGCGTAAACCAACGCGAAGCCGAGAGCTCTGGGGCGGGATTCGAGGAGGCGAGCAAGGGTGAGGTATACGAAGAGTACCGAGAGTGATGCGGCGAGCATCGCCGTTATCAGCGAGAGCCGAAATCGAAGCTCGAAGAGATCCCCGCCGATCCAGTTGGCCACGGCGTATACAGGCACGTTGACGAGGCCAGGAAGGATCGGGTAGTAGGAGACCACGTGCTTTCCTTGGACGCGGAACCAGTAGGGCAACCGACCATTGACGAACTCGTTGAAGTCGAGATTGCCTTCTGTGAGCAGCGAGATCGGAAGGAGCTCGGCAGGAACCGTGTCTCCACTGCCGAGGTACCGAAGTCCGAGCCCGTAGATCACGAGCGGAAGGAGGAAAGCGAGAACTGGCGCAATCTTGCCCCGGAGGGGAAGCCGGAGCGAAGGAATGGAACGGAAAGCTGGGCCAGATTTCTCTTGCGAACCGTCGGTCGAACGCTCTGACAGGCTCACTCTGAAGATTCTACGGCGTCCGATCTCGAGTCTACGAGACCAGAGCGTCGAGCCCCACCGCGGAAAACACCCTTATAATCCGCGCCCTCATGGACGGCACCTCCATCGCGAAGCTCGGGCAGAAAGCCGGCGGTTCGGCGACCGTCCAGGGGTGGCTCTACAACAAACGCTCCTCCGGCAAGATCCAGTTCCTGATCGTGCGGGACGGAACCGGGTACGTGCAGGTCGTCGTGCCGAAGGCGGAAGCGGCCCCCGAGGTCTGGGAAGCCGCCGAGCAGGCGACCCAGGAGTGCTCGCTGCGGGTCACGGGGACGGTGCGCGAGGAGACGCGGGCGCCGGGCGGCTACGAGATGACGGCGTCCTCGGTCGAGATCCTGGGCGCCTCGCCCGACTATCCCATCAGCCTCAAGGAGCACGGCGTCGACTTCCTGATGGGGCTGCGGCACCTCTGGATGCGCTCGTCTCAGCAGCACGCGGTCCTGCGCGTGCGCTCGGAGCTGGAGCAGGGGATCGCCGACTACTTCTATGAGCGCGAGTTCGTGCGCATCGACTCGCCGATCCTGACGGGCTCGGCGGTCGAGGGCACCTCCACCCTCTTCGAGACGGACTACTTCGGCGACAAGGCGTACCTCTCCCAGTCCGGGCAGCTCTATCTCGAGCCGGCGGCGGCGGCCTTCGGCAAGGTCTACTGCTTCGGACCCACGTTTCGGGCCGAGAAGTCCAAGACGCGCCGCCACCTGACCGAGTTCTGGATGGTCGAGCCCGAGGTCGCGTTCCTGCAGTTCGAAGGTCTCTGCGAGTTGGCTGAGGATTTCATCGTCTACTTGGTCGAGCGCGCGCTGAATCGCTCCGGGGAGGATCTGAAGCGCCTCGAGCGCGACACGTCCAGGCTCGAATGTATCCGGAAGCCCTTCCCGCGGATCACGTACCGCGAGGCCATCGCGAAGCTCCAGGAGAAGGGCTTCCCAGTCTCCTTCGGCGACGACCTTGGAGCGGACGAGGAGACCGCGCTCTGCGCGGATCTCGACCGGCCCCTCATCGTGTCGCGCTTCCCGACGGCCATCAAGTCGTTCTATATGCAGCCGGACCCGCAGGACCCGGAGGTCGTGCTCGGTCTGGACATGCTGGCCCCGGAGGGTTACGGCGAGATCATCGGAGGCTCGGAGCGCATTCACGACCTCGCCCTTTTGGAGAAGCGGCTGGAAGAGCACAAGCTGCCCCGCGAGGCCTACGAGTGGTATCTCGACGTGCGGCGGTATGGGACCTTTCCGCACGCCGGCTTCGGCATGGGCCTCGAGCGCCTGGTGGCCTGGGTCTGCGGGATCCACCATCTGCGCGAAGCGATTCCGTATCCGCGGACATTGAAACGGATCTATCCGTGAGCAAGGTGCTTGCGTCCGTCGGTGTCGTGTCGCTGGGGTGCCCGAAGAACCTCGTGGACACCGAGGTGATGCTGGGCCATCTCCAGCAGGCGGGGCACGCCATCGTCCCGGACGCGGAGGCGCGCGTGGTGCTCGTCAACACGTGCGGGTTCATCGACCGGGCGAAGGAAGAGTCCATCGAGACGATCCTCGAGCAGGTCGAGCGCAAGAAGAAGGGCGAGATCGACCGCGTGGTCGTCGCGGGCTGCATGGTGCAGAAGTACGGCCGGGAGCTCGCGGCGGAGATCCCCGAAGTCGACGCGTTCTTAGGTCTCGACGAGCTCGAGAACGCGCCAGCCGCCGCCTCAGGCCTCGGGACGCTGCCGCGCTTCACCGAGAAACCGCTGGCGACTCGGCTCTACGACGAGCGGGCTCCGCGGGTGCTGTCGCGGCGGCGCGGCTACGCCTATCTGAAGGTCGGCGAGGGTTGCGACAACCCCTGCACGTTCTGCACGATCCCGCAGATGCGAGGCGACCAGCGCAGCCGCACCGTCGAATCGCTCCTGGGGGAGGCGCAGGCCCTGGAGGCGCAGGGGGTTTCCGAGCTCGTCCTCATCTCCCAGGACACGACGCGCTACGGGGAGGATCTCGGCGTCAAGCGGGACGGTCTCGCCCGCCTGGTCGAGGCGCTTCTCTCGGGCACGACGTTTCCGTGGATCCGTTTCCTGTACGCCTACCCGAAGACCCTGGACGATTCGGTGCTGGAGCTCATGGCCCGGGAGCCGCGCTTCGTTCCCTACGTCGACATCCCGCTGCAGCACGTGTCGCGGCCGATCCTCGCGGCCATGCGCCGCGGCGGGGACTCGGCTTCGTATCGGCGCCTGCTCGGGCGCATGCGGGAGGTCGTGCCAGAGATCGCGGTCCGCACGACCTTCATCGTGGGTTTTCCGGGGGAGGGAGAGGCCGAGTTTCGCGAGCTCTGCGAGTTCGTCCGCGACGCCCAACTCGACAACCTCGGCGCCTTCACGTACTCGCCCGAGCCGGGCTCCGGGTCGGAGCCGCTCGGCGACCCGGTCCCTCCCGAGGAGAAGGAGCGGCGTCGCGACTTCCTGCTCTCGCTCCAGCAGCCGATCGCGCGAGGCAAGCTGCGGGCCCTCCGGGGCCGAACGGTCGAGGCGATCGTCGAGGGCCCGTCGGAAGAGCACGAGTATCTCCTCGAGGGCCGCCTGCGGTCTCAGGCCCCCGAGATCGACGGCCGCCTCCTCATCACCGACGCGGGCGACCGGACTCTGTTCCCCGGGCAGATCGTAAAGGTGCGGGTGGAGAAGACGTTCGATTACGACGTCACGGGAGTGGTGACGGGATGAAGTCGACGGTTGACAGTTGGCAGTCGGCGGTCCGGGAGCCGGGCTGTCAGCCGCCCGCTGCCAACTGTCAACTGTGACGCGTCGACTCCCCCCATGCACGTCCTCCGCGACCCCCTCCGCGCGACCGACCTGCCCCGGGGCGGCGTCGGGACAATCGGTAATTTCGACGGCGTCCACCTCGGGCATCGCAAGATCCTCGAGACCGTCGTCGCCCGAGCGCGGGAGGTCGGCCGTCCGTCGTTCGCGATCACGTTCGAGCCGCACCCGATGGCCATTTTGCGCCCGGACCGCGCGCCCCGCCGCATCCAGACGCTGCGCCAGAAGGAGGAGGCGATCGAGGCGATCGGGATCGATGCGCTCCTCGTCATCCCCTTCACGCGCGACTTTTCGCTGACCGAGCCGGAGGAATTCGTGCGGACCCTGCTGGCGGGCCGGCTCAAAGCCGCCGAGCTCTCCATCGGGGCTCACTTCGCGTTCGGCCGAGGCAAGCGCGGAGACCTCGCGCTGCTGTCGCGACTCGGGGCGGAGTGCGGCTTCGCGGCATCCGCGGTCGAGGAAGTCGTCTACGCCGGCGAGCCGGTCTCGTCGACGCGGATCCGCCGCGCGCTCGGGCGGGGCGAAATCCAGGAGTCGAACGCGATGCTCGGCCGCGAATACGCGCTCGAGGGGATCGTCTCGCGCGGGGACCGCCTCGGGCACCGGATCGGGGTGCCGACGATCAACCTCGAGTCGGAGAACGAGCTGTCTCCCGCCGACGGCGTCTACGTGACCGAGATCGAGATCCGCTCCTTCGGGCGCAGGTTCCCGAGCGTCACCAACATCGGGCGGCGCCCGACGCTCTACGAGGACTTCACGACGACGATCGAGACCTACGTCCTGGACTTCTCCTCGGACGTCTACGGCGACCGCGTCCAGCTGTTTTTCCTGGAGCGCCTGCGCGAGGAGCGCAAGTTCCCCTCGGTCATGGACCTGAAGGCTCAGATTGAGCGGGACGTCCAGGACGCGCGCGCGTTCTTCGAGCGATCAGGCGGCGGCCGCGCGCCGGAACAGTAGGCGCGCCGCCGCGACCATGAGCAGCATCGCTCCGAACGTCGCGATGATCGTCGCGCCCGTGGGCAAGTCCCAAACGAACGACAGCGCCACTCCCGCGGCGGACACCAGAGCCCCCATCGACCAACCGATCGCCAGGCGGGCGCCGAGCCGCTCGGTGAAGAGCATGGCGGTCACCGAAGGCACGATGAGGAAGCAGAAGACCAGGAGCACGCCGGCGATCGCCACGGAAGAGGTCACGACGAAGCCGAAGGACACGTAGAACAGAAAGTCCCAGAACCGGATGTTCAGGCCCTGCCGCTCGGCCTCCTGCTCGTTCATCGAGATGAGAAGGAAGCGCTTGCGGAAGACGAAGTGAAAGACACCGACCAGGGCGTAGAGGACGGCCGTCGTGCCAAGCTCTTTCCAGGACACGGAGAGAATGTTTCCGACCAGCATCTCCTTGAGGTGCTCGGTCTCCTGCGTGGCCTTCGACATCACGAGAATCGCCACGGCCGCCGAGACGGCGTACACGATCCCGATGATCGCCTCCTGGGGGATGCGGGTCTTCCGATGCACGCGGGAAACGGCGAAGATGGCCGCGCCGAGGAACGTGGCGCCGAGCGAGAACAGGTACGCCATCCCCGAATGCAGGTCATGGCCGGCCAGATACGCCAGGGTCGTCCCGAGCGCGGCGATCTGGGCGAGCGAGAGATCGACGAAGATCACGCCGCGCTCGACGACGTGGACCCCGAGGTACGCGTGGATGCCCGTCAGTATGAGGCCCGCGACGAAGGCCGGGAGCAGCAGCTCGGCGATGGTCACTTCTTGCTCCCGGCCGCCGCCACGAACGCTGCGATGTTGTAGTCGAACAACCCGAAGTAGTCTTTGATCTCCGGAATGCCACCCACCGAGGGGTAGAAGGTAAGCACCGTCGCACCGGTCTTCGAGGCAATGAACTTAGGAGTTTTTGAGTCGAAGAACGGCTCTACGAGAATCAAACGGATCTTCCTGGAACTGATCAGGTTGATGATCTCCAGCGTGTGGGCTGGGGACGGGGGTATTCCAGGAAGGGGTTCGATGTATCCGACCGCCACGAGCCGGAAGAACTTGAGTAGGTTCGTCCAGGATTTGTGGTAGGTCACGACTTCGGTGCCGGCGAAGGGCGCCATCTTGGCCGCCCACTCTTTTTCCTTTTCCGTCAGCTTCGATTCAAAGGTGGCCAGATTCTTCTCGTAGACTGGCTTGCCGGCCGGATCGAGTCTTGAGAGCTTCGCCGCGATCGCGCGGGCGACCGCGCGCCCGTTCTCGGGATCGAGCCAATAGTGCGGGTTTCCGAAGGGGTGAACATCTCCCATCGCCCGTGTGACCTGCTGGGGTTTCTCCAGGATTTCCGCGTTGCTCGAGGCGTCCAGGTAGCCCTCTGGCTTCAGCAATTTCGGGTTTCGGGCTTGCTGGAGCAGGGCAGGAAGCCATCCGACTTCGAGCTCGAGCCCCACGGCGATCAGGAGGTCCGCACGACGAAGATCGAGCAAATAGGATGGCTTCGCGTCGACGAAGTGGGGATCCTGGTACCCCTTTGCGATCGACCGAACCTCGATGCGGTCACCTCCGATTTCCGAGGCAATGGAGGCGAGATCCGCGGTCGTCGTCACGACCCGCAAGGTCGAGGCCAAGCCGGGCGCGGACATCACGAACGGCGCCAGGAGAATCGCGAGAAGGAGTCGTCGTCTCATGGTTTTACTCCGGTTAGAAGGGGTGAGCCCCGTGGGGCCCGATGTTGAAGGTGAGCTTGAGGAAAGCGGCCAGATCGTTTCGCCCGTCCCGCCGAACGAGCCGTCCTTGCGCCGAAAGCGCCGAGAACTCGGATGGCCA
>JBKJWL010000266.1:0-9334 GCA_046716885.1 Thermoanaerobaculia bacterium | reverse complement strand
CCGGCCGCCGCGGCGCGCCCGCGCCGCGACCCCGACCGAGGCGGCTGCCGCGCCGAGGAAGGCCGCCGCCGGCGAGACGAGCGGCGAAGCGCCGAGGAGCGCCGCGCAGGCCGCCCCGGTCGCCGCGCCGCCGGAGGTCCCGAGCAGGAACGGATCGGCGAGCGGATTCTTGAGGAGCGCCTGGAGCGCCGCGCCGGCGAGCGCCAGGCATCCGCCCACGAGCGCTGCCAGGAGCACGCGCGGGAAGCGCAGCGACGCGAGCATCCGCGCGGTCCGTCCCGCCTCGCCCTCTCCGGACACGAGGTCCGGAAGCGACAGGTGCACGCCGCCGACCGCGAAGGCGGCGGCGCAGACGGCGGCGAGCAGGAGGACGCCCCCGGCGAGCGCTCCGGCGCGTCCGGCCGGGGTTACGGGGCCTTTCATGGAATCGTGTCGGCCAGGCGCTCCAGCATATCGAAGGCCCGGGGACCCGGCCGCGTCAGCGCCGACTCATCGAGGTGCACGACGCGGGCGCGCGAGATCGGCCCGCGCGACAGCGCGCCCGAGGCGAAGGCACGCGCGTAGGCCTCGCGCGTCTGCGGGGACTGCGGGACGACGACCAGGTCGATCGGCGCGGTGGCGAGATACTCCGCCGACAGCACGGGCCAGCCGTTGCGCTGCCCGGCGAGGTTCTCGGCGCCGGCTTCCCGGAGGAGGTCGTCCAGGAAGGTCCCGCCCCCCGCGGCCTGCGGCGGGTCCGGCCAGACGAAGAGAAGAGCCCGCGGCCGCTTTCGGCCGGCCACCCGCTCTCGCACCGCCGCGCGCCGCGCCGCGAGGTCCCGGGCCAGACGCTCCCCCGCTTCGGGGCGGCCGAGCCGGCGGCCAACGAGACGGATCGCGTCGAGGACGGCGTCGAGTGAGCCAGAAGGCGCCACGGCCACGGGAAGTCCGGAGGCCTCCAGCGCCCGCACCGCGCCCTGCGCGTTGCCCTCGGAGATCGCGAGCACGAGGTCGGGCGAGAGCGCCGCGACTTTCTCCGCGTCGACCTCCAGCCCGCCGACGCGCGGAAGCGTGCGCGCCGCTTCCGGATAGTCCGAGAACTCCGAGACACCCACCAGACGGTCGCCTGCGCCGAGCGCGAAGACGATCTCTGTGAGGTTCGGGGCGAGGGTGACGACACGCCGCGGGGCGCCGCTCGGAGGAGCGCTCGGAGGCTCAGACCGGCAACCGGCGAGGGCGGCGGCGAGGAGCGCCGCGCTGAGAAAGCCCGCGGGGGGCGCGTTGCCGCGCCCCCACGCGATCCCGTTCAGCCCTGGGATTCGGCCTCTTCGAGCTCGTTGCGGACGCCGAGGCGCTGGCACGCCGCGTCGTACATCTGCCGCGCCGCCTTCTGGGCGTTCTGGAGCTCGGCCAGTCGATCCTTCACCTTCGCGAGCTCTTCCTGGATCTCGCCCTCGAGCTCCTGGATCTCGCGCTTGGTGACCGAAAGCGTGTTCTCGTAGAACTTTTTCTGATCTGCCGAAAGGGCCATCCCGCTGACCTCCTGAATGCCTTTTTAGGGCCTGACGTCCACAACAACGGGCCGCCACATCCGAACGGGAATGCCGTTCTTGGTGGCGGACCGAAACTTCGCATTGCGCACCGCGCCGACGACGGCCTCGTTGATCGGGGCCTGACCCGCTATGCCCTGCTGGAGCCGCGACTCGACGACCCTGCCGTCTTCGTCCACGAGGACGAGGACAACGACTCTGCCGGTCAGGCGCTGCTGACGCGCCATAGGCGGGTAGACGACCCGCGGCTGGGATAACAGCGCCGGTTCGACGACTCCCGGACCCGGACCGACGAGGTCGCCGCGCTGGACTTCCGTCTCGCGCACCGGCACCGGCGCGGAGGCGCGTGCGATCCCGGGAGTCAGCGGCGGCTCGGTCGGGACGGCCGTGGGCTCGGAGCGCGGCGTCGGGGGCGCCGTCTCCACGGCGGTGGGCGGGGCGAGAGTGGGCTCCGGCTCCGCAGACGGCGCCGGCTCGGCCGCCGGGATCTCCGCGACGGTCGGCTTCTTCAGGGCGGCCGCCGCCTTCTCGAGTGCCCTGCGGCGGGCGGCCAGCTGGCGCTGGACTTCGGCGTCCACGGCATTGGGATCAACGGCTGTGGCCGAGACCTCGGGCAACGCAGCAGGAGAGGGAACGGCCGCGGCCGCCGTCGGAACGACGACCGCAGGGGCCGGGGCGGCCGGCTCCGGCTTCATCATCCGCCAGACCGCGAACGCCGCGAGCAGCACGGCGGACAGCCCGATCGCGATATAGAGCGGCGTGCGATTCGCCTTCTCGGCTTCGGCGGAGCGGGCCGCCATCGATCCGAAGATCTCCGCCCGAGGCGGGGTCTCCCGCGGCGGGGACGGGGGGGGCGGCGGGGCCTTCGGGGGCGCGGCGGGCGGCTCGGCGGCCCGGGTCGTCGTGCCCGTCTTTCGCGAGACCGGCGCCCCCTTCGACTTGCGCTTGCGCGCCGTCGGCTCGGCTTCGTGCACGGCCTGCGCCGCCTCGCGCGCCTTAACCTCCGTCATCGCGGTCTCCTCGGCCTGGAGGCGGTGGAGGTAGATCGCGACGTCCGCGCTGCCGGGAGCCGGCGTGTACGAGTAGAGCACCGAGTCGAGGTCGCGGAGCAGGTCCGAGGCGTTCGCGTACCGGTCCTCGGGGTCCTTCGCGAGCGCCTTGAGCACGACCGTGTCGAGATTGTGCGGCACCTCAGGGTTCGCGCGCGACGGCGGCGACACGTCCGCGTTGCGGACCTTCTCGAGGATGTTGATGTCCGTGTCGCCGCGGAAGAGCCGCTCTCCCGTGAGCAGCTCGTGGAGCACCACCCCGAGCGAGAAGAGGTCGCTCCGCCGGTCGATCGGCCGTCCCCAGGCCTGCTCCGGGGACATGTACTGCATCTTCCCCTTGAGCGCGCCCGATTGAGTCTGGGATGCCTTCGACGCGGCTTTCGCGATCCCGAAGTCGCAGAGCTTGATCTCACCCTCGTACGAAATCAGGATGTTCTGCGGCGAGACGTCGCGGTGGACGATGTTGAGCTCGTGTCCCTCCGCGTCGCGGCGCCGGTGCGCGTAGTCGAGGGCCGAGGCGACCTTGGAGGCGATGTACACCGCGAGGGGAACCGGCAGCGGCAGGGTCAACTCGCGCGTGGACTGCTCGATCGCTCGCAGATCGCGCCCGTCCACGAACTCCATCGCGATGAAGTAACCGCCCGCCTGGATCTTTCCGAGGTCGTAGATGTGGATGATGTTCGGGTGGTTCAGCTGCGCCGCGAGCTTGGCCTCGTCGGCGAACATCGTCACGAATTCCTCGTCGTCGGCCAGGTGCGGCAGGATCTTCTTGATCGCGACGATCTTCTGGAAACCCTCCACCCCCGTGCGCTTGGCCTTGTAGAGCTCGGCCATGCCGCCCGCGGCGATGCGCTCGAGGATCTCGTACTGGCCGAATCGGTCCGGCCCGGTGGAAGCGACGGCGGCCGCGGGCTCCTCGCGGCGGCGCGACGCAGGGGTGGCTCCGGGCGTCGGGGGCGCCTTCGGCCGCGGCAGCGAGATCCCCGAAAGGGTGTCGGAGAGGATTCGATCCACGTCGGTGTCCGAGGAGAGCTTCGGCCGGACGGAGGCTCCGGAGCCGGACGGTAGCGGCGTCTTGTCGGCCGGGCCGGGGCGGGGCGCCGACGCCTTGAGATTCAAGCCGGAGAGCGTGTCGCGCAGGCGCCTCTCCATCGCGTCCTCGGGCGGCTGCGGAGGCTGCGCGGGGCGCGGCGCGGGCG
Source organism: Thermoanaerobaculia bacterium (assembly GCA_046716885.1). GTDB lineage: Bacteria > Acidobacteriota > Thermoanaerobaculia > UBA5066 > Gp7-AA6 > DAHUXD01. The sequence continues at coordinate 5,557 of JBKJWL010000266.1, read as the reverse complement.
GCAGCGCCGCGTCGAGCGGCTCGATCTCGGTGAGGCCGTCGAGGACGTCGGCGAAGATGTCAGAGGAGGTCAGCGGCGAGGCCGCCGCGACCTGGGAGATGTCGATCCGCATCGTCTTCGACCCGATGTCGGCGGAATCCAGCGCGTCGCGGACCGAGGCGGCCAGGTCCTCGTCGGAAAAGGGGCGAACGAGGATGTCGAAGGCGCCGACTTTCTGGGCGTCGGCCTTCCGGTTCGAGCCCCTGTAACCGCTCATCATCAAAATGATCGGCGGAGCTGTGGCTCCCCCCTTCTTGCGGATGTCTCGGATCACCTCCGCGCTCGGCAACCGGGGCAGCATCCCGGAGAGGAGGACGAGGTCGAAGCGGGATGCGGAGAAGGCGGCCAGCCCGGCCTCCCCGTCGTGCACTTCGGTCACGGAGTGGCCAAGCGGGTTCAGCAGAGCCAGAATCCGCTCGACGTACCGCGGTTCGTACTCGATCAAAAGAACTTTCTTCGCCATGAACTGGAACCTATTGTGGCTGGAAACGCAGGGAAATCAAGGAGAACCGGGGCGCGCGACTCCCCATATAATCCCGCCTCTGATCACGTCTGAGGAGACTCCCCATGTCCGGCCACAGCAAATGGAGCACGATCAAGCACAAGAAGGGAGCGGCGGACGCCAAGCGCGGCCGTCTCTTCACCAAGCTCATCCGGGAGATCACGATGGCCTCCAAGCAGGCCGGCGGGGCGCCCGAAGCGAACCCGCGTCTGCGCAAAGCCATCGATGACGCCAAGGCCCTCAACATGCCGGCGGACAACATCAAGCGCGCGGTTCAGCGCGGTACCGGCGAGCTCCCCGGCGTCTCGTACGAAGAGGTCACGTTCGAGGGGTACGGGCCCGGCGGAACTGCCGTCCTGATCGAGGCCCTCACGGACAACAAGAACCGCACGCTGCCGGAGATCCGAACGATCTTCTCCAAGAACGGCGGCAACCTCGGTGAGTCGGGCTCGGTACGTTTTCTCTTTCAGAAGATGGGGTACATCGCAATCGAGAGGGAGAAGGCGAGCGAGGACGCGGTGATGGAGGCGGCCATAGACGCCGGAGCCGAGGACGTCGAGTCCACGGACCAGTACCACGAGATCAAGACGTCTCCCGAGAGCTTCGCCGACGTGAAGTCGCAGCTCGAGGGCAAGGGCCTGCCCCTCGCCGTCGCGGAGATCTCGATGATCCCCTCGACCGAGGTCGCCCTCGACGCGCGCAAGGCCGACCAGATGGTCCGGCTGATGGAAGCGCTCGAGGACCACGACGATGTGCAGAACGTGTGGGCAAATTTCGACTTCGAGGAGACGCCGGCGGAGAAGTCGTAAACGGTGAGTCGATAACGCTCCCGCCCGTCGTGAGGATCCTCGGCCTCGATCCCGGCACGGTCGCTACGGGCTTCGGGATCGTCGTCTTCGAGGACGGCCGCCTCCGGCTCGAGCAGTGCGGCGTGTGGCGCCCGCCGGTGCGCCTGGCCCTTCCGGAGAAGCTCGACTTCCTCTTCAGCGCCGCGCTCGAGCTGGTCGCGGAGGTCCACCCCGACGCGGTCTCGGTCGAGACGGTTTTCGTCGCGAAGAACGCCGCCTCTTCCATCAAGCTCTCCCACGCGCGCGGCGTCCTGCTGGCGGCTGCCGCCCGATCGTCGATTCCGGTGTTCGAGTACGAGCCGCGCCTGGTGAAAAAGGCTCTAGTCGGCTACGGGCAGGCAGAGAAGGTGCAGGTCCGGGCGATGGTCCTCTCGCTTCTCGGGCGCCAGCGGTCCCGGGTCCCCCTCGACGCCGCCGACGCTCTGGCGCTCGCGATCTGCCACCTGCACGCCCCGCCGCGAAGATAGTCGCGGCGCCGGAACCTGCTAGCATCCTCACCCGTATGTCGTTTCAGGGTTCCATCCAGGAGCTCCCCGTCCCCGACATCATCCAGCTGGTCTCGGTCTCAGGGAAGACGGGGATGTTCATGCTCGTCCGGGGGCCGGAGCGGGGCCTGATCTACCTGCGAAACGGGCGGATCGTGCACGCCGAGCTCGGGACGCTGACGGGGGAAGAGGCGGTCTACGCCCTAGCCATCTGGTCGACCGGCGACTTCCAGTTCACCCCCGGCAGGGAGACCGAGTTCGCAACGATCGACAGGACGAACACCTCGCTCCTCATGGAAGCCGCCCGCCGCCTCGACGAGTGGAAGGTTCTGGCGCGCAAGATTCCCGGCGTCGACTACGTCCCGGTGCTGAAAGGCCGGGAAATGAGCGAGCCCGTCAGCCTCTCTCCGCCCGAGTGGAACCTCGTGATCCGCATCGACGGGCGCAAGACGGTCGAGGACCTCGCCCGCGCGACCGCGTCCAACTCCTTCGACACGGCGAAGATCCTGTACGGGCTCGTGACGGCGGATCTGGCGGAGATGCGCCCAAGCGAAGCGGCCGCGCCGCTCGCCGCCGGGCCGGCACGGCCGAGCGCCTCCGCCGCGACGGTCTCCTCTCCCGGACTTTCCTCCGCGGCGCCGGCCGGGGTGATGGGGGACGAGAAGAAGATCTTGATGATCCTCTGCACGCGGGTAAAGCAGGAAGCCGAGACCGCCATCGGAGAGTCCAACCTGCCAGGGATCGACCGGCCGTACAAGATGGCCCTCGCCGAGATCGACCGGGGACGGGGCGTCGAGGCCGTCCGCGACCTCATCCGCCAGACCGAAAAGGCGATCTCCTCCATACGCGGTCCCGTGATCATGAAGACCTTCCAGGAAAAGATGTCCCTGGTGATGCAGCCCAAGGTCTAGTCGGATTTCGCAGAACTCGGCCGGAAGGCGAGTTAAGCAGCGGCGGGCGAGATTCCCGCTCCGCTCGCGAACGAGCAACATCGGCCGCCCGCCGTCTGCTTCAACTCGCCCCAAGCCGTGCTGCCCGGATACCTGACCGGATGGCCGGTGCCCCTGCCCGATCAGAAGATGTTTGGCGATTCGTCACTTTTGCCTTATCCTATTCGGCAGCTACGTCCCGTCCGGGTTTAAAAAGGAGATTTCATGATGGCGAAGCGGACCGTGCTCCTCGGGATGCTGATCTGCCTCACCGCCGGAGCCGCATTCGGCCAAGCCGGTGTGGGAGTCGCCGTCGTCGCGCCCAGCAATGAGGGGGACATCGGCCTCCTGACGATGCCCACTGCCGACAACCCCCGCGCGGGGCAGTTCACGCTGGGCACCTACGGCTTGCTCGAACAGCGGGTCGCCGGGCCGCTCGTCCTCGGAGACGACGACCAGATCAGCGTCTTCCGTCACTGGGCCGCTTCTGGCTCGATCGGGCTCGGCCTCACGAATTGGTTGGCGGTCTTCGCCAGCGGTGGAATCGAGAGCCGCCGCAGCCGGGGGAGTTGGCAGCGGGGCGTCATCGACGGGATCCCGCTCGTCGGGCCCTTCGACATCCAGGAGGGACAGAAGATCCGGCTCGGCACCAAGGTTAGTTTCCGCTCGGAAGCCGATCCCGACTTGCGCATGGCCCTCTGGCTGGCCGGCCACATTCCGGTCTCCAACTCGACGATCCGCATCGACGAAAACGGCACCGTCACCGACCGGCTCAACTCGCGCCGCGCCGACTGGGAATGGGGCACGGCCGTGTCGAAGGGCGTTTTCACGGGCATGCTCTCGTACACGATGTCGGGCAAGCACGACGAGGACATCCGGCCGCCCAACGAGCTGCGGTTCGGGGTCGGCGTGGAGATCCCCATCGTCCCGATCGCGCACATCATCGTGGAGCTCGACCGCCGCGTGATGAACGGCGGCGACCGGCCGGAACCGGACTACTCGATGCTCACCGCGGGGGCGCGCATCTGGATCGCGCAGACGGGATGGGCGGTCTCGTCGGGCGTCAACGCGAACATGGACATGCTCTTCAAGCACGGCTTCGACCCGGCGCCGATCGGCGGCATCATCGGCATCACCTACGCCGCGTGGCCGCCGGCCCCGCCGCCCCCGGTCATCGTGCCCGCGCCCGAGCCCGTCGTCGAGGAAACGCGGGTCGAAACGACGATCACCCCCGCGCCGCCTCCGCGGCCGGCGCCCCGGCAGACCTCGGACGAGATTCTTTTCGAGGGCACGAGCGCGCGCCTGACCAACATCGCCAAGGCCGTGCTCGACGGCGTGGCCCTGCGCATGAAGAACGATCTCAACGCCACCGCCGTCGTCACCGGCTACACCGACAACACGGGGAGCGAGAGCACCAACATGGCGCTCGGGCAGAAGCGCGCCGAAGCTGGCAAGGAGTACCTGGTCACGCGGCACGGGATCGACCCGGCGCGCATCACCGCGGAGTCCCGCGGCGCCTCCGATCCGGCGTACGACAATGCCACGGCCGAGGGCAAGGCGAAGAACCGCCGGGCCCAGATCGTCGTCACCCTTATCTCGGGAACGTGATCGCGGAGGCTTCGGCGCGCCTCGCTCAACCCCCTCCCCTCGAGGGGGTTTTTTGACGGCGCCGCTCGAGGCCGCGGAGCGCCCGAGCCCTCCGCCGCGCGGGGCCGGCCTCACGATCCTCTCACTGACCGCGGTCATCGGCCTCCTGTACTACGGGAGGCCGCTGCTCGTGCCCGTCGCTTTCGCGCTGTTTCTGGCCTTCGCCCTCCGACCCTTCGTGTCGCTGCTCGAGCGGGCGGGTTTGCCGCGCGTGCTGGCGATCCTCCTCATCCTCTTCCTGATCATCGGCGGCGTCGTGCTCCTCGTCATCAACGTCACCGCCCAGATCAACCAGTTCTTCGCCGAGCTGCCGCGCTACCAGGCACGGATCCGCGAGCTGCTGGCCGAGACGATGAGCTTCGTCAACAAGGTGCGCGAGAGGATGGGATCGATCCTCCCCGAGGAGGCCCGCGGCGTGCGGGAGGTCAAGCTCACCGAGTCGCAGCTCGACACGACTCGTGCGTTCGTGGCCCGGCTCGGGTCGACGCTCGGCACCCTGCTCTACGCCGCGACGATCCCCTTCCTGACGTTCTTCATGCTGAAGGACCGCGAGAAGTTCGGGCGAGTCCTCGCCGGGATGATCACGCGCAACGAGCGCCTGGGCGAGTCCGACGTCACCGGCGCGATCTCCCGCACGATGACGGCCTATGCTCTGGGCCTGTCCTTCGTCATGCTCATCATGGCTGCCGCCACCACCCTCGCGCTCATGGTCCTGCGAATCGACTACTACTACGTGCTCGGCCCGATCGCGGGCATGGCAATCCTCCTTCCCTACGTCGGCGTCATCCTCTCGACCGTCCCCGCCGTGGCCGTCGCCGTCTTCCAGTACGACGGGGAGAAGGCGCTGCTGGTTCTCCTCGTGTATAGCCTCCTGCAGTTTCTCGAGGGCAACATCCTGACTCCCTACATCGTCGGGGGCAAGGTCAAGCTCTTTCCGCTGACCGTCATGATCGCCTTCGTCTTCTGGGGTAGCCTCTGGGGCATCGCGGGCGCCGTCCTCGCGGTGCCGCTGACCTCCGCGGTCAAGGTGGTGTGCGAGCACGTCCGCGGCTGGGAGGGCCTCGCGCGGCTGCTCGGCGATCCGGACCTGCCGCACTACAAGAGGCG
>JBKJWL010000265.1:0-3991 GCA_046716885.1 Thermoanaerobaculia bacterium | reverse complement strand
TCGGCTGCTCGTTGCCGCCAGCTCGTTGCACAGATTTCTGTGCAGCGCGTCGTCGCGGCGAAATTGTTATTGACACTCAAAGTACTGCAGCGGATAGTTCCCCACGAATTCCCACATTGTTTCTTTTAGTCGAACGGAGGAACGGCATGTACCGGAGCTCGGCGAAGAGGCTCTCTGCCTTGATCGTCTCGGCGACTGCGTCCTTCCTTCTCGTCTCTACGTCCGCGTTCGGCGCGGACAAGATCGAGAGGAAGGCCTCGGGCACGAACATCAAGGCGTACTTCCCTACCAGGGTGAAAGTCTCGGCCCCGCTGCGCGATCACCTTAAGCGCCCGGGACCGGCTGGTCCGGCCCTCAAGGAAGGGCGCGACAAGCCGCCGTCTCTGACGCACGCACCGGGCAACGTGCCGCGGCCGTCGGATCCGGCGGTCAAGAGCGCCATCCATCCGCCGAACATCCCGGACCCGATCGCGGACTTCGAGGGCAACAGCCAGATCTGCAACTGCTACCCGCCAGACACGAACGCGGCGGTCGGCCTCGACCACGTGTTCCAGATCGTCAACCTCGAGTTCAACATCTTCGACAAGACGGGCACGTCGCTGACGGGCGGGCCGGTCGCCAACAACGCGCTGTGGACGGGTTTCGGCGGCCCGTGTGAGAACACAAACGACGGCGACCCGATCGTCAAGTACGACCAGCTCGCGCAGCGCTGGGTGATCACCCAGTTCGCGGTCGAGCAGATCCCGTACCTCGAGTGCTTCGCCGTTTCCATGACGAGCGATCCGCTCGGCGCCTACTTCCAGTCTGCATACGACTTTGGCACAATCTTCAACGACTATCCGAAGCTGTCGCTCATGCCGGATGCCTTTTACCTGACGGTCCGGCAGTTCGACGCAGCCAGCGGGTCCGCGGTCGTGGCCTTCGACCGCCCCGCGATGCTCGCGGGCGACCCGGCGACGGCGATCTACTTCGACATCAGCAGCGTCTATGGGTCGGACACCTTCCTGGCGGCCGATCTCCAGGGAACCAATCCTCCCCCACCGGGCACGCCCGAATCGATCATCGGCCTCGGCAATCCGGACTACGACGGGTGGCCGACGAGCGTGCTGCACTTCATCCAGATGACGCCGAACTTCTCCGATCCGCCGTCGACCGTGATCACCAACGTCGACGTGGACGTGGATCCGTTCGTTCCTCGCTTCGCTGGCTCCCCTCAGCCGGACGGATTTCCGGACCTCGAGGTGCTGCCGTTCCCGATGTACACGCCGAACTACCGCAACTTCGGCGACCACGACGCCCTCGTCTTCACGCACGACGTCGACACCGGCGGGCGCGTGGGACGCCGCTGGTACGAAGTCCGCAGCCCACTCTCCGGAGCGCCGGAGATCTACCAGCAGGGTACCTTCGCCCCCGATGACGGCTTGAACCGCTGGATGGGCTCGGCCGCGCTCGACTACGTCGGCAACATCGCAATGGGCTATAGCGTGTCCTCGAGTAGCAAGTACCCCTCCATCTGGTACACGGGTCGCCTTCCGGGTGACCCGCTCGGCGAGATGTCGCAGGGCGAAGCCGTCCTCATCGACGGCACCGGCTCCCAGGACGGTGGCGCGGCGCGCTGGGGCGACTACAGCTCCATGGTGACCGACCCGACGGACGAGTGCACCTTTTGGTACACGACCGAGTACATCGAGACGACGGGCCTCGCGACCTGGCAGACCCGCATCGGCTCCTTCAAGTTCCCGAGCTGCTCGATCGGACCGACCGGCACCCTGCAGGGCACGGTAACGGACGGCACGAACCCGCTCGCGGGGGCCACGGTCACGGCCGACGGCTCCGGCACCTCGACGAACGCGGCGGGCTTCTATTCGCTCACGCTCCCGGTCGGCACCTATGACATGACAGCGTCCAAGTACGGCTACTTCCCGGGCTCGGCCAACGACGTGCCGGTCACCGACGGCGGCACCACGACGCAGGACTTCACCCTGGCCGCTGCTCCCTCGACGGTCGTCAATGGAGTCGTCCGGGACGGCTCCGGCGGCAACTGGCCGCTCTACGCGAAGATCGTTGTCTCGGCACCCGGCTTCCCCGGAGCGACGCTCTGGACGGATCCGGTCACCGGCTACTACCAGGTGACGCTGGTCGAAGGGATCACCTACACATTCGTCATCACGGCGGTATCGCCGGGCTACGAGACCGGTGGCGGGCCGGTGCCTGTCGGCGTCGTGCTGCGCAACGCGCCGTTCCTCGTTCAGAACTGGTCTCTGACGGTGAACAGCTCGGCCTGCATCGCGCCGGGATACACCCCGGACATTAGCGGGTTCTTCGAAGACTTCAGCGGCGGCGTGATCCCGGCCGGCTGGACGGTCGAGAACAACAGCACCGACGGCGGTCTGCCCTGGGTCGCCTTCGAGGGCGCGGATCCGTGCGGGTTTTTCGCCGGCAACCTGACGGGCGGCACGGGCCCGTACGCGATCGTCAACAGCAACTGCGACGGCTTCGTTACGGATGACACCAACCTGATCACTCCCTCCGTCGATCTGTCGTCCGCGACGGAACCCCTCCTCCGCTTCAAGTCGGACTACTTCGACTGCTGCGGCTCCACGATTACCGCAGACATCAGCGACGACGGCGGCACGACCTGGAACAACGTCTACCTGAAGTCGGGCGAGAGCGACCGGGGACCCAAGACCATCGAGATCGACCTCGCCTCCTATGCAGGCGAGGCCGACGTCCAGGCGCGCTTCCACTTCGACGGCTTCTTTGCCTGGTGGTGGCAGGTGGACGACGTCCTGATCGGCGAGGCAGGATGCCTCCCGGGATCGGGCGGCCTGGTGGTCGGCACCGTCAGCAGCGCCAGCACGGGCACGGGCCTGAACGGCGCGACGGTGGAGAACATCGGCGGCGATTCCACGACGACCTTCGCCACACCCGACCCCAACCAGGGCGACGGCTTCTACATCCTCTACGCCGAGGCCGGGAACGAGACCTTCGAGGCCTCGGCCAGCAACTACGAATCGCAGCAGAAGAGCAAGATCGTGATCCCGAGCGGCGCCACCCGCCTCGACTTCTCGCTCCTCTCGGGGAACCTCACCGCCGCTCCGTCCCCGCTCTCGTCCCGGTTGAACCCGGGTGAGACCGAAGACCAGACGCTCACCCTGACCAATACGGGCGGCGCGGATGCGAACTTCGAAATCATCGAGATCAATGCTCCGGCCCCCTCCTCGTCGACTGCCGGGTTTGCCTCGGAGAGCCTCCGCCAGCAAGCCCTCAACCGGCTGCCCCTGGATGCCAAGGGCCTCCCGGACACCCGCGCCAGGAGCACGAGCGGATTCCCGTCCATCGCTCCGATTGAGCCGCACCGCGTGCTGGCCGCCGGCGACGTCCTCGCCTCCTATCCGTCCGGCATCACGCTGGGCTGGGGTGTCGCGACCGTCGGGACCGACGTATGGCTTTCCAACCTCGCGGCCGGAGGCGGCGACGACAAGGACCACCAGTATTTGAACGACGGCACCAAGACCGGCGAGACGATCGACGACACCTTTGTCGGAGTCTTCGCGGCTGACGGCGCTCCTCATCCGATCACGGGCAACTTCTGGAGAGTCAACGTGGGCGGCGACAACTGCCTTTGGGAGCTCGACCCGGTCGCGAAGGTCGTGACGGGCAACAGCATCTGCGGCTCTTGGACGGCAATCTCGCAGCGCGGCGTGGCTTATGACATCGCGGGCGACACTTTCTTCGTCGGCGGTTGGAACGAAGGGGTGATCTACCACATCGATCCGGACGGCAACGTCCTCGACTCGGCGAACGTGGGCCTGTCGATCTCGGGTCTGGCCTACAACCCGGACAACGGTCACCTCCTGGTCATGCAGAACTTCCCGGGCGGCGACGACATCACGGTCCTCGACGCCAACAACAACTACGCGGTGCTCGGCGCGTTCCCGATCCTGGATGGCGGCTCGCCGGCAATCACCGCGTTCGGCGGAGCCGGCGC
>JBKJWL010000264.1:0-20232 GCA_046716885.1 Thermoanaerobaculia bacterium | reverse complement strand
TGGCGCTGGGCGCCCAGAAAAGCGAAGTCCTGAGAATGGTTGTCCGGAAAGGAATGGTCCTTGGGGCGCTCGGGGTCGGCATTGGCCTCGTGCTGGCGGCCCCGTTGGTGTGGCTGCAGCTAGGCCTCGTTAACGACGAAGTCTTGCCATTTGATCAACGCGCCCCCATTTTTCTAGCCGCTGTTTTTTTGATTTCGATTGCCGCGCTCCTGGCGAGCTACATTCCTGCGCGCCGGGCGACGAAGGTCGATCCCATGGTGGCGCTGCGATGCGAGTGAAAACTCCTCGCTCACGCCATTCGAGTTTGAGAGCTGATGCTCAATAGGAAAGACCAGCATAGGGACCCAGACAAATTTCGTTTAAGGAGGATCTAAACCATGGACAGTCTAAGAAAGCGATTAGTGATGTTCGTAACCCTGGTGGAGAAAAAGGTGCTTAGTCTAGCTTTAGCGGTGTTGGCAAGCGCGGTTGCTCAGCCGGTGTCAGCCCAGACCAGCACGGTCTTAGACCCCGTCGGCGACACCCTTTTCAACGCTCCAGCATTCCAAGACATCGTTATTGGCCAGATGACGAAGACGGCAAGTGGAAACTTCGAGTTGCTCATGGGAATGGCAGGTCCCGTACCCGTCGATCCACCCCTGCCACCACCTGGAGTCTCAGAAATTTGGTGGATGTGGGCCTTCGACTTAGACCCCACTGCATTTCCTCAGGGTACACCTTTCCCACCGGGCGTTAAAAGGAGGCCGGAATTGATTGTTTACGTTAGCTGGGATGGCACCGAATTCGCAGGAACCGCAATAGACAGGAGACCTCTTCTTACTGGCGGAGAGGCAATCATTATCCCTGTCCCATTTAGCATCAACGGCACGATAGTTGACGCAGTCCTGGCTTCCGAGCTGATCGGCGATGTCCCCCCAAGCTTCCTTTGGGGCCCCTTTACAGTCGACTGGTCAGGTCCAGTTGGGTCAGCAGGCCATAATTACGTTGATAGCGCCGAGACAGTCTTTTAACCCCTGACCACCAGCGCTGTAAGCGAAACCGGTGACGGATTAAAACCGGCGACGAGGAGATCGCGCCTCGCGTTTTCCGCGCCCTGGAACTGGAGCGCGCGGTCTACTACGTGCAGGAGGCCCTGCCCCTGCCGGCAGCCTGGCTCGTCTCGGTCTGATCGAAGAACAAGTAGAGCCGCAGCTCCTTCGGGCTGTGAGTCTGAGCCTCCCCCAACACCTGGGGGAGCTTGTCTATCCCTACGCCACCTTCGGGACCGGTTCCCGCCAGGATCACTCGGCGGACGAGCTGAGGGTGCTCCGCCGCGATGACCTGCGCGATGAATCCACCGAGCGAGAATCCCATCAAGTCCACCTGGGTGAGACCGAGCGCCCGGATGAACCCGACCGCCCGGGTCGCCATCTCCGGCACCGTGTCGGGATTCGTTCCAGTGGAACGGCTCACGCCGGCATTGTCGAACAGAATCACGGGTCGAGCCGCGGCGAACCCATCCACCATCTTCGGATCCCAGTTGTCCATCGTCCCGGTGAAGTGCTGCAGGAAGACGAGCGGCACGCCGTTCTTGGCTCCCAGGCGTCGATAGGCATACTTCACGCCGTCGGCTTCGACGAAGACGGTGGGAGAGGTGAGGGAGGCCTTCGGCTGCGCGACGGCCGATGCGGCGAGCGCTGCTGCGCCGAGGAACACGAGAACAGGCTTGATCCTCATGGGTTCACCTCCATCGGCGGGGTTGCCGAGGTCGTGCCGGCGAGTCTCCATCCGCCGGCGCGGCAAGTCCAACAAACCCGCGGCACGCGACTCGTTCCGGGGTGAGGGGCGGGGACGAATCTCGCCCTACGGACGGGGGCGCGGCGCGAACTCCTCGAGCTTTCGAAGTCGCAGAGTCGGGTCCGCGGCAAAGTCCTGCCGCAGCCACCCGAGGTGCCCGGACCCGAAGATCACCAGGATGCGGTCCTCGGGGCTCGTGATCACCTTGGTGATGTTGTTGTAGATGCGGATGTTCCGCCGGTACCACTCCGCCAGCAGGTCCGGTCCCGCGTAATCGCCGGGCTCGCCGAAGCGCGCCAGGACAAAGTAGTAGCCGAGATCCCGCGCCACCGCGTCGTCGGCGTTCATGTGGAGGAGCGTCTCGAGGATCGTGTGGCTCTTCAGGTACTCGTCCTGAGACTTCACCATCTGCCGGATCTGTCCCATCCAATCGTCGTACTTCGCGGACTGACCGGTCGCCTTGGCGTAGTTGATGACGCGCGGAAGCGGAAAATCGCCGTCGGCGTCAACCGGGTAGACGGCGGTGTGGCCCATGTCCTTGGCGAGGCGGAAGCCGATCTGCTCGATCTCGTTGCGCGAGAGCTCGTAGGTGCCGGCGAGATAATCCGCGTAGCGCTTCGGGTACTTTTCTTCGCCGTAGTTCGACTCGATGGCCACCTTCGTCGGCTGGAACTTCTTGAGCGCCGCTGCGAGCTCGGCCATCTCCTGCTGGCGTTTGGGGGAGAGGACGTCGTCCGCCTGCATGTTGACGACGTCATGTCCGGGGTTGGCCATGTGGTAGACGCCCAGGACCAGCACTTCGGGGCGCTTCGCGGCTTCGGGCGGCGAGCCCTGCACCGGAGCCCAGGCACCGATCGCGGTCAACACCACGAGGCTCAAGATCTTGCGTCGCATCGGCGTCCTCCCGATGAGACGGATACGCAGCTCGAGCGCAGGGGTTCCGAAACATTCCGCCGCGATCTCACGTACCCCTTGCTTACCGAGGGGAGTTGGCCGTAGACTCCCCTCGGAAACCGATATGAGCAAACCAACCGACCTCGTCCAGGGCACCCTCGATCTGCTCCTTCTGAAAATCCTGGCGCTGGAGCCCCTGCATGGGTGGGCCATCAGTCTTCGCCTGAGATCCCTCTCTGCAGACGTGCTGCAGGTCAGCGAAGGATCTCTCTACCCGGCGTTGCACAAGTTGGAGCAGGAGGGCTGGATCGAGGCCGAGTGGAAGCAGACGGAAAACAACCGGCGAGCGAAGTTCTACGCGCTCACCCGCCTGGGAAGAAAAGAACTCGAATCGGAGACGGCGAACTGGCAGCGGCTGTCGTCTGCCATCTCGCACGTCGTCCAGCTCTCCGAGGCTTAGAAATCCATGCGGATGGAACACTGGTGGTTCACGGCGCCGTTGCGGCTCAGGTCGATTTTCCGCCGCCGCCGGGTGGAGGGTGACCTCGAGGAGGAGCTCCAGTTCCACCTGGAGCACAAGATCGAGGAAGGCATCGCCGAGGGGCTCTCCCCGGAGGAGGCGCGCTACCGGGCCCTGCGCGCGATGGGTGGGCTGGACCAACGGAAAGAAGAGATGCGAGACATGCGACGCCTCCATTGGCTGACGGATTTCGTGGACGACGTGCGCTACGCGTTCCGGAGCCTGCGCCGCACGCCCGGACTGACCGCGTTCGTGGTGATCACGCTCGCGCTGGGGATCGGGATGACCGCGACGCCGTTCAGCATGCTCGATGCGCTGATCTTCCGGCCGTACCCGGTGCCGCGTCCGAAAGACGTCGTCACTCTGGTGAGCACCTCCCACGACAACAGCTTCGACTCTTTCTCCTATCGCGAGTACCTGGACATGCGCGACCACACGAAGAGCTACGACGGTGTGGTCGCCAACGCGCCGTTGGGGACCGTCGGCTTCAGCGCCGAACGCGGCGCCACGCCGGTGGCCCGGGGCGGAATGCTGGTCTCCGACAACTACTTCCGCGTGCTCGGGGTGGAGCCGCGGCTGGGGCGCGGATTCCGGCCGGACGAAGACGAAGTCCCCGGTCGCAACGCCGTGGCAGTGCTCGGACCGGACTTCTGGAGGCGCGAATTCGCGGGCGACCCTTCCGTCGTCGGCAGGACCATTCGTTTGAACGCCACGGATTTCACCGTCATCGGCGTCGCACCGGAATCGTTCCCGGGGATGCAGGTCTTCGCCCGTCCCGACGTGTACATGCCGCTGGCGATGGCGCGAGTGTTCACGACCGATCCCAAGAAGAATTTCTTCGTGGACCGGGACGACCGGGAGCTGACCGTGAGGGCACGCCTGAAACGGGGGACGACGCTTCGGGAAGCACGCAACGAGCTCGCCCTGCTTGCGCGAGACCTCGAGCGCGAGTATCCGAAGCTCAATCGTGATCGCGGCGCGGCGGTCCGCACCCAGTTCGAGATGCGGACCCAGGACAATGACATCAATTGGAAATTCAGCGTGATCTTCACGATCCTGGCACTGACTGTGCTGCTGGTGGCGTGCACCAACGCCGCAGGACTCCTCTTGAGCCGCGCCCGCACGCGCACGCGCGAGATCGCCATACGGCTGGCGATGGGAGCCGGGCGTTCCCGGCTGATCCGGCTGCTCCTGACCGAAAGTCTCGTCCTCGCGTGCCTGGGCGGATTGGGCGGGGTCGCCATCGGGTACGTCGGCATCAAGTTGATGACCACGTTCAGCATTCCGTCCGAATTGCCGGTCAAGCTCCCGTTCCGAATGGACACGCGCGTGCTGCTGGCGAGCCTCTCGCTGTCCGTCCTGAGCGCCATTTTCTGCGGCCTTGCCCCGGCGCTGCAGAGCACGCGCGCGGACCTGGTGAACGGGCTCAAATCGGCCGACCTGGACGTGCCCGGGCGCAGACGCCTGTGGGGCCGAAATGCGCTGGTGGTGGCGCAGGTCGCCATGTCCCTGATGCTGCTCGCGGCATCCTTTCTGATGTACCGGGGTTTCCAGCATACCTTGCCGACCGGATTCTCGAAAGATCGCCTGCTGCTGGTGAGGTTCGATCCGCGTCTCGTGCAGTACGACGCGGCTCAGACGCAGCAGTTCTACGAGCTTCTGGCCGAGCGCCTCCGGGAGACGCCGGGAGTCGAGAGCACGGCCTTCACGCAGAACCCTCCGCTGGGGCTGGGCGACTTTGGCCAGGTCGCCTTCGTGCCGGACGGTTTTCAGATGCCTCGCGATCGCGAGAGCTTCGCGTCGACGATGGACACCGTCGATGAAGGCTTCTTCGAGACGATGGGAGTAGCGATCCTGCGTGGCCGGGGCTTTCTGGCGTCCGATACCGCGGATGCGCCGCGTGTCGCCGTCGTCAACGAGCAGTTCGCGAAACACTACTGGCCGGGCGCCGATGCCGTGGGCAAGCGCATCCGGCTCGATAGCCGCACCGGCACCCCGGTCGAGATCGTCGGCATCGCGCAAACGATCGAGTATGGACAGGGCTTCGACAAACACACGGATTTCGTGTACATGCCCCTGACCCAGCATCCCGTCGCGCGAATGGTCTTGCTGCTGCGGTCGAGCGGCGATCCGCTGCAGATGGTCAAGCCGGTGAAGGACGTCGTCCGGAGGCTCGATCCGAACATGCCGATGTTGGAGACGAGGACCTACGAGGACCTCTACCGGTATGCCGCCGTGGACGGGCCGGCCGTCGCGGTCCGGCTGGTCGGCAGCCTGGGCGCGGTGGGCCTTCTGCTGGCCATCGCGGGCCTGTACGGGCTGGTGGCGTACAACGTGAGCCGCAGGACCCGCGAGATCGGCATCCGGATGGCGATAGGCGCGAGACCCGCTGACGTCGTGCGCCTGGTGATGGGCAAAGGTCTCATGCTGGTGGGAATGGGAACGGTGATCGGGCTGGCGATGGGTATCGCCGTCGAGCGGCTCTTGAATTCCATGCTGTTCAATGCCGGCGGAGTCGACATCACCGTTTATCTCATCGTCGTGCCGGCGATGGCTCTGGTGACCGCCCTCGCGGCCTACGTGCCCGCGCGCAGAGCGTCCCGGATCGCGCCAACAGTGGCGCTGCGATACGAGTAGTGACAAAGGCTCGTCACCTGCGTCCGGTCGACACATCCGCCATAGCCCAAAGGAGAAGCCCATGCGAACACTTCTGCGAACTCTTCTCGTTTCCCTTCTTGCGCCAGCCGCGATCGCCGCAGCAGAGGAGAAGCCCCAGGGAAATCCGCTCAGCGCCTACAACAAGAGCGTCTACGGAGGGTTGAAGGCCATTCTGATCCGCTCCGCCGACAAGATGCCCGAAGAGAGCTACGGCTTCAGACCCGCGGAGGCGGTTCGCAGCTTCGGCCAGGTCCTTGGACACGTGGCCGACGCGCAGTACATCTTCTGTTCCCTCGTCCTCGGCGAGAAGAATCCCGCCTTGAAAGTCGAGGAGACCAGGTCCTCGAAAGCCGACCTGACCGCCGCGCTCAAGGACGCCTTCACCTACTGCGACAGGGCCTACGACGCAATGACCGACACGTCCGCCGTTCAAATGGTGAAGCTCTTCGGATCCGACGCTCCGAGACTCGGCGTCCTGACGGTCAACAACCTCCACAGCGTGGAGCACTACGGAAACCTCGTCACCTACATGCGGATGAAGAACGTCGTTCCTCCGACGAGCGACCCGGAGTTTCAGCCGGTGCCGAAGAAATGACACTGTGGGCCGGCGCCACGGTGGATGGAGCAGGCCATGAGAAGGGGGAGGACATGAGCTCGACCCGGCAACAAGCGCGCGCCGCCGGACGCCTGTATCTGCTTCTCGCACTCAGCGCCCCCCTCGGCCTCCTGTATGTCCCCGGCAAGCTGATCGTGTCCGGGAACGCAACCGCGACGGCCGACAACATCAGGGCCTCCGAGTGGCTTCTCCGCATCGGCATCGCGAGCGAACTGATTCACCAGATCATCGTCGTGTTTCTGGTCCTGGCGCTCTACCGCCTGTTCAAGCCCGTCAACGAGGCCCTTGCCAGGCAGGTGGTGATCCTGGGGGCGTTGCTCTCCGTGCCGATCATGTTCGTCAATGTGCTCAACGACATCGCCGCGCTGGTCCTCGTGAGCGGCGCCGATTTCCTGAAGGTGTTCGAGAAGCCCCAGCTCGATGCCCTGGCGTACCTGTTCCTCCGTCTGCACAGCCAGGGCATCACCGTGGCTTCCATCTTCTGGGGGCTCTGGCTGTTCCCGTTCGGGATGCTGGTCATCCGCTCGGGCTTCATCCCCCGCGTTTTCGGCGTCCTGCTGATGATCGCCGGGGTCGGCTACCTGGCCAGTTCCTTCGCCACCCTGGTCCTGCCACGGTACGCGGAACTGGTTGAGAAGGTCGCGATGCCGCTCTATTTCGCGGAACTGCCGATCATCTTCTGGCTCTTGATCTGGGGCGCGAAGACACGACCGACGGAGGCCCCCGCAACTCGTTGATTCAGTTGGAGCGGGAAACGGAGATCGAACCCGCGACTTCCACCTTGGCAAGGTGAGGATGCGCTTCGGGACGTTACACGACGCCTCCGGATTGACGGGTTCCGCTCCGTCCGCAGGCGTCCTGAAGCGTCCGGGAGCGTCCTTGGAAGCCCTATTGAACTCTCTTTGAACTCCAACGAGAACACGCCCACATCACTCCGCGCCGGCGACGAGCCTCTGGAACCTCGGGTTCTTGCGCAGCGGGTCGAAGTTGGGGTCGATCCTGAGCGAGCCGGGCGAAAGGAAGTACGGCATCTTCAGGAGCGGTTCGAGAAGGTCGAGCGCCTTCTCCGGCTCGCCGACGAGCAAGTAGATTCGGGCGAGCTGGTGCTGGAGATATGGTCCGGTGAGCGCATGCGTTGCCACCGGAAGGAGCGCGACGCCGCGCTCGCCCTCCTGAACGGCTTCCTCCCTCCGGCCGGCGTACGCCAGCGCAACGCCGCGAAGGACGTGGAGCGACCCATTCTCGGGCGCAGATCGAAGCTGCTCCCCGAAGGCCTCGACCGCCTTTTCGGCGTGCAGCCGCAGGTTCGCTGCGTCGCCTTTCAAGGCATAGGCATGCGCAAGGCAAAGCCTCCATGTTCCCCGGTCATCGTCGAATGCGCCGGGCTCCAGACGCAGGAGCAGTTCGCGCTGCGGCTCGTCGAGCACCCAGTCGAGGTCCTCGTAGGTCGCCATGTAGGCCACGAGTGCGGTCGGATCCACTCTCTTGAGGGCGGCTCGGAGGACGGCCCGGGCACCGGCAAGATCGCCTTCTCCAAGGAAGGTCATCGCCTTGCCCTGGATCAGACCGAGATTGGCGGGTGCGAGAGCGAGGCCCCGGTCGAAGGCCTCGCGCGCCTCGGGATAGCGCCGAAGGCGCAGGAGCGCACCGCCGAGAACCCATAAATTGCCGACCGACCGGGGATCGAGGCGATCGGCCTGCTGGAGGTGCGCCAACGCCGCCTCCCAACGCCCGAGGTCCCGCTCGACGAGCGCCGTTCCCCTCAGCAGTTCTGCGCTCTCCGGCGAAACGCGCCGGGCATTCGAATACTGCTCGAGGGCACGGTCGTAGTCCCTGAGGACCACCCGCAGGTAGTGGCCGAGCGCCGCGTATCCCTCGGGTCGGTTGGGAGCGAGCGTCACCGCCTTCTCCCCCGCCTGTCGAGAGCGCTCGGCCAACTCGGACGTAGGAATGCCGTCGGCGTACAGGCGCGCGTTGGTCCACGAGACCCGCGCCCACGCCTGAGCAAAGCCGGGGTCCAGAGCCACCGCCTGATCGTAGAAACCGAGCGCCTTGCGCCAGCTGACCGGATCTCCGGCGCTCATGCCGCGCGACGCCTCGTCCCCCTTCAGGAAGGCATCGTAGGCAGCGAGATTCTGCGTGGGCTTCTCGGAAAGTCTCGTCTCCTCGCCCGCCCCGAGCGCGACACCCAGGGCCTGTGCGACCCGTGAGGCGATGTCCGATTGGACCTGAAAGACGTCCGTCAGCGACCCATCGAAGGGCTCCTGCCACTTCGAGGCGGGCGCTCCGGACTCCCGGATCTCGACGAGCTCGGGGCTGACCTGCACGCGGTTGCCCCCGCCGCCCTTCTGCCAGCGCACGGTCGCCGTCAGCAGATAGTGCGCGCCGAGCTCGCGGGCGATCTCCTGCGGTGTTTTCGTCGTCTTCTTGTAGGGCGTCGAGCTGCCCCGCGCTATGACCTCGAGGCCCGGCAAGGAAGTGAGCTTCCCGCGTACGGCATCCGTGATGCCGTCGGCGAAGTAGTCGTCCTCGGGAGCACCCAGGTTCTCGAACGGCAGCACGGCCACGCGCTTGACGCCGCCGGCCTCACCCCCGCCCTGGTGCGGGCGGCGCATGATGAGGACACCCGCGACAGCGAGAACAACGACGGCGGCCACGGCGACGAGAACCCTGTTATTGCGAGTCGGTGGCACCGCGAGCGGGGCGCCACTCGCGACACTCGAGGAAGACTGCTCAGCGAGGTTGAATGCGACATCCTTGGCCGTCTGAAATCGGTTTTCCCGGTCCTTCTCCAGACAATGCCGGACGATGTGGTCGAGGGCCGGCGAAATGTTGCGGCCCGACTGCGTCAGCTCCGGCGGCTCGTCTCGCAGAATCGCCGCCATCGTGTCGCTCGCCGTGTCCCGCTTGAACGCCTTCCGGCCCGAAAGCATCTCGTACAGGATCGTCCCGAACGAAAAGATGTCCGAGCGGTGATCGACGGGCAGGCCTCGAACCTGCTCGGGCGACATGTAGCCCATCGTCCCCATGACCGTCCCCGGTTCCGTGTGGCCCGAACCCGTCGGCGCGCTCGTCTGCTCCTCCGAAGAGATCGCCTCCACCTTCTTCGCCAGCCCGAAGTCCAGGATCTTGAGATGGCCGTCCCTGGCGACGAAAAGGTTTTCGGGCTTCAGATCCCGGTGGACAATGCCCTTCTCGTGGGCCGCCGAGAGGCCCCTGGCGACCTGGAGCGCGTAGTCGATGGCCTGCTTCTGCGCGATCGGGCCGGTGTCGAGCTTCCCTCGCAGCGTCTCGCCTTCCAGGAGCTCCGTGACGGCGTAGGCCGTCCCCTCGTGCGTCCCGAAGTCGAAGATCGCGAGGATGTTCGGATGCGACAGCGCCGCGACCGCCAGGGCCTCGCGCTCGAACCGCGCCAGGGCATCGGGATCGGCGGCAAGCGACGGGGGCAAAACCTTGATCGCCACGTCGCGCTTCAACTTCGAGTCCCTCGCCCGATAGACCTCTCCCATCCCGCCCGCCCCGAGGGGCGCGAGGATCTCGTAGGGGCCGAGGCGGCTCCCGTGAGAGATCGTCATCTCAGATCAGCAACCGCCATCATCGTTCGGCGCGATCATCCGGCCGGCTTCCTCTCCGACCTCGTGCCCGGGTGGAGGATGAAGATGTCACCCTTCCTTCGCCCCCGCGTGTAGAAGAGCCGGGAGCCGTCGAGCGAGATCCTGGGATTCTCGATGTAGAGATCGAGTCCGGAGAAGTCCGTCACCTTCTGCGGAGTAGCGCTCGCCCAACCCTGCGCCGGGCCGGGCACGCGGAACAGGTTCTTGTGGCCGGGCTGGAAGTAGAGCCAGCGGCCGGATGGCGAGAAGAACGGATGGTAGCCCTCGTACGGTGCCGTCGAGACGAGACGAGGAGTTCCGCCGGCGACCGGGACCGCCATGATCTTCATCGGGCCGCCATCGCTGCTCTGGTACGCCAGCCACTGTCCGGCGCGATCGGCGGCGAGAAGGGTGACGACCTTCGCTTGCGCGATTGGCGCGGTGACGCCGGAGGCGAGATCGAGCCGCACCATGGTCTGGTTTCGCTGGACGATCGCCTTTCGATCCGGCAACCAGACCATCTGTCCGGAGAAGTCGCCCAACCTTCGCGGGTGGGTGCCGTCGGCCCTCATGATCCAGAGAGACTGAGCGCCCTCGCCGGCTCCCTCGCCCCCTCGAGAAAACGCAATCTCGCTGCCGTCGGGCGACCACTGAGGGAACGTATCCGAGTACTTCGGATCGCGCGTGAGCTCGCTGGGAAGCGCCGGGGGATCGATGCGCCAGAGATGCGAGCTGGCGCCGCGCTCCGTCGCGAAGACGACCGCCTTTCCGTCGGGTGAGGGGTCGAAGAAACCCACGCGGTTGTTTCCGGAGGTCAATTCCCGGACAGGGCCCATCACGCGTCCGGCCTCCGCGTCGAACGGAAGTTCCTCGAGATTGAGACTCTGATCGACGGCGGAGAAGGCGATCGTCTTTCCGTCCCGCGAAGCCTTCGCGCCGACGTCGGCGCCGCGACCGAAAGTCAGCGGCTCAGGCCGTCCGGAGAACTCTCCCCGAACGAGCGAGAACGGCGCCCTCCAGAGGGTGCGGCCCTTTCCGGGCGCGTCGTTGGTGTACAGGACGCTCGTCGATCCAGGCCCAAAGGCGGGCGACTCCCCGCGGGCGAGGACCTTCGCCTTCCCGCCTCCCGCGGGGACGACCTCGACCTGGTTGCCGTTCTGGTAGAGAAGCCATCGTCCGTCTTCCGAGAAGCCGGGGAAGAAATACCGCTGCACGAACGGCTCGTCGATCGGCAGGTCGCGGCTCTCCCCCCCCGCCGCTGGAATCATCGCGATCCGAGCGTGTCGGAACGTGCCGTGAACGTAAACGAGGTTCGCGCCGTCCGGCGTCCAGGACGGACAATTCCCGTTCTGGACGATCCGGCGCGCCCGCCCCCCGAGGGCGGGCATGATCCAGATGTCTCCCCCGATGAGCGGCAGGTTGGGGGCCGCGTAGATGATGTCCGAGCTGCTGGAGCGATTCGAGACGAACGCAATCTCGCGGCCGTCGGGAGAGATGGCCGGCTGAATGTCCGCCGCCGGATTACTCGTCAGGTTGAGCGCCGGCCCGCCCAAGATCTGCTGCAGATAGATCTCGAAGTTCCCGTCGCGATCCGAGACGTAGGCCATCGTCTGTCCGTCGGGAGAGAACGTCGGCTCGCCTTCGTAGCCCGGATCCGTCGTCAACGGCGTGATCGTCGCCTCGCTCCAGTCAGGCGCCGGAGCAGTCGTCCGGCCCAGGCGGACGAAATAGCCGGCGGCCGCCGCGGCGGCGGCGAGAGCCGCGACGCCGAGCCACCTCCAAACCGGGACGGAGCGCGGGCGGCCCAGCGAGACGGCCACGGCGGCGGAGCTCGTCGTCGAGGAGGCCGTCTCGAGGGCGAAGGCAAGATCCCTCGCCGACTGGAAGCGCTTCTCGGGCTTTTTCTCCAGACAGTGCCGGAGAACCAGCGCGAGCGCCGGAGGGATGCCTCCGTCCGACCCGTCGGGCTCAGCCGGCTCCTCTTTCAGGATCGCCGTCATGGTCTCGGCCGCGGTTTCCCGCTGAAAAGCCCGGCGCCCGGTCAACATTTCGTAGAGGACGACGCCGAAGGAAAAGAGGTCGGAGCGATGATCGACCGCGACACCCCGCACCTGCTCCGGAGACATGTAGCCGACGGTTCCCATGACCGTTCCGGGCTCGGTGTAGCCCGATACCGTCGGGGAATGCGTTTCGGCTCCCGCGTCCGGGAGCGCCGAGCGCGCCTTCGCGAGTCCGAAGTCGAGGATCTTGACCCGCTCGTCCCGCGTGACGAAGACGTTGTCGGGTTTCAGATCCCGATGGACGACCCCTTTCTCGTGCGCCGCGGCGAGGCCGAGCGCGATTTGCGACCCGTACTCCGTGGCCCGGCGAAGCGGGAGCGGCCCCGAGGAGAGGGCCTCGCGGAGCGTCTCCCCTTCGAGGAGCTCCGTGACGGCATACGCAACGTTTCCCTCCCGGCCGAAATCGTGAAGGGCCAGGATGTTCGGGTGGGACAACGCGGCCACCGCTCTGGCCTCGCGCTCGAAGCGCGAAAGGGCGTCGGGATCCTCCGCCAGGCGTTCCGGCAGAACCTTGATCGCGACGTCGCGACCGAGCCGCGTGTCCTTCGCGCGGTAGACCTCCCCCATCCCTCCCGCGCCAATCGGCGACAGGATCTCATAGGGGCCGAGGCGTGTTCCCGCGGAGAGCGTCATCCGATTTCGGAAACTCTACAACGGAGGGCCCGGGAGCAGCGGCTCAAGGGCATCACGAAACCTCAGTATCGGCTCCGAGTCGGCGACGTGAGAGTTTTTTACGATGTGAGCGAGGACTCGGTAGAGGTCCTCGCCATCCTCGAGAAAAAGGAGGTGTCGGAATGGTCAGGGCGTTCCGTTCTCATGGACGCCGCGGGGCTGGCCGATCCTCACCCTACCGCTTGTTCCATCCGTAGACCGGCCCCGCGTGGAAGAACTTTTCGGGCGTCATCACGCCGTCGCGTTTGAAAACCATTCCGTCCTTCATGACGAAGCGCACGTCGCGCAGCGCATCGATGTCCTCGAGAGGATTGCCCCGCACGGCGATGATGTCGGCGGCCAGCCCCACCCGGATCGGCCCGCGCTGCTTCTCGACCTGGGCGCACTGGTAGCCGGTGATCGTCATCGCCTTCAGGATGTCGGCGTTGGGGATCCCGGAGGCCTTCCAGGTCAGAAGAAAATTGATCGTGCGCTCTCCCCGCGTGAGCATATTGCCCGCTTCCCAGTAGTCCATGTCGGTCGAGAACGTGATCTTGACGCCGTGCCGCCAGGCGCTCTTGAGCTGCGCGGCGGCCTTTTCCATCTCTTCCTTCTTCCCCGCATAGGGCGTGAACGGCGTGTCGGTCGAGGCGAGGAAGATTCCCTTCTGCGCCATGAGCTTGTAGTGCTCGTCGGTTAGGGCGAAGCCGTGCTCGATCGACCAGATGCCGGCCTCGATCGCGCGGCTGGCGCCCTCGGGGGTCTGGACGTGGCCAGCGACCTTGAGCCCGCCCTTGGCGGCCTCTGACATGAAGAGTTTCATCTCGTCGACCGAGTAGCCCCAGGGCTTGCAGTCGACGCAGATCTTGATGATCTTCGCGCCGAACAGCATGTTCTCCCGCACGGCCTTGATGATCTCGTCGCGCGTGTCGGCGTCGAGGTACTCGGGATAGACGATGTCGTGGTACTTGACCATCTCCGGCGTGGGCCAGAACTGGCCGCCCTTGCCGCCGATGATGAGCCCCGAGTTGATGAGCGTCGGTCCCGGGATCCATCCCTGCTCGATCGCCTGGCGGTGCGCCGTGTCGGCGTAGAGCGCATTGTTGCCGAGATCCCGCACGACCGTGAAGCCCGAGTTCAGGAGCTGGATGCCGTTGGAGGCGGCCTGGATCGCCCGAAGCGGCGTCGACTCCATGACGTAGGTCAGGTAGTAGTAGTTGTGCTCGGGAACGTCCTTGTACGTGATGCCGAGGTGCGTGTGCGTGTCCACGAGCCCCGGAAGCACGGTCAGGTCCGACAGGTCGATGACGGCCGCGCCCGGGGGGATCGGAAGCGCCGGCCCCACGGCCGTGATCTTGCCGCCCTCGACGAGGATGACCTGTTCAGGCGCCGCGCGGCCCGTCTCGGGGTCGACGAGCCGGCCCGCCCGGATGGCCGTGACCTGGGCGAGCAGGGCGAGGGGAAGGAGCCAGGAGACGCCGACGGCCGCCAGAAGCTTTCGCATGGTTGCCTCCCTTGTCGCGGGGGAAACGGGTCGAGTCGACCGCGCCCCGTGAACACATACTTGACCGCGCGCCGGCGGGAGTCAACGCGGAGGCGACGATCGCTCCTGGGTCGCCGTGATTGCGACTACTTCCCGCCGGCGACGAGCTTCTGGAACCGCGGGTTTTTGCGCAGCGGGTCGAAGTTGGGATCGATCTTCAGCCAGCCGGGCGAGAGGTAGTAGGGGATCTTCAGCAGCGGCTCGAGCTGGTCGAGCGCTTTCTCCGGCTCGCCGACGAGCATGTAGATCCGCGCGAGCTGGTGCTGGTAGTAGGGACCGTTGAGCCCATCTTTCGAAACCGGAGCGAGTGCCACCCCGCGCTCGCCCTCCCGGATCGCTTCCTCTTTCCGGCCGAGATACGCCAGTGACAGGCCGAGGGCAACGCGGCGCGCCGGATCTTCGGGTGTTGCGCGAAGTTGCTCCTCGTAGGCCTTCCTCGCCTCCTCGGCGTAGGTGTGCACGTTTGGGGCGTCGCCCTTCAACGAATACGCCTGAGCCAGGCAGAGGGCCCAGCTGCCCCGGTCCTCGTCGAACGCGCTCGGCGTCAGCCGCAGCAGAAGCTCTCGCTGCTCGTCGTCGAGCACCCATACGAGGTCCCAGTAGTACGCGATGAAAGCCACGAGCGCGGTGGGCTCGACCGCCCTGGAGGCGGCATCGAGCGTGGCCCGGGCGCTGGGTAGGTCCCCCTCTCCGAGGAATGTTGCGGCTTTGTCCTCGATCAGGGCGAGGTTCGCGGGCGCCAGGGCGAGGCCACGGTCGAGAACCTCTCGCGCCTCCGGGTAGCGCCGCAGATTGAGAAGCGTCTCGCCGAGGCCCCTCAGGTTGGCGACCCATCGGGGATCGAGACGCTCCGCCTGCTTGAAGTGTTCCACCGACGCATCCCAGCGCCCGAGGCCCTGCTCGGCAAGCGCCGTTACCCTGAGAAGGGCGGCATCGCCGGGCGCAACGCGCAGCCCCTTCTCGTACTGCGCCAGGGCACGATTAAAGTCCCGAGCAACCAACCGCTCGTAGTTGCCCAGGGCCAAGGATCCCTCCGGCCGGTCCGGGCCAAGGGCGACGGCCTTCTCCCCCGCCTGCCGGGCACGCTCCGCGAGGGCGGGCGTCGGGGTGCTGTTGGCGTACAGGAGCGAATTGGCCTGCGAGACTCTCCCCCATGCCTGCGCGAATCCGGGATCGAGCGCCACGGCCTGCTCGTAGAAACCGAGCGCCTTGCGGAGGCTGGGCGGATCAGTGGCCGCCAGGCCGTTCGCCGCTTCCTCCCCCTTCAAGTATGCGTCGTAGGCGGGGAGGCTCTGCGTGGGCTTCTCGGCAAGCCGCTTCTCCTCGCCGGCCGCGAGTGCGCCGCCCAGGGCCTGCGCCACCTTCGTCGCGATGTCCGACTGCACCTGAAAGACATCCGTGATCGCCGCGTCGAAGGGCTGCTGCCACCTGGATGTGGGCGCATCCGGCCGCGTCACGTCCACCAGCTCTGGGCTGACCTGTACGCGGTTCGCGCCGCCACTCCTCTGCCACCGAACCGTCGCCGTGAGCAGATAGGACGCGTTCAGCTCCTCGGCGATCTGCCTGGGAGTCTTGGTCGTCTTCTTGTAGGGCGTCGAGCTGCCCCGCGCGATGACCTGAAGCCCCGGCAAGGACGTCAGCTTTCCCCGGATGGCATCTGAGATCCCGTCGGCGAAGTAGTCGTCCTCGGGAGCCCCCAGGTTCTCGAACGGCAGAACGGCCACGCGCTTGACGCCGCTGGCCTCGCCGCCTCCCCGGGGCGGCCGCCGCATGAGAAGGATACCCGCCGCGGCGAGCACGACGACGGCCGCCGCAACGGCGATGAGAACCTTCTTCTTGCCGGTCGGTGGTGCCGCGAACTGCACGCCGCTCGAGGTCGTCGGAGACGACGCCTCCGAAAGTGCGAAAGCGATGTCGTGGGCGGAGTGGAACCGCCGATCCCGATCCTTCTCCAGGCAGTGCTTGACGATGTGGTCGAGAGCCGGCGAGATGTTTCGCCCCGATTGCGTCAGCTCCGGCGGATCCTCCTTCAGAATCGCCGCGATCGTGTCGCTCGCCGTGTCCCGCTTGAACGCCCTCTTGCCCGAGAGCATCTCGTAGAGGATCGTCCCGAACGAGAAGATGTCCGAGCGGTGATCCACGGGCAGGCCGCGCACCTGCTCGGGCGACATGTAGCCCATCGTCCCCATCACCGTCCCGGGCTCTGTGTGGCCCGAGCCCGTCGCCGCGCTCGTCTTCTCCTCCGGAGCGACCGCCTCCACCTTCTTCGCCAGCCCGAAGTCGAGGATCTTGACGTGGCCGTCCTTCGAGACGAACAAGTTCTCCGGCTTCAAATCCCGGTGGACGATCCCCTTCTCGTGCGCGGCGGAGAGACCCCTGACGACCTGGAGCGCGTAATCGACGGCCTGCTTCTGCGCAATCGGTCCGGTGTCCAGCTTGCCCCGCAGCGTCTCGCCTTCCAGTAGCTCCGTGACGGCGTAGGCCGTCCCCTCGTGTGTCCCGAAGTCGTGAATGGCAAGGATGTTCGGATGCGACAACGCCGCGACCGCCAGAGCCTCGCGCTCGAAACGCGCCAGCGCGTCGGCGTCGGCCGCGAGCGACTGCGGCAGCACTTTGATCGCCACATCGCGCTTCAACTTCGCGTCCCGCGCCCGGTACACCTCACCCATCCCGCCCGCGCCCAGAGGCGACAGGATCTCGTAAGCTCCGAGGTGGGTTCCCGCGGACAGTGTCACTTGGCCCCTGCGACGAGCTTCAGGAATCTCGGGTTGTTGCGCAGCGGGTCGAAGTTGGGGTCGATCGTCAGCCAGCCGGGCGAGAGCCAGTACGGGATCTTCAGCAGCGGCTCGAGCTCGTCGAGCGCCTTCTCCGGCTCGCCGACGAGGATGTAGATCCGCGCGAACTGGTGCTGGTAGTAGGGACCGTAGTCGGCGTCCCCCGAGATGGGACCCAGGGCGACGCTTCGCTTGCCCTCCCGGATCGCTTCCTCCTTCCGGCCCAGGTATGCGAGCGCCAGGCCGAGAAATCCGTGACGCTGCGGATCCTCCGGCGCTGACCGAAGCTGGTCCTCGAGAGCTTTTCTCGCTTCCTCGGCGTAGAGACGAACGTTCGCTCCATCTCCCCGGAAGGCATAGGCCTGAACGAGGCAGAGGGCCCAGGCACCGCGGTCGTCGTCGAACACGCTCGGCGTGAGCCGCAGGAGAATCTCTCGCTGCTCGTCGTCGAGGACCCAGCCGAGATCCTGGTAGTTCGCCACATACGTCACGAGCGCGGTGGGCTCCACCTCCTTGGACGCGGCCTCGAGCACGGCCCGGGCGCCGGCGAGGTCTCCTTCGCCGAGAAACGTCATGGCCTTGTCCTCGAGAAGAGCAAGGTTGCCGGGCGCAAGGGCGAGGCCACGGTCGAGAACGTCCCGCGCCTCGCGATAGCGCCGCAGCCGAATCAGCGCGTTTCCGAGGCCGCCGAGGCCGCTCACCGACCTGGGATCGAGCGTCAGCGCCTGCCGGCGGTGCGCCACCGCCGCATCCCAGCGCCCGAGGGCCTGTTCCACACCCGCCGCTCCCCGGAGAAGGTTGGCATCGCCGGGTGCGACGTGCAGACCCTTCTCGAACTGCGCCCGGGCGCTGTCGTGGTTCCCCAGGACCAGCCGTTCGTAGCTGCCGGCGGCCCGGTATCCATCCGGCAGGTTTGGCGCAAGCGCGACGGCCCTCGCCCCCGCTTCCCGGGCGCGCTCGGCGAGCGCGGGAGTCGGGGTGCTGTTGGCGTACAGGAGGGAATTGGCTATGGAAACTCTCGCCCACGCCTGCGCAAAGCCGGGATCGAGCGCCACGGCCCGATCGTAGAAGCCAAGGGCCCTGCGCATGCTGGGAGGATCCGTTGCCGCCAGGCCGTTCGACGCCTCTTCGCCCTTCAGGAATGCGTCATAGGCAGCGAGGTTCTGCGTGGGCTTCTCGGAGAGCCGCTTCTCCTCGCCAGCGCCGAGAGCACCGCCCAACGCCTGCGCCACCTTGGTCGCAATGTCGGATTGGACCTGGAAGACATCCGTGATCGCCGCGTCGAACGGCTGCTGCCACTTCGATGTGGGCGCATCCGGGTGAGTCACGTCAACCAGCTCGGGAGTGACCTGCACGCGATTGCCTCCGCCGCCCTTCTGCCAGCGCACCGTAGCCGTCAGCAGATACGAGGCATTCAGCTCCTCGGCGATCTGCCTGGGAGTCTTGGTCGTCTTCTTGTACGGTGTCGAGCTGCCCCGGGCGATCACCTGGAGGCCCGGCAAAGACGTCAGCTTCCCTCGTATGGCATCCGCGATCCCGTCAGCGAAATAGTCGTCCTCGGGGGCTCCCAGGTTCTCGAACGGAAGTACGGCCACTCGCTTGACCCCGCCGGCCGCGCCCGCAGCACCATGCGGCCGGCGCAGGAGAAAGACACCGACCGCGGCGAGAACGACGACCGCCGCCGCAACGGCAATGAGAGCCTTCTTCTTGCTGGTCGACGGAGCCGCGAGCTGCACGCCGCTCGACATCGTCGGAGCCGACGCCTCCGAGAGCGCGAAGGCGATGTCCTGCGCGGACTGGAACCGGCGGCCCCGGTCCTTCTCCAGGCAGTGCCGGACGATGTGGTCGAGGGCCGCCGAGACGTTCCGCCCCGACTGCGTCAGCTCCGGCGGCTCGTCCCGCATGATCGCCGCGATCGTGTCGCTCGCCGTGTCCCGCTTGAACGCCCGCTTGCCCGACAGCATCTCGTACAGGATCGTTCCGAGGGAGACGAGGTCCGACCGGTGATCCACCGGCAGCCCCCGCACCTGCTCCGGCGACATGTAGCCCATCGTCCCCATGACCGTCCCGGGCTCGGTGTGACCCGAGCCCGTCGCCGCGCTCGTCTTCTCCTCCGGAGTGACGGCCTCGACTTTTTTCGCCAGCCCGAAGTCGAGGATCTTGAGATGGCCGTCTTTCGAGACGAACAGGTTCTCCGGCTTCAGGTCCCGGTGGACGATGTTCTTCTCGTGGGCCGCCGAGAGTCCTCTCGCCGCCTGGAGGGCGTAATCGATGGCCTGCCTCTGCGCGATCGGACCCGTGTCGAGCTTGCCACGCAGCGTCTCGCCTTCGAGAAGCTCCGTCACCGCATAGGCCGTCCCGTCCTGCGTTCCGAAGTCGTGGATCGCGAGGATGTTCGGGTGCGACAGCGCCGCGACCGCCAAAGCCTCCCGCTCGAACCTCGCGAGCGCATCCGGATCCGCCGCGAGCGATTGCGGCAGAACCTTGATCGCCACGTCGCGCTTCAACTTCGAATCCCGCGCCTGGTACACCTCGCCCATCCCACCTGCGCCCAGCGGCGCGAGGATCTCGTAGTGCCCGAGACGGGTTCCGGCAGAAATTGTCATCGGATGAGCGCGACGAGGATTCTATGCTGCGCGAGTCTGTCCCAAGGGCCGGCTCGGTCTGCGTGGGGTCTGATCCCTGGCGGCACGGGCGGCGGGGACGCGATCGCGACCTGCCGTGAACTTGCTGGAGCGGGAAACGGGGATCGAACCCGCGACTTCCACCTTGGCAAGGTGGCGCTCTACCGCTGAGCTATTCCCGCTCGGGGAGGCGAAGGATAGCCGAGGGGCGGGCCAGGGGTCAAGAAAGGTCGCCGGGCGCGGCGTGGAGGTCGCCGGCGTTGCCTCCGCAGTGCTCGCAGACGCGTACGACGGTTCCGCCGAACTTTTTCTCCGGCGCGCAATCGTCGCAGAGGGGTCGCGCCGTGGCGTCGCATCGGTAGTGCGCGAGCACGTCCGTGTGCTTCCGGCACACCGGCGGGGGGGCGAACTTGGCGGTCTTGCGGAGCTCGAAGAGGGACTTGAGCTCCGCGAGGTCGGCCGCGCGCACGGGGGGGGCGTCGCCGAGGCGGACCGGGTCGACCTCGTTCAACGCGCCGGTCCG
>JBKJWL010000263.1:0-5266 GCA_046716885.1 Thermoanaerobaculia bacterium | reverse complement strand
CGCGGCCGAAGGGCCGACGACGATCGCCTTGATCCCTTTCGGCGTGCAGGCCAAACCTCCGCCGATCACGACAGCGGCGACGAGGATGGCGAGCACGATCCGGCATCGCGAAGCTCGATTGGTCATGGTCTCCTCCTTCAAGAGCCGGCCGTTTTGCGCGGCGCGGCGACAATCGATTGAAACTCCGGGGACGAATGCAGCGATGCGAACTCTGGTTGACGGGCGATGATCTGGCGGCAGTATCCCGCGTCCACCGCCTTTCGGATCCAGCCGAGCGCTTCCTGGGAGTTCCCCCGCAGGGCGGCGACCGTCGCGGCGTCGGCGAGCACGTTCGGTTGCTTGTCGTCCAGCGAGAGCGCCGTTTGGATCTCACCGACCGCCTTTTCCGTGCGGCCGGTTCGCGCGAACGAGGTTCCGAGCACGGAGTGCGCAGCGGCGTCTCGGGGATTCAAACGCACGGCCCCCTGCGCCAGCTCGATCGCTCGGCCGTAGGCCTGCGCGGCCCGTTCTTTCGCTCCCGTTTCCGCGAGGGCGTCGCCGAAGGCCCCCCACACCTGGAAATTCGCGGGCGCGTTCCGGGAAGCGGTTTCGAGCGTCGCAACGGCCTCTCCCGGGCGTCCCGTCCAGAGTTGCGTCAGGCCGAGGTTCGAGGCGGCGATCGGATCGTCGGGCTTGAGCTCGAGCGCCTTGCGAAGCGCCGGGAGGGCTGTCCCGAAATCGCAACCGAGGACCGAGACGCCGCCGAGGTTGCTGTACGCGCGGTAGCTGTCCGGGGCGACCTCGGCCGCGCGCCGGAACATCGCGGCGGCTTCCGACCAGCGGCCGCGGTCCGCGTGCAGCGCGCCGAGCTGGTTGAACACGGCGAAGGAAGGCTGCAGCGCCGCCGCGCGCCGGAACGCGTCCTCCGCCGTGCGGTCGTCGCCGGCGGCCTCGGCGGCACGGCCGAGCCCGAGCAGAGCATCGACTTTGTCGGGGCTCGCGGCGAGCCCGCGGCGGAACGCCTCCACGGCCTCCTTGGAGCGCCCCGTCACGAGAAACGTCTCGCCCATGATGATGTCCACCTCCGGAAGGCCCGGGTCGAGCACGCGCGCGGCATCGCTGGCGACGGCCGCGCGGTCGGCCCACGATCGGTCCTTCGTGAAGTCGAACATCGCGAGCGCGGCACGGCCGAGCGCCGCCTGCACGAGCGCCGACTGGGGCTTCTCATCGGCGAGCTTGCCGAGGATCTGCACCGCGCGCTCGACGCCGTCGCGCCGGTCGTAGCGTTGGAGCAACCCAATCGCCTGCAGGTAGCGCTCCTGGTCCGCCACCGTGTCGAGGCCCGACGGCGTCGGCGTGCGGCGCGCTCCCCGGCGCAGTCTCAGGTCTCGCACCACGCCGTCAGCGACGCGGTCCTGCAGAATGAACAGCTCCGCGCCGTCGAACGCGTTGGCCGCGAGCTGTCTGCCGTCGGCATCGAGCAACCGGTACGTGATTCGGTATCGTTCGTTCTCGCGCTGTAGCGTGCCGGCCACCAGCCTGTTCGCCCCGAGCCTCCTGGCCACGCGGGCGAAGTTGGAGTCGTTTTCACCGGCCTCGACGGCCGCCCGCGGCGTGACCACCTGGAGGCCCGGAACGTTCGCGAGCCGGACGCTGACTGTATCGGCCATGGCGAGCCCCAACAGCTCGCCCTCGGGCATGTTCGTCAGATTGCGGAACGGAAGGACCGCGAGGGACCTGTCGCCGGCCCCGGCTGCGGGACGCCGGGTCTCGAGGATCAGCCAAAACGCCGCGCCGGCGAGCAGGACCGCAGCCGCCCCGAGGACGAGGCGGCGTCGGCGCCTGCGCGCCGAACGCACCTCGGTCTCCGGCAGCTCGTGAGTCTGGCCGGAGATGCTGTCGTCGAGCTCGATGCGGGCGTCCCCGACATCGCGCAGGCGGCGATTGGGATCCTTCTGGATGCAGCGCCGCAGCAGCTCTTTCACGCCCGCGGGCGTCTTCGCGGGCAATGCGCCCCAGTCCGGATCCGCCTCGAAGATCAGTCCGAGGGTGTCCGGCACCGTCTCGCCGGCGAAGGCCTTGCGGCACGTGAGCATCTCGTAGAGCACGCATCCGAACGCCCAGATGTCCGTGCGCTTGTCGATCTCGCGGCCGCGCGCCTGCTCCGGGCTCATGTAGGAAACCGTTCCGAAGATCGACCCGCGAGGCGCGATGTCGGCGGTGATCGTGGGGGAGCGCGAGGCGTCCTGCTCCGAACGCTCCGGCGCAAACGCGCGCGCCAGACCGAAGTCGAGGAGCTTGACGCGTCCGTCTGGAGTCAGCGCGATGTTGGCGGGCTTCAGGTCGCAGTGGACGACGCCGCGCGCGTGCGCCGCCTCGAGCCCCTCGGCGATCTGGCGTCCCAGTCGCAGCACGTCCGGAACGGGCAGAGGCCCCGCGTTCAGCCGTGCGGCCAGAGTCTCGCCTTCCACCAGCTCCATCACGAGGTAGCGCCGCGCGCCATCGTGCTCGAGGCCGTGGACGGTGGCGATCGCGGGGTGGTTGAGCGCCGCGAGAAGCCGCGCCTCCCGTTCGAAGCGCGCGAGCCGCTCCGCGTCGTCAGCGAAGGCCTCGGGAAGGATCTTTATCGCCACTTCGCGCTGAAGCCGCGTGTCGAGCGCCCGATAGACCTCGCCCATGCCGCCCGAGCCCAGTGGCGCGAGGACCTCGTAGAAGCCGAGTCGCTCGCCGCCCGAAAGTGTCATCGAAAATGCCTGCCGCATTCTATGCCCGAGAGAGTTCGCTCCGGGGCATTACAATCGGGGGATGCAGCGCTTTCGCTGCGGGATTCTCGCGGCCATTGCGTTGGCTCTCGCCCGTACGCTGTTCGCCGCACAGCCACCCCGCCTCGCCGAGACGATCGAGCGGTTCGACCACCTGACGGTGGGGGACGCGAAGCTGGTCGGGCCTCTGACCCTGAGCTCGGGCCATTTCGAGTGCCGCCTCGCGTCCGGTCGAGCCGCTCCGGTTCTGGCCGGCGACGAGGTGGTCGGAGTCTTCTTCGTGGGAACGGGCTCGCTCGAATATGTGTCGGCCGATCCACTGGAAACTCCGGTCGTCATGTTCAACGCCCGCAAGGGGTCGAGCCTCAAGCCCGAGAAGACGGACAAGGGGGTTCGCCTTCGTGACAACCTCACCCGAGTTCTGTGGCTGGCCCAAGGGCAGCCCTTGCCCGCCCTCTCCGGTCCAGCTGCGGCGTCCCTGGCTGTCGGCTTCTCCGGGCAGCGCGAGAAATTCCGCCGGCTCTATGGAACGCCCCTGTCGCACGACTTCGCCATGCAGAAGCTGGACGCCCCTGCGGCGCCGCTCGTGCGCGCCGAGATCGACGGCGCGAACGAAGATCTCGTATACGAGCTCGACGTGGATGACCCCTCGGAGTCGCTAGCCATCGTGAGAAAGGCCGGTTCCAACGACCCGGAAGCCCGAAAGTATCTCTATCGGTCGTACCTTTCCGTTCAGCTGGTCGGCCGCGACCCGAAGGATCCGCCGCGGCCCCGCGTCGTCCTGACCGACGTCGACGTGGACCTTAAGGCGTCCGCCGGATCCGACGCGGCGATGACCGTCGTCGAGACTCTCGTGCCGGTCGGGCGCCCCATGGTGGCTATGCGTCTGGATCTCGACAGCACCATCTACACGTATTTCGGAAACAACTTGAGCACGCGCTCGGAGCACCTCCGGAAAGTGACCGACGAGGCCGGCCGGTCGCTCGACTTCGGCCACGACAACGGAGAGGTGGTCATCCAGCTCGCCGAGGCCGCGGCGCCGGAAAAGCCCTTCAAGCTGCGCTTCGAGATCGACGGCGACTTCCTCGTCCAACCGGGCGGAGACAGCTACTGGGTGCTCGGTATTTCGGCCTGGTTCCCGCAGCCGGCGCTGGCGGGACAGTTCTACACGTTCCACGCGAACGTGCGTGTGAAGAAGCCGTTCGTTCCGTTTGCGCCCGGCAAGACTTTGCGGCGCGCCGTGGAAGGCGACGAAAACGTGCTCGAGACGCGGGTCGACAAGCCCATCTGCTTCGCCGTGATCCTCGCCGGGACCTACGACATCGCGGAGGAGGTCCGCAACGGCGTCACCATCCGGGTCGCAACGTATGCTCTCAAGAACCCGCGCGCCGTCAAGCAGCTCACCAGCCTCGCGGCGAGCATCATCAAGTACTTCGTCGAGTTCCTCGGCCCCTTCCCCTTGCCGGAGTTCAACATCATCGAGATCAACGCCTTCGGGTTCGGGCAGGCGCCGCCCGGGACGATGTTCATCACGAAGGAGGCTTTCAACCCGTTCATCGGCGAAGAGAACCAGCTCTATTCGCAGGGGATCAACGAGAGATTCGCGCACGAGATCGCGCATCAGTACTGGGGCACCGCGGTCAAGATGCCGAGCTTCGAGGAACAGTGGATAACCGAGGCTTTCGCCGAGTATTGCGCCGGACTCTTTCTCAAGGTGTACAAGAACGAGGCCACTTTCAAAGCGTTGGTCAAACACTGGCGGGCGCGCGCGACCTTCGCCGGCGGCGAGATCCCGATCCATCTGGCCAATCGTGCCTACGTCGCCGGCGATGCCACGACCAGCTTCTTCATCCGCAACGGGCTGCTCTACAACAAGGGGCCGGCGCTGCTGTACGCGCTTCACAAGGAGCTCGGCGACGAGGCCTTCTTCACCTTCCTGAAGTCGTACCAGAAGTCGTTCGCCTGGAAGTTCGGCTCGACGAAGACGGTCGCGGGCCTGCTCCAGTTCATGACGAAGAAGGACTACATGCCGTTTTTCGAGAAGTACTACTGGGGCACGGAGATGCCGAAGGACTGAGGATGCTGCGCGCCCCCGGGTTTTTCGCGGCGGTCGCGCTGGCGTCGGCGGGGGCGCTCGCCGCGGCCGAGCCTTCGGCGCTCACCGAGACGATCGAGCGGTTCGACCACCTCGCCGCGGGCGAAGCCGTCTCTGTCTCGGGCCTGCGCCTGGCCGCCGGGCGAATCTCCTGTTTCCTGAAGTCGGGGCGCGCCGCGCCGGTGCGGGCCGGCGGACACGTCGTGGGTTTCTTCTTCGAAGGCGACGGCGCGATGGAGTACCTCTCCTCGGATCCGATCGAGGCGCCCGTCGTCCTGTTCGACGCGAAGAAGGCCTCGGACCTGAAGCCCGAGAAGACGGAGAAGGGAATCGTCCTGCGCGACTCCTTCCGCCGCCTGCTCTGGCTCGCGCAGGGGCAACCGCTGCCGGCGCTCTCGGGCGCGGCCGCGGCGCCGCTCGCCGACGCTTT
>JBKJWL010000262.1:0-14408 GCA_046716885.1 Thermoanaerobaculia bacterium | reverse complement strand
CGAGGAACGCGGCGTCGAGGTCCGCCAGCCGGTCCTCGCGGTGCAGGTCCTGGTAGGTGAATCCGGGCTCGCCGAGAGGAAAGTCCCTCTCGGTGAGGGTTGGCGGCGGGGCGGTCTCCAAGAGGAGGTGATTCTAGCAAGCCGCCCTTGACCAATCCACCTTCTCTATCAATAATAGTAATCGTTACTGAATATGAAACACCCGGCTCCAGCCCCCCGCCGCTCGACCCGCCAGAGGCGTCTCATTCACGAGGCGGTGCAGGGAACGGATTGCCATCCGACGGCGGAGTGGGTGTACGAGGCGGTTCGCCGGGCGTTGCCGCGAATCTCGCTCGGCACGGTCTACCGGAACCTCCAAGTGCTGGTGGCGCAGGGGGAGCTGCGGTCCTGGACCCGCGGCGGCCGCACCCGCTACGACGCCGACCTCTCGGCGCACGACCACTTCTCCTGCCGGGAGTGCAGCCTCCTGCTCGATCTCGAGCGGACGCCGCGGACCTTCGCAGAGGAGCGGCGGCTGCGCGCGCGCGGCCACGAGATCGAAGAGCACGTATTGGAGTTTGTCGGAATCTGCCGGGACTGCCGGCACAGGCGAAAGACGCCAGGAAAGAGAGGCTGGAGCGCGCCGACAAAGTCGCATGCTGGCCCTTCCAGAAGCGCCTCGAGAAAGGAGCAAGGATCATGAGTGAACAGAGCAAATGCCCGGTGACGGGCAGGGCCGCCGGCGGCACGTCGAACCGCGAGTGGTGGCCGAACCAGTTGAGGGTCGACCTCCTGCACCAGCATTCCTCGAAGTCGGACCCCATGGGCGAGCACTTCGACTACGCGAAGGAGTTCAAGAGCCTCGACCTGGCGGCGGTGAAGAAAGATCTTGCGGCACTGATGACCGACTCGCAGGACTGGTGGCCGGCGGACTTCGGCCACTACGGTCCGCTGTTCATCCGCATGGCGTGGCACAGCGCCGGCACGTATCGCATCGGGGACGGCCGCGGCGGCGGCGGCAGGGGCCAGCAGCGCTTCGCGCCGCTCAACAGCTGGCCGGACAACGTCAGCCTGGACAAGGCGCGCCGGCTGCTCTGGCCCATCAAGCAGAAGTACGGCCGGAAGATCTCTTGGGCCGACCTCATGATCCTCGCCGGGAACGTCGCCCTCGAAACGATGGGTTTCAAGACCTTCGGTTTCGGCGGCGGGCGTCCGGACGTCTGGGAGCCGGATCAGGACGTCTACTGGGGCGCCGAAACGACCTGGCTGGGCGGCGACCATCGCTACCCCCGCGGCTCCGAGGGCGTCGAGAAAGAGGGCGGGGTGCTGGTCTCCGACGACTCGCCGCATTGGGACCTCCACGGACGGAACCTCGAGAATCCGCTGGCCGCGGTGCAGATGGGCCTGATCTACGTCAACCCCGAAGGTCCGGACGGCACGCCCGATCCGATCGCCGCTGCGAACGACATCCGCCAGACCTTCGGCCGCATGGCCATGAACGACGAGGAGACTGTGGCGCTGATCGCCGGCGGGCATACTTTCGGCAAGACCCACGGCGCCGCCCCTTCGTCCCACGTGGCGGAGGAGCCTGAGGGGGCCGGCCTCGAGCAGCAGGGATTCGGCTGGAAGAACAGCTACGGCACGGGCATGGGCGGCGACACGATCACCAGCGGCCTGGAAGTCACCTGGACCACCGCCCCGACGAAGTGGGACTCCAACTACTTCGAGAACCTGTTCGGCCACGAGTGGGAACTGGGCAAGAGCCCGGCCGGCGCGCAGCAATGGGTCGCGAAGGGCGCGGGCGCGACGATCCCGCACGCGCACGACCCTTCGAAGAAGCTCGTGCCGACGATGCTGACCACCGACCTGTCGCTGCGCTTGGACCCGGCCTACGAAAAGATCTCGCGGCGCTTCATGGAGAACCCGGACCAGTTCGCCGATGCGTTCGCGCGGGCCTGGTTCAAGCTAACCCACCGCGACATGGGACCGCGCGCGCGCTACCTCGGCCCGGAAGTGCCGGCCGAGGACCTGATTTGGCAGGACCCGATCCCCCGGGTCGATCACCCGCGGATCGACGAGCGTGACGTTGCCGCCCTCAAGGCCAAGGTTCTGGCCTCGGGCTTGTCGGTCCCGGAGCTGGTTTCGACCGCGTGGGCGTCGGCCTCGACGTTCCGTGGCTCCGACAAGCGTGGTGGCGCGAATGGCGCGCGCATCCGCCTCGCGCCGCAGAAGGACTGGGCGGTCAACCAGCCCGCACAGCTGGCGAAGGTGCTGAAGTCCCTCGAGGGCATCCAGCGCGAGTTCAACGGCGCGGCGGCCGGAGGCAGGAAGGTATCCATGGCGGACCTGATCGTCCTGGCCGGCGCCGCAGGCATCGAGCAGGCGGCGAAAAAGGCCGGCCACCAGGCGACGGTTCCCTTCACGCCGGGTCGCATGGACGCCTCGCAGGACCAGACCGACGTGGAATCCTTCGCCGTGCTCGAACCGATCGCCGACGGCTTCCGCAACTACCAGAAGGCCCGGTACGCCGTGCCGTCCGAGGCGCTTCTGATCGACAAGGTGCAGCTCTTGACGCTGACCGCGCCCGAGATGACGGTGCTCGTCGGCGGCATGCGAGCCCTCAACGCCAATGTCGGGCAGACCAAGCATGGCGTGTTCACCCAGCGCCCGGGGACGCTGACCAACGACTTCTTCGTGAACCTGCTCGAGATGGGCACGGAGTGGAAGCCGGTCTCGAAAGACGCCGCCGTGTTCGAAGGCCGGGATCGCAAGACGGGCGAAGTCAAGTGGACAGCCACGCGTGTCGACCTCGTCTTCGGATCAAACTCCCAACTCCGCGCCCTCGCGGAGGTCTACGGAAGCTCGGACGCGGAGAAGAAGTTCGTCAATGACTTCATCGCGGCCTGGAACAAGGTCATGAACCTGGATCGTTTCGAACTGGCGTGATCGCCGCGTTTCTCGACACGTCGCTTACGGGTAGGGCGGCTGCTCGATCTCGAGCGGGCGGCGCGCCCACGGGGAGGAGCGGCGGCCGGGGGCGCGGGGCCACGACATCGAAGAGCGTATCTTGAAAATCCTCGGAATCTGCCGGGACTGCCGGCGCGGCAGAAAGGCAGGAGGAAAGAAGCGATGCCCCAACTGAACGGAAGCAAGACCCACGACAATCTGAAGCATGCCTTCGCCGCAGAATCCCAGGCGAACCGGAGGTACATGTACTTCGCGCGGCGCGCGGACATCGAGGGCTACCCCGATGTCGGAGGCCTATTCCGCGACACGGCCGAGGCCGAGACGGGACACGCGTTCGGGCACCTGGACTTCCTCAAGGAAGTCGGGGACCCGGCCACGGGCTTCGCGATCGGCGGCACGGACTTGAACCTCAAGTCCGCGGTCGAAGGGGAGACCTACGAGTACACTCAGATGTACCCGGGTTTCGCGCGGACGGCGCGCGAGGAGGGCTTCACCGAAGTCGCGGAGTGGTTCGAGACGCTCGCCCGCGCCGAGAAGTCCCACGCGGGCCGTTTCCAGAAGGGCCTCGACAACCTCGGCACGTACTGAGCCCGGGCCGCGTGTTCGATCCGGATTCCCACGACTTCTTCGACCCGGCGGGGGTCGAGAAGGAGCTGCGCCGTGTGGCCGACATCTGCCACACGTGCCGCCGCTGCTACAACCTCTGCCCCTCCTTCGACGTCCTCTTCCGGGCGCTCGATCGCCCGGAGGTGGACGGCGAGGTTGACCGGCTCCCTGCCCGGGACCTGACGGAGTTCTCGGATCTCTGCTACGAGTGCAAGCTCTGCATCCCGCACTGTCCGTACTACCCGCCCCACCGCTTCGACGTGGACATTCCGCGCGTCGTGCTGCGGGACCGCGCAGCGCGCGTGAAGCAGGAGGGGAAGCCCCGCCTGCGCGAGCGGGTGCTCGCGTCGGCCGACGCGATGGGCGCGGTCGCGACGGGGGCCGCGGCGCTCGTCAACGCGATGAGCGAGGTCCGTTTCGCGCGCGTCCTGCTGGAGAAGACGCTCGGGGTTCACCGGGACCGGCAGCTCCCGGCTTGGTCGTCGGAGACCTTCGTCCAGTGGTGGGCCCGGCGCGGCGGCGCGACGGAGCCCTCCGAGCGCGCTCCGCGCGGCGATCGGGTCGCGCTGTTCGTGACCTGCTCGGTCAATGCGAACAACCCGGAGATCGGCCGCGCCGCGGTCGCCGTCCTCGAGAAGAACGGCTGCGAGGTCGCCGTTCCGGCGCAGCGCTGCTGCGGCATGCCGTTTTTGGAGAGTGGGGAGCTCGATGCGGCGAAGGAGTGCCGGTCCGTCAACGTTACCTCGCTCTCTCCCTTCGTGCGGGCGGGCTACGCGGTCGTCGCGCCGGGCCCGACCTGCAGCCTCACCCTGAAGAAGGAATACCCGGTGCTGGGGCCCGACGAGGAGGGCAGGGAGGTCGCGCGCGCGACGCAGGACCTTTGCGAGTACCTGATGCGCCGGCACGCGGCAGGCAGGCTCTCGACCGACTTCCAGCGATCGCCCGGGAAGGTCGTCTACCAGGTGCCGTGCCACCTCAAGGTCCAGGACATCGGCTTCAAGTCGCGCGACCTGCTCCAGCTCATCCCGGGCAGCGAGGTCGTGACCGTCGAGAAGTGCACGGGCCATGACGGGACCTGGAGCATGAAGACGGAGTACTTTCCGCTGTCCATGAAGGTCGGCCAGCCCGTCTTCGACGCCGTCCTGGCGGAGCGCCCGGACCGCGTGGCGACCGACTGCCCGCTGGCCGGCCTGCAGATCCGGCAGGGCACCGGCAAGACGCCGAAACACCCGATCCAGATCGTGGCGGAAGCGTACGGGCTGAGAGACTCTGGGTAACGCCGTGAAGCCCCTCACCGCCGCCGACATCACCAACCTCCACGAATACGAGCTTGAGCGGCCGGCGTTCCGCAGCGGGGTCATCGAAAAGAAGAAGCGCCGGCGGGTCCCGCTGGGCTCCCTGATGACCCTCGTGTTCGAGGACCGGGACACGGTCCGCTTCCAGATCCAGGAAATGGTGCGGGTGGAACGCATCGTGCAGCCGGGTAAGGTGCAGCACGAGATCGAGACCTACAACGCGATGCTCCCCGGGCCGGGCGAGGTGGCGGCGACCCTCTTCATTGAGATCACCGACGAGTCCCGCGTGCAGGAGCTCCTGGATCGCTTCATCGGTCTCGACGAGCCGGGCCGCCTCGCGCTGTCCGTCGGGGGAGGGCGGTATCCCGCGCTCTTCGCGCCCGGCCAGAGCCGTGAGGACCGGATCTCGGCGGTGCACTACATCCGCTTTCCCCTCGGCGAGGAAGGGCGCGCGGCCCTGGCCGCCGGGGAGGAGGACGCTCTCGAGGTCGACCACGGCGGATACCGCGCGCGGCAGGTGCTCTCGAAAGAAACCGTCGGGGAGCTAATCGCGGATCTGGGCGAACGATAGTCGACAGTCGACAGTCGACAGTTCACAGTTGACAGGTGGAAAGCCGGCTGTCGCCTGTCGGCTGTAAACTCATCGAGTCGGGGATCTGGGAGTCCGGTCCTTGATCCAGACCGGCGTCCCTTGCGCGAGGAGCCGCTTCCCCCTCGGACGTGCGCGCGCCAGGGCCGGTGAAGCGTGGAGGGCGACGACCTCGATCGGCTCGAGCGCCGACCACCGGATGCCGGCCCGATGCAGGGCCCCGAGCCACCGGGCCGGAATCCGGACGTGCCGGGCGCTTTCGACGACCCAATCCCGCGGCCCGGGGGACAGCAGGGCGGCGCGGGCCCGGCGGGCGTCGATCAGCCCTTCCATCAGAAGCGCGGAGGAAGGCTCGGGGCGGGCGAGGCCGCGCGACGCGGCTCCCGCCGGGGCGGATGGGGACGGCCGCGTGCGCAAGCCGTCGATCGCTTCGGAAAGCCCGGCGGGAACGCGCGGCCACAGCAGGCGCGGCAGCGCGGTGCTCAGAAACTCCAGGGCCTCGTCGAGCGGGCCCGCCGCGCAGAGGACGATCCGGCTCGGCGCGTCCACGGCGGCGAGATAGCCCTGGAGCGAGTAGGGCAGAAGGAGCGTTCCGGGCGCACGCTGGGCAACTTCGCGCATGGCGCTGCGGGCCTCCACGAGGCGCGGCGCCACGCAGGCGATGGAATCGGGCATCACCGCGATTCTAAGTGCCCCTTCGATGTTCGGCGGAGCGCGGACTCAACTAAACTCGAGCGCACAGACCCCGATGCAGACCTACCTGTTCTCCCTGCTCGTCCAGGCCGCCGGCACCGTGCTGCTCTTCGTGGTCTTCCTGCTGCTCTACCGGAAGTTCCGCCGGCCGGCGTTTCTGGATTGGATCGCGTCCTGGGCTTTCTTCCTGGCGGGCCTGGGTCTGCTGTGGGCTGTGATGAGCCCCGTCGGAGCGGACTCCCGCCTTGCCCTGCTCGCGATGCTCGCCGCGATGCTGGCTCACGTGTTTTTCCTGCTGCGAGGCGTCTGGCGTTACCGGCGCGGCTCGGCGGCGTCCAGCCCCTTCGAGATGCTGTGGGCGGTTCCGATCATGGCCGCCGCGTGGTGGCTTTCGGCGGGCCCGTTCGGGCCGGCGGCCGATTGGGCGGCGCCGATCTCCTTCCTGCGGGCCGCGGCCTACGTCATCACCGCCGTCGCCTTCGCGGTGAAGCCCGGGTCGGCCGGCGGGCGGGCGATCCTGTCCGCGTCCTTCCTGCTCTGGGGTCTGGAGCGGGCCTGGGTGGGGCAGGCCTACCTGCGGCACGGGGACCTCGCCGCGATGTCGGAAATGCTGCAGTACGCCCACTTCTTCGAGATGTTCCTCGAGATGACGGTGGGGGTGGGGATCATCATCCTCCTCTTCGAGGCCAGCCAGGCGCAGCTCCAGCAGGAGATGCAGCGCCTGGTGGAGTCGGACTCGCAGGTCAAGGAGATGGGAATCCGCGACCGGTTGACCGGCCTCTACAATCGCCATTACTTCAACGACGTGATCCGGCGGGAGCTCGCGCGCTCGCGCCGCCATGGGGCCGCGCTCTCGGTGCTCCTGATCGACGTGGACCGCTTCAAGGAGATCAACGACGTGCGGGGCCACGGGGTGGGGGACGAGGTGCTGCAGTTCGTGTCGAACTACCTCACGGCGTGTGTGCGCGAGTCGGACCTGGTGTTCCGCTGGGGCGGAGACGAGTTCCTCGTGCTCCTCCCCCAGGCCGACGAAGCCTCCGCCGCCCAGAAGGCCGAAGAGCTCGGCCGGAACCTGCCGCACATCCCCGGCGCCGCCCAGCTCCAGCCCACG
The DNA here is from genome assembly GCA_046716885.1 of Thermoanaerobaculia bacterium. Taxonomy (GTDB): domain Bacteria; phylum Acidobacteriota; class Thermoanaerobaculia; order UBA5066; family Gp7-AA6; genus DAHUXD01. The sequence goes on along the minus strand of JBKJWL010000262.1, from coordinate 7,168 downwards.
CTGTCGGTGGGATGGGCGACGCACCTTCCCAAGGCGGAGTTTCCCAAGACGCTCGCCGAGGCCGACGCGCGCATGTACGAGGTGAAACTCAGGCGCAAGAAAGAGCGAGAAGCGCGAGCGCGGGATCTCGGGAGGCTCTGAGCAGGCTGTACACGCCGCGCGCGGGCAGGCCCATCACGTTGGTGAAGGAGCCGTGGATCTCCTCGATGAAGCGCGCGCCGAGGCCCTGGACCCCGTAGGCTCCGGCCTTGTCGCGGGGCTCGCCCGTGGCCACATACCAGCGGATCTCTTCCGTGCTCATGGGGGCAAAGCGCACGCGGCTGACCTCTGCGATCCCCGTGCCCGGCGCGCCGTCCCGCGTCAGCCGCACGGCCGTCACGACTCCGTGCTCCCGCCCCGCGAGGCGCTCGAGCATGCGTTCCGCGTCCTGGTCGTCGCGGGGCTTCCCGAGAATCTCCCCGTCGAGAAAGACGAGGGTGTCCGCGGCGAGGACCCACGCGCCGGGATGCCGCGCGGACGCCCGCGCGGCCTTGTCGGCCGCCAGCCGGGCCGCCGCGGCTTCCGCGGTCTCGCCCTCCCGCGGATCTTCTGGCACGTCCGTGGGCGATACCACGAAGAGGATTCCGAGCGAGCGCAGGATTTCGGCGCGCCGAGGGGATGCGGAGGCGAGGATGAGTGGGGAGTTTTCGTCGCTGGGCACCGGGAGATACTAAGTCAGAGCGTCGTCCTCCCGACTCCTTCCGACTCCCGACTACGGGTAGTACCCCGAAATGGTCCGCGCCTGCAGATTCACCGGCTCGACCTTGATCTCGACCTTTCGCCACTGGTCGCGGCTCTCCGTGTTGGAGGAGTAGTAGGTCAGCAGATACTGGCTGCGCAGGTCTTCGTTGATCTGTCGGTACACCGCCTCGAGGTTCTTCGCGGAGTCGATGTAGAAGGTCTGGCCTCCGGTGACGTTCGCGATCTTGTTGAGCCTGTACTTGACCTCGAGGTCCGTGCCCGAGATCTTGAGGCCGATGGCGTAGACGGCCAGGCCGGACTTGCGCACGTACTCGAGCAGCGTGTCGTAGTCGAACTTGGAGACGGTGTCCTTGCCGTCCGTGAGCACCACGAGCGCCCGCTTTCCCTTGACTCCGGTGAACTGGTACAGCCCGTAGATGATCGCGTCGTAGAGCGCCGTCGAGCCCTCCGCGCGCAGGCCCGCCAGCGACCGGACGAGCTTGTCTTTTCGCCCCGTGAGCTTGGAGAGGAGGTAGGGCTCGTTGTCGAAGGACACGACGAAGGCGCGGTCCTTCTGCCCGATCGAGAAGTCGATGAACTTGAGCGCGGCCTGCTCGGCCTCCGGCAGAGCCTCGAGCATCGAGGCGGACGTGTCGATGATGATTCCGAGGGAGAGCGGCAGGTTCTTGACGTACTCGAAGCCCTGAATCGTCTGGAGCGTGCCGTCCTCGAAAACCTTGAAGTTGGAGGCCTGCAGATGAGAGACCGGGCGGCCCTTTTCAGCCACCGTCGTGTAGAGCTCGACGGCGTCGACGGTGACCTCGGAGACGAAGTCGGGCGCGTTCACGTACCGCAAGTCCTCCGACACCGTGCCGTCGTCGAGTGTTCCGATGACGCGCACGTACCCGAGGGACTTCGAGTCCTTCACGTTGACGACCTGCTCGTACGGCGCCTGGTAGAGTGTGGCGACGCGGGCCTCGTTCGAGTAGAACTCGAGCTTCTGGAGATTGCGCCCCTCGGGCACTGCGATCGCCGCAACGACCTTGGTGGGGCCGGAAACCCGCGTGCCCTTGTCGGGCGAGAGGATGCGCACGCGGAAGACCTCGCGGCCCTCGTTGACGATGTACTCGTCCTCGCCCACGGAACGGCCGGTCGGGCCGTAGGCCACGACGCGGACGGTCTGCTTGCGGGGGAGCGGGCCCAAATTCAGGTCGGCCTCGAAGGGGGCCCTGGTGCGGGTCATGATCTTGGAGCCGTTCAGGTAGAAGTCCACCGTCTCGACGTTCTCGGAAGCCCGGGTCTCGAAGCGCTGCAGACCCGTGACGATCTCCTTGGCGACGGGCAGGAGCGCGATGGCGGAGGGCAGCAGGCCCAAGTCCTTGATCTTGTCCACGGCCGCCTTGCCGTCGGCGCGCGCGGCCACGAGCTCCGGCGGCGGCGCGTCCGGCTGCTCGGGCACGTTGAGCGTCTCGGCGAGGTGCCCCTCGGCGTTCTGATTGCCGTCCGAGATCTTCAGGATGAGCTTGTACTGTCCCGGATACAGGTAGCGGCGGACGGTCACCGGGATCTTCTCTCCGGCGATCTCCTGGGTCGGGATGTCGAACCGATACTTGAAGTTGTCGATCAGACGGTCGTCCTTGACGACCTCGCCGATCACGTCCACGTTGTAGAAGCTCTCCTCGCCGAGGGCCCGTGCCTTCAGCTCCGACTTGGGGACGAGGAGCGAGAGGTCCATCCCGATCTTGTTCGCGCGCAGCTCGGGGAACCGGACGAGCCGCGCGACCCCGATCGCCGCCGCCCCTTCCCGCGCGTCCGTCGTCATGGAGAGGATCTGGTCGACGCCTTCCGTCTCGACCGACGGCGGCCGGAACAGGACGCTCGAAGTCTGCATGGAGAAGGCTCCGGAACCGAGGATGGCGGAGCTGTACTGGATCGCCTGCTGCACCGTGCGCCACTCGAAGCATTTTTCGATGTCGGGAGGCCGCGCGCCCATGGACATTCCGCTCGAGGCGCCGACGCCGACGTAGAGCACTCCCATGCCGTCGATCGGGAGCCAGAGCTTGTAGGCGCCCGTGCCGTAGGGCTGGTAGAAGATCAAGTAGACCTTGCTCTTGAGCGCCTCGATGCGCTCGTAGAACCAGATCTGGAGCGGCACGTAAACGTCCTGGCAGTCGATCGGGACGACGGCGTCCGGCGGACCGTTCATGACGAAGATCTTCGCCCGGTCGTTGTGCAGATCCCGGAACTGGGAGACGGCCTGTTCGACGCGCCGCGTGTACGCGGCCCGGTAGTCGGTGCGGATCCCCATGGCGTCGATCGTGCGGCGCTTCCAGAAGGCGTCGATGAACTTGTCGCGCTGGTAGCCCTCGGCGATCTGGAGGAAGACCTCGCGCTCGTCGTCGGTGATGATGAGCTCCACGAGGTTGAGGAAGTCGCGGTATTTCGGGAGGAGCGCTTCGGTGCGCTCCTTGATCTCGCGCTTGGAGAGCGACTTCCGCGCAGGCGCCGGCCTGGAGGTGGCCGCCTCGGGTGTTGCCGGACCGCTCGTGACCTTCGCCGAGGGCGACGAGGGGACGACCGCACCGCCCGACGACGGCCCCTCGACGTTGAGCGGCTTCGCCTTCTCGCTCTGGAGCGTCGGGAAACGCTCCGCCAGCTTGTCGAGGCCCTCGGTGTCGACTTTCGGCGGGTCGCTCAGGGCGAGGGCGATCTCGGCGACGCCGCGCGCCCGGATGCGCTCGACGATCTGGACGATTTGGCAGGCCTCTCCGCACGTCGTGGAGCTGGCATTGCGCGGGCAGAACGAGTCGGTCGACGGGGGCGCCGGGCTCCCGGCCGGACGGCAGGCCTGCGGGATGGAGGTCAGGCAGGAGGAGGGCGCCAGCAGCTCGCGGTCCGGAATCGCGGGGTACCAGAGCTTGAGCGGGGCGCCGAACGACGGGCGGTAGAAGAGCAACTGGGTCTCGCCCGTGAGAGACCCTCCCGGGCTCTGCTTGCGGTAGCTCCAGACGGTGATCTGCCGGAAGACCTCGCTGCAGTCGCGGAACTCGTTGACGAAGACCGGCTCGCCGCGCAGAACGACGACGCGGCCCGTGTCGCTCGTCAGGCCTCCGTAGGAGGTTGCTGCCGCTTCGCGAAAGCCCTCGTACCGGTTCCGGTATCCGGGGCCGAGGGGCTCGGCTAAGCCGGGAAGCTCCCGCCGCCTCCAGAAGTCCTGCTTGAAGATCTCTCTCTGGTGCGGCTCGGTGAGCTGGAGAAAGAGGTTTTTCTCGTCGGGCAGGATGATCGGCGAGACGAACTCCTCGAGCCACTTGCGGTCCTCGTCGGGAAGTGCCTTGAGGCGCCCGGCGCGCTCTTTCGCGCTCAGCTCGGGCACGCCCTGGCCCGCGGCGGCCCCGCAGATTGCGAACACCGCGATGAGCAGGAAAGAGAGCGTCCGCGCCTTCATTCGACTGTCGATCCTAACCCCCGGTCACGGTACGGGTATTCCTTGAAGAAAGTTTTTCCGAACGCGCGCTCCGGAGCGATAATTTGAACACCTCCGGGAATTTGAAGACATGATCTATCTTGACAACAACGCATCGACCCGGCTCGACCCGAAGGTCTGGTCGGTCATGGCCGGGACCGCGAGTGTCCACGGAAACCCTTCTTCCGTCCACGCGGAAGGACAGAAAGCCCGACGGACGGTCGAAGAGGCGCGGGCGGAGGTCGCGCGGCTGGTCGGCGGGAGGCCCGAGGAGATCCTGCTGACCTCGGGGGGCACGGAGTCGAACGTCCTGGCGGTGCTCGGCTCCACGGCGGGCCGGCGGGGGCGCGTCGTGCTCTCCGGTGCGGAGCACCCCTCCGTCCGCGAAGCCTTCGCGCGCCTCTCGGACGGCGGCGGCTTCGAGGTGGTGAAGGTGGACCCCGAGCCCGGCGGGGCGCTCGAACCGGGGCGCGTTCTCGAAGCGGTCACGCCGGGCACCGTCCTCGTCTCCGTCATGGCGGCCAACAACGAGTACGGGGCCGTCTATCCCGTCGCCGCCCTGGCCCCCGAGGTGCGCCGCCGCGGAAGCCTCTTTCACACCGATGCCGTGCAGGCCGCCGGCCGCGTCCCGGTTGACGCCGCCCTGTGGGATGTCGACCTCCTCTCGGTATCCGCCCACAAGATGCACGGACCCAAGGGTGCCGGAGCCCTCTTCGTGCGGCGCGGCGTCGCACTGTCCCCTCACACGCCCGGGGGCGGACAGGAGAAGCGTTTGCGGGCGGGTACCGAAAACACTCTCGCGATCGCGGGCTTCGGCGCCGCGGCGCGGCTGGCGGTGGAGCGGCTCGCGGGCGACTCGCCGGCAATCGCCGGCAGGCGCGACCGGCTCGAGCGCGGGATCCTGGAGCGGATCTCCGATGCCCGGGTCCTCGGGGCGTCCGTGCCGCGCCTTCCGAATACCTCGGCGGTCCTTTTCGCGGGGGCCTCGGGGGAGGCCGTGCTCATCCGGCTCGACCTGGAGGGCATCGCGGTCTCGGTCGGGAGCGCCTGCTCGAGCGGAACGCTCGCGCCCTCGCCCGCTCTGCTCGCGCTCGGACTGTCGCGGGAGGAGGCGAAAAGCGTGGTCCGCTTCTCCCTTTCGCGCGAGACGACCGACGAGGAGATCGCGCGCGTGCTCGAGATCCTGCCCGGAATCGTGCGCGAGGTCCGGGACGCGGCGGTTCCGGCCTGCGCGGGGAGGGCCTCGTGATCGTCGAATGCGATCACTGCCACGCCAGGTACCATTACGATGAGGACCGGTTCGCCGGGAAGGCGTCCAAGAAGCTGCGCTGCTCGCGCTGCCAGACGATCTTCGAGGTCTTCAATACGCGAGCCTACGAGGCACAGCCGCCCGTACGGCCGCCGCTCCCGCCCGATGAAACGAGGATTCGAAAAACCGGCGATGGGGAGCGCGAAGAGGCGAAGCGGAAGGATCGCGTTTCAACCAGCGAGAGTCGGAAGCCGGCGGGCGAGCTCAAGCTGCCGCCCGACGTGAAGCTTTCTCTGGCCGTGATCGCGGGGCCGGACGCCGGCAAGATGTTCCAGATCGACAGGCCGCGTGTCGTCATCGGGCGAGAGGAGGTCGACTTCGTCCTGGACGACCCCGAGATCTCGCGCCAGCACGCCGCGCTCGAAGTGCGGGGCGACCAGATCAGCCTCCTCGATCTGGGCTCGAGCAACGGCACCCTCGTCGGCGAGGACCAGATCAGCGAGGTGACCCTCGAGAACCAGGGGGAGTTCACGGTGGGGGGATCGACGCTGATGCTTATCGTGACGCCGGCGGGCTGACCCGGGCAGGCGGATCGCTGATACCTTTCAGTCATGCGCATCGCCGTCGCCATGTCGGGAGGCGTCGACTCCTCGGTGGCCGCCCTCCTTTTGAAGGAAGCCGGCCACGAGACGATCGGGCTCTCCATGCAGCTCTGGGACCATTCGCGCGAGCCCGGGAGGACCGGCCGGTGCTGCACGCTCGACGACCTGGCGGACGCCCGGCGGGTGGCCTGGGCCCTCGACATCCGTCACTACGTGCTGAACCTCGAGGAGGAGTTCCGGCGCGACGTGGTCCGGCCCTTCGTGGCGTCGTACCTGGCGGGCGAGACTCCGATTCCCTGCTCGGCGTGCAACGCGAAGGTCAAGTTCGCGACCCTCTGGGATCGCGCGCGGGCCCTCGGATGCGAGGCCGTGGCGACCGGCCACTACGTGCGCCGCGGGTCCGACGCGGCGGGCCGCGCCGTGCTGAAGAAGGGGATCGACCCGGCCAAGGACCAGTCTTACTTTCTCTACGACCTGACCCCGGCGCAGCTTTCGGCGGCCCGGTTTCCTGTCGGAGAGCTCACCAAGGTCGAGGTCCGGGCTCACGCGCGCCGCGCGAATCTGCCGACGGCCGACAAGGAAGAGAGCCAGGAGATCTGCTTCGTGCCCCCTGGCGTGCGGGCCGGGGAGTTCGTCGCGGATCAGGCGGCGGGCCTGGGTCTGGCGCTCCCGGCCGCGTCCGGGCCGCTCGAGGACGCCAGCGGACGGAGCCTCGGCACGCACGAGGGTCATTTTCGCTTCACGATCGGGCAGCGCCGCGGCATCGGCGTTGCGGCCTCGGAGCGCCTCTACGTGTTGTCGGTCGACGCGGCCTCCAACCGGGTCGTCGTGGGACCCGGCCGGGATTTGGAGACGCGCGAGGCGAGCGTCGGCGACGCGCGATTCCCGGGGGGGCAACCCGAAGGCCCGTTCCGCGCGGCCGTGCGCATTCGCCATCGGGCGCCGGAAGTGCCGGCCACGTTGTCTCCTTGCGGCGACGGAGAATTGCGGGTCGTCTTCGACACTGCCGTCCGCGCCGTCACGCCGGGCCAGTCGTGCGTCTTTTACGACGGGGATGTGGTGCTGGGAGGGGGAGTGATCAAGGGGTCAGGTGTTTAATTTTAAGGAATTTATGCCCCGGGGTGTGTTGTA
>JBKJWL010000261.1:0-11990 GCA_046716885.1 Thermoanaerobaculia bacterium | reverse complement strand
ACGTACGCCCCCGGATCAATCGCCGCGGCCAGGCCCCGCGAGCCGGCTTCCTCCGGCACGCGGCGCAAGGGCAGCTCCGGCGGCAATTTGCGCAGGGCCTCGCGGCGGATGGCATAGACGGGAGAAGGCGCCGCCGTCGTCGGCCGCAGGGGACCGGCCTCGCGGGCGAGGAAGTCGACCGCCTCTGTCAGAAGCGTCGGCGTCAGGTACGCGAAGGGCGGGGCGCGGCGCGTTTCTTCCGTCTCGGACTCGTTCGACACGGGCAGAACGAGCGCCAGCTCCGGGTGCGCCGCCAGAGCGGCGACGAGCCGGATCCCGACCTCGGGCAAGAGGTAGGCCTCGGGATCGGCATGCACGAGCACGATCGGAGAGTCCCCGGCGGCGTCGGCGACGACGAGAAGACGCCCCGGCGCCTCGAAACGCCGAGTCGCGGGCAGCTCGTGCAGGTACCGGGACAGCAGGCGCCAGGCCCACGGAGCCTCGGCGCGAAAACGCGGCACGCCGCCGGCGATCAGGTCGAAAGCCGGCGTTTTGCCCGGCGGGTCCGTCAGCAAGGGAGCCGGGTTTCGATCCTCACACCGTCTCCACCAGCATCGCCGTGGCCTCGCCTCCGCCGATGCAGATGGCCGCGACGCCGCGTTTCTTTCCTTCGCGACGGAGCGCGTGGATCAGCGTCGTCAGGATGCGCGCGCCCGAAGCGCCGATCGGATGCCCCAGGGCCACCGCCCCGCCCCGCACATTCACCTTTGAGGGATCGAGCGACAACTCCTTGATGGCGGCCATCGCCACGGCCGCGAAGGCCTCGTTGATCTCCCAGAGGTCGATGTCGCCGACCGAGAGCCCCGTCTTGCCGAGCAGCTTCTGGATCGCGCCCACCGGCGCCGTCGTGAACCACTCGGGAGCCTGCGCGACGCCGGCGGAGGCGACGATCCGCGCGATGGGCTTCCAGCCTCTCGCCTTTGCCGTCTCCTCGCTCGTGACGACGAGGGCCGCGGCGCCGTCGTTGATCTTCGAGGAGTTGGCGGCGGTGACGGTGCCGTCCTTCTGGAAGGCGGGCTTCAGGGTCGGCATCTTCTCGAGCGGCGCCGCGAACGGCTCCTCGTCGGCATCGACCCGGAGGGGGCCGCCCTTCTTCTGCGGCACCTCGGCCGGCGCGATCTCGTCGGCAAAGAGGCCCGACTTCGAGGCGTTCTGCGCGCGCTTGTAGGACTCCAGGCTGAAGGCGTCCTGCTCCTCGCGGGTGAAGTGGTACTTCGCCACGCACAGCTCGGCGCAATTGCCCATGTGCGTGTCCTTGTACGGGTCCCAGAGGCCGTCCTTGATCATCGAGTCGACGAGCGTGGCGTTGCCCATCCGCAGCCCGGTCCGGGCCTTTTCGAGGAGGTAAGGCGCGTTCGACATCGACTCCATGCCGCCCGCCACGGCCACCTCGTACTCACCCGCCTGGATCGCGTTGCCGGCGTCCATGACGGCGCGCATGCCCGATCCGCAGACCTTGTGGACGGTCACGCAGGGCACGGAGTCGGGGATGCCGGCGCCGAGCGAGGCCTGCCGGGCGGGCGCCTGGCCCTGCCCCGCCTGCAGCACATTCCCGAAAACGACCTGCTCGACCTCGTCGGGCTTCACGCCGGCGCGCTCGAGGGCGGCGCGGATCGCCGTCGCCCCGAGGGCAGGGGCCGGGAGAGACGACAGCTTGCCCAGGAAGGCGCCGATGGGCGTCCGGGCGGCCGAAAGGATCACCAAATTTTTCATAGAGGGCGGATTCTATCGCTCCCCGCTCCCCCGGCCTACTTCGCAGACTCGAGCCTCCAGCCGCTGCGGAGGGTCGTCGACTGACAGTAGGTCTTGAGGCACGCGGTGTCTTTCAGGCAGCGCAGGATGGACTCGCACGACTGCTGCGGAGAGCCGCCCTGCGCGACCTTCGCGTTCTCCACGCACTTGCCCGCGAAGGCCGGGTTCGTGAATACGCAGGTCGCGCCACTGGAGGGCTCGGGGGCGGCGGGCAACCCTCCGGCAATGATGAGGAAAAATACCAGCGCGGCGGACGACCGTTTCATGGCTTGGCTCCTTCCCGCGAAACGCGAGACTGGATCATACCGGCCACGAAACCGGTTTACTCTTTCTTCATGGCCCGCATCCTGGCGGTGGACTTCGGGGAGAAGCGGATCGGCCTGGCGACCTCCGACGCCTCGGAAACCCTCGCCACGCCGCGCACGACCCTCTCGCGCAAGAGCGACACGGCGACCCTGGCCGTGCTCGCCGACTTCTGCGCCGGGGAGGAGATCGAGCTGGCCGTATTCGGAATCCCCCGTTCCCCCGAAGGCGTCGAGAGTTCCTTCGCCGCCCGCATCCGCTCCTTCGCGCGGAAGTTCGAGGCGGCGACGGGCCTCCCCGTCCGGTTTCACGAAGAGACTCTGACCTCCGACGAGGCGGCGCGGCGCCTGCCCCGGCGGCCGTCGCGGGAGGACGTCGATCGGACCGCCGCAGCGATCCTCCTGGAGGACTACCTGGACAGCGCCGGGATGGGGGCGCGGTGAGCGCGCCGCGGCGCCTTCTGCGCATCGTGCTGCTGCTCGGCCTGCTCGGGCTGGCGGGGGCCGTCTGGCTCTTTCGCCGCCTCGAGTATCCCTCAGCGCCTTCGAGGCCCGGCGAAGTCACCCTCTTCGTGCCGTTCGGCTCCTCGACGCGGGAGATCTTCCGCCGGCTCGCCGCCGAGGGCATCGTCTCGCCGGCCTGGCTGGCCGAAGCGTACTATCGGCTGGCCCGCAGCGCCCGGCCTCTGCAGGCCGGCGAGTACCGGTTCTCCCGTCCTACGCCGCTCTCCGAGGTCCTCGACCGCATGGCCCGCGGCGATGTGGTCAAACACCCCATCGTGGTGCCCGAGGGCCTGACCGCGGAGGAGACCTTCGAGCTCTTCTGGAGCCGCGGCATCAGCCGCCCCGAGGCCTTCCGGAGCGCCTTCCAGAATCCGCAGCTCGTGGCTTCCCTGGCCTCGGGGGCGCCGGATCTGGAGGGCTTCCTCTTCCCCGATACGTACGTCGCCACCCGCTCCACGTCGGCCCGCCAGATCGTCGAGAGCATGGTCGCCAATTTCCGCAAGCACTTCACGCCCGAGCTCCGCGCGCGCGCTGCGGCCCGGGGCCTGACCCTGCGCGAGGCCGTGACGCAGGCCTCGATCGTCCAGAAGGAAACGAGTCTGCCCCGCGAGGCGCCCGTCATCGCCGGCGTCTACGCGAACCGGCTCCGCCGCGGGATGCGGCTGCAGGCGGATCCCACTGTCGCGTATGCGTTGAAGCGCGACGGCAAGTGGACCGGAACGCTCTACCGCTCCGACTACGGCTACGAGTCGCCGTACAACACCTATCTGTACGCGGGGCTGCCTCCGGGTCCCATCAGCAATCCGGGACTGGCGGCGCTCAAGGCGGCGGTCACGCCGGCGAGCACGGAGTTCCTCTACTTCGTCGCGGACAACTCGGGCGGGCACACCTTCTCCCGCACGTTCGAGGAGCACCTCGAAGCGATCGCGGCGGCCCGCCGATTGCGCGCCGGCGGATCGCGCGAGCCACTGGAGCTCTACGGGCCCTCTCCTCGGGCGGAGCAAACTCCGGCGCCCGGCTCTCCTTGACCGGCTCCCGTCGGAGGGCCACAATCGCTTCAGCTCCAAGAATGCCCACAGAGACGCTGCCCCGTCCGTTCGGAAACTACCTGCTCACGGCGCCGCTCGGCGATGATGCCCTCGGCCGGGTCTACCGGGCGCGGCGACTGAACGGCGAGACGGCCTTCGTGCGGGTGCGAATTCTCGAGTCGCCCGAGCTCTCCGCCGACGCGATGCTCGACGTCATCGAGGAGGGCGGCGAGGTCCACGCGTTTCTCAAGAACCCGGCCATCGCGCGGGGCGTCGATATGGACGCTGTCGACGGGGTGCCGTACATCGCCTGGAACGAGCCGAGCGGGCGGACCCTCAGTGCTCTCCTGGAGAAGAACCGCGGCCTGACGCGGCGGATCCCGGTCGAGCACGCGCTGCTGATCGCGGAAAAGGTGGCGACGGCGCTGGACCACGCGTACAACACCACGATCGACGGCGACCGGACGGTGCACGGCCTCGTCTGGCCCGGTTTCGTCGTGATCTCCGACGACGGCGAGATCCACCTGTCGGGCTTCGGGATCGCCCCGGCCGTCCTGCCCTCGATCGGCAGGCCGCGGCTGTCGCGGGAGATCGGGCCGTACCTCGCGACCGAGGTGCGGGCACAGGGCGCGGTCGGGAAGAACTCCGACGTCTTCTCGGTGGGTGCGATCCTGCTCGAGCTCCTGACGGGCGAGCCGCCGCCGGACGAGCCGCTCCTGACGCTCAAGGGCGCGGCCGGCGCGCCGCCGCCCCCGATCGCTCCCGAGATTCAGGCGGTGCTCCGCATGACCCTGGGGTCCGCCGAGAACCGGTACAAGTCGTGCGGCGATCTTCGGCGCGAGCTCGGCAAGCTCCTGTTCTCGGGGCCCTACTCGCCCTCCACGTTCAACCTTGCGTACTTCCTGAACGACCTCTTCCGCGACGAGATCGAGGCCGAGACCCGGGCCCGCACCCGCGAAGCCCGCCTCGATGCCGGCTCCTCGCCGGGAGCGGCGCCGGCGCCTCCCCCCACGTCTCCCGCTCCCCGCCGCCCGCGGGAAGTGCGGGACCCGGCCCCCGCGCCGCGCCAGGTCACGGCGCCAACGCTCCACGTCGCGGCGCCCTCGCGGCGGGGCCCGCTGGCGATCGTGGGCGGCATCGTCGTCGCGGCCGCCGTCGGCGGCGGGATCCTCGTTCTGATGCGCCGCCCGCCGGCAGTTTCGACGTCGGCCTCGCGCCGTCCCGCCGCGCAGCTGTCCCCCACCCTTCTGCCCGAGCTTCAGGCCACGCCGGTCGGACCGACGACGGCGATGACCGAGGAGCAGTTCCGAGACGAGGTTTCGCGCCGCCTCGCCTCCGAGGTGCAGAAGCTCGAGGCCGAGATGCGGCCGAAAGCCGCGGCCGTCCCGCCGCGCAGCGCCGCCACCGCGCCCCTCTTGACCGAGGTCTCGGCAGAGCGCGAGCCCGCCCCGACGATTGCGGCGATCCTCGAGCCGACCGCCGCCCCGACCGCGATCCCGGCCGAACCGGAGAGGCCGCCTCCGACGGCGATCCCGGCGCCCACGCGCGACGTGGTGCGCGAAGGCTCGCTCGTGGCCCTCGAGGAGGTCGACTCTCCCCCCCGGATCGCTACGATCGTGAAGCCTCCCTATCCTCCGCTGGCGCTCAAGGCCCGGATCGGCGGCATCGTGGTGCTGCGCGTCCTGGTGTCCGAGCGGGGCGTGCCGCAGCAGGTCGACGTGATCCGGGGCGCCCGCGCGGGTCTGACCGAGGCCGCCACGGATGCCGTCAAGAAGTGGACCTTCACGCCGCCACTCGAAGCCGGCGTTCCGGTGAAGACGTGGATCACGGTGCCGATCCCGTTCGAGCCGTAGGAATTCGAGCGACGACTACGCTTCGTTCGTCACTTGGGTGGGCCGTAGCTGATCGACTTGAGGTTCGGGTCCTTCGTTCGCAGGAAGTCCTCCATCACCTTGTCCTCGACCCACGAGATCTCGCTCCCGTCGACGAAGTAGGTCGGGGTGGACTTGACGCCGATCCGCTGCCCTTCGTCGAGGTCCCTGCGCACGTTGGCGAGGCTCTCGTCGCGCAGGTAGCAGCCGAGGAAATCGGCCCGCGGGATGCCGGCGGCCTCAGAGAACGTGACCGCGAGCTCGTCGATCCCCGAGACGGTCAGCACGGGCTGCTGCGAGTAGACCTGCTTCTTGAAGGCGAATATCGCCTGCTTCCCGAAGCGGAAGATGCAATCGGCCGCGGAGGCGGCCTTCATCGACCAGGCGTGCGAGAACCAGAGCGGGAAGAACTTGTAGTAGCGCTTGTGGGACAACGTGCCCGCGTTGGCCTGGAGAAGGGCGTCCAACTGCGTACCGCGGTACCGGCAGTAGCCGCACTCCATGTCCGCGTACTCGACGATCGTGACCGCGCCGTCGGGCTTGCCCTCGAAGCGGCCTTGCGAGAGGTCGATGCGGCGCTTGCGTTCCTCGCGGGGGTCCATCTGGAAGTCCCACAGCATCCCGTTCAGGAAGCGCGCGCCGTCCGGCGTCACGTAGCCGGGCACGCGCATCGGACCGAAGCCCGTCTCCACCGCGATGGCGACGGCCTTGAACCCGGCGGCGTCGCGCTCGGGAACGAGGAACGCTTTCGCGCGGGACCGGTACAGGGCGCCGCTTCGGCCCTCGAGCCAGGCCAGATCCAGTGCGGTCTGGACCGGCCGGGGATTGGGGTTGACGACCGAATCGCCGTCGAAGAACCACTTCCCGTCATCGGACACGTGGACCGTCTTCTCGACGGCGAGCTTCGGGTACTTCCCGGTCCGCTTGATCTTGTACCCCTGGAAGCCCGGGAGGCGGTCGGCCGTCTTCTCCACGGTGACTTTCGTTCCGGGGTCGTACGGAAGGAAGTTCGCCAGGTAGCCGGGCAGCCGCGCCTCCACACCCGGCGCGGGCTTCTGGACTCGGATCGCGCCGGAGGCGGCCGCGAGGCCGGCGAAGGCGCCGAGAAGGCAGAGGACGGAGACTCGAGTTCTCATATTTTCCCTTTCGCGATGAATCACTGCCCCGGGGGCGGGGCATTTTTCAGGAGATTCACGGCCTGGACGACCGCCGGCTGCCCGGCTTTCAAACTGAGCGACCTCTCGAAGAGGGCTACCGCCTCCTCCCGCTTTCCCATGCACGTCTGGAAGAGGCCGAGGGCATTGAGCGTGTCCGGGTCCCGCGTGGCCGTTTCGAACCGCGCGGTCGCGTCCCACGCGCCCTGGCAGTCCTTCGCCTTGAAACGCGTGAGGCCGAGCTCCCGGGCGATCTTCTCGTTGGCCGGATAGGCTCGGGCCCCGCGTTCGAGCATCTCGCGGGCCTCCCGCTGCTTGCCCTTGTCGTGGTACTCCGAGAACCACCGCAGGATCGTGCCTTCCGGGTCGGCGTGCCCGGCCTCCAGCGATCGAAAGAGCCAGTCGATCGCCTTCTGGTCCTGGCCGCGCTCGCGGTAGAGGACGGCCAGATTGAACACGGGCGATGCGTATGTCGGCCGCATCGCCAGGGCTTTCTGGAAGGCCGCTTCCGCCGGGGAATAGTTTCCCTTCTCGCGGAAGTAGACGCCGAGGTTGTTCCAGCCCCCCTCGGTCACGCCGGGACGCTCGCCCCCCGGCGGGGCGACCTTCTCGGAATCGCCGCCCGAGAGATAGCCGAGCGCCCTCAGGCGCTGCGCGTACTCGCTGGCGTCCTTGGCGGAAGGCGCCTGCGCCTCCACGCGCCGCACGGCGACGGTTCCGAACACGTCCTTACTCGCCGGCCGGGGCAGATCCGAAAAAGCCGCGCGGATTGCCGTGCCCTTCATCCGGCTGTCGACGGGAAGGCCCGCGAGGGCGGCCACCGTGGGGGCCACGTCGAGCACGGACGCTGACCCGCGGGAGGCGCCGCGGCGCACGCGCGCCCCCCACGCCGCGAAAACGCCGTTGAGCCGGTGCCAATAGGCGGCAGTCGAGGGGTTGAGCGAGGAGCGCTCGCACGGGCGGTCGTCGCTCCACTTGAAGCCGTGGTCCGAATTGACGATGAGCGTGGCGCCGTCCTCCTCGGCCCGGCGCATCCACTGCCCGAGTAGTCGATCCGCGAGCGCGTAGTACTCGTCGACCGTCTTCCGGTAGCGCGCGAAATCCTCATCCGCGACGCAGGACATCTGGGGCGGGACGAAGGCGGCGAAGACGTGCCCGATGCCGTCCGTGCCCTCGAGGTACAGCATCATCAGGTCGGGGTGGTTCCGGTCGTAGAGATCGCGCGCGATCCGCTGCTGGACGCGGGTGGAGCCGATGACGCTGGCCAGCGCCACCAGGGGGTTGGTGAGCCCTCCCCCTTCGGCCCGGACGCGCGTGAGCTCGGCTGCGGGCACGTCCACGAAACGGGCGAGCTCCTCGTCGGCAACGCGCCCGTCGCGCGCGACGATCTGCTCGACCCCCGCCGCCAGCGAGGTGGGATAGGCGACTCCGGCGCGCGACAGGCCCTCGAAGAGGATCGGGCTCGCGTGGTCGGAGACGAAGAAACCGTTGACCTCCTCGGCCGGATGTGTGGCCCACCAGCCGACCACGCCCACGGTGCGGCCCTCCGCCGACGCGACGTTCCAGATCGCGGGCACGGCACGGGAATGGCCGGAGATGGGAACCTTCTGACCCGTCGCGGGATCGACCTCCTGAAAGTCGAGCACGCGGTGGACGTCGGGGCTCACACCCGTCGCGACACTCGTCCAGACGACCGGCGAGAGAACCGGCATGAAGCTCTTCAGGTTCGCGGTGTAGCCCTCTTCGGTCAGCCGCTTCCAGTTCGGCATCCGGCCCGCGGCGGCCAGGCGGTCGAGAAGCTCCCAGTCGAGGCCGTCCAGGCCGAGCCAGATGACGGGCGTGCGCCCGCCCGCCGGACGCGGGGTGCGCGTCGCGGCGTCGGCGGACTCGACCGCGGCGGCGGGTGCGGGCGCCGCCGACGGACTCCCGGATGAATCCGGCGAGGCGCTCGACGTCTCGGGGCCACGCCCGCAGGAAAGCGAGAGCGCGAGGAAAGCGGCGAGAGCTCCGTCCCGTAAGAGCCGCACTCGCATCAGGGGCGGGTGCTGCCCGGGTCGGGGTGCGAGGCCCCGAAGTAGCTCGAAAGACGGCCTTTCGTCGCCTCCCCGGCCACGGCCGAAGGGGCGGAGAAGACCGCCAAAAGCGCGAAAAACCGGGCCCGCCACATCCCGCGAACCTTAACACGGGCCGGGGCTTACGGATTTCCGGCGGTCACTCCTGCAGCGTAATTCGCATGGCGCGGAAGTCGAGCGGACGCGGAAGTTCTCGAGGAAAGAGTTTCCCGGGTCGAACGCCACCGCAGGCTGGGTCCAGAAGACGAAGGCCTGCGCGAGCCACGGCGCGCAGAGCCATCGAGGCGCCGAGCGCGACCGCACTCACCGTCCCGACAAGACGGCCGATGCGGAGTCTAATGACTCGCCGTGCGCGAGACGACGCCCGCCCGCAGCGACTCACGGCCGGTCTCCAGCGTCGCGAGAGTATGGGCGTCGCGCTGCCAGACGTTCTTTCCGTAGCCCTTGCGCGTGATGAAATCGAAGTCCACCTGCAGAAACGAGACACCGGGCGGCAGCTGCTCGCGGCGGTAGTGCCAGAGCTCACGGTAGTTCCCGTCGGAGTCGGGCATCCGGTTGCTCGGGCCGGTCATCTTGCTCCACGTGATGGCCGACGCGGCGCCCGAGAGTCCCCGGAGAGCGTTCGACACGTCCTGGTCGCTGTAGATCGACATTCCGCTCGGGTCGGCCTCGTCTTCGCCCGTGCGCAGCGGCCGGCGGCCCACCCAGGTCGGCGGCCCGAGCAGCACGAAGACCATCCCCCGGTCCGTCAGGCTCCCTCGGGTCTCGTCCTGGGAGAGTTGGGCGTCGGCAAAGGCCACGCGCTTCTCGAACTCTTCGCGCGCCTCGTTCTCCGTCGTCTCAGGCCTGGGGTCCCGCGTTTTCCAGAACTCCGTGATGAATTCCGATCGCGACACGGAATTCGAGAGGCGCGAGTAGTCCCGCCGCTGCTGCGCCGTCAGGAGGTAGCTCACGGGGCTCTCCGCCCAGTCCTCCCCCGAGTCCACGGGCCCCTTGGAAGTGACGGGCGAGTACGCGCGGTAGGACGTCGCGAGCGAGCCGGTTTCGGCGGGCTTCTGGGCCTCGGCGCGCATCGACCGACGCACGTCCTCGAGGGCCGCGATCACTTTGGCCGGGTAGGCGCCCGGGTCGAGCGACGCGTTGGGCTGATAGGTCAGGAACACCTCGAACTCCAGCCGGGCCTCCTCGGTTCGGCCCAGGGCCGCGAGGCTGGCGGCCTTGTAGAAGGCCAGGCTCGGCCGAAGCTGGGCACGGTAGGCCTCGTTGCCCGGCTGCTCGCTCTCGAGAGTGAGCCTGTCGAGCGTCGCGAGCACCTCCGTGTAGGCGCCGAACCGGAACTGTTCCTTGGCTTTCAGGAAGAGCTGGAGGCAGTCGGTGGACGCGAGGAGAGAGGAAGAGGCGAGGGCCAGAATCGCGACGACGGCCAAGCGACGCATGGTGCACCTCCGGAGCATAAACGACTCCATGCCATTTGATACGGGCTCACGAGCCAACGGTTGCCAGAAATAAAAAGGGGGCGGCCGAAGCCGCCCCCAGGAAAAGACCCGATCGTACGAAACTTAGAACGTGACTTTGAGGGCGACGCGCAGAGTCCTCGGGTTGTTGCGCTGTTGGACCTTCAGGTAGTCCGGCTCGTCGAGAACCGCGTCACCGTAGGTCGGGCTGCCCACTGTCTCGTCGAAACTGCCGTTCGTGTTGTACACCGTTTGGTAGCTGAACGGGAACTGCTTGTTGATGATGTTGAAGAGGTACGCCTGCGGCGTGATCGTCACCGGTCCGACGTTGAAGTTGTAGCCGAGCGACATGTTCAGGTCGTAGTCGGTCGGCGTCCTGCCGGTGGAACCGCGCTGGTCGAGATACAGGGTGCCCGGGTAGAAGGTGTTGAAGTAGCCGAGCCGGGAGATCGGCAGGCCGCTGCGGACGTAGAAGCCGCCGCCCACGGAGAGGCCGAAGGGCGAGTTCCACACCGCGTCGAGGCGGGCCTGAACCGGCCGGTCGAGCTCGAGCTTGCCGTACGCTTTGAAGTTGAACTGGTAGTAGTCGAAGTCGGCGTTGATGCCGGGGTCCGTCTGGCCCGTGGCCTCGCTGATGGCGCCCGAGTAGTTGCCCCTGAGCGAGGAGTACAGGAAAGACGCCTGCGCCCACAGCTGGTCGGTGAACTGCTTGCGGGCCGTCATCTCGATGCCGCGGAAGATGCGCTTCGCATCGCCCACCGGCACGCCGGGCTGCCCGAATTGACCCGCGTTCGGATCGGTCGGGTTTTCTGAGCCGTTGTAGGAGAGGATCCCGCCGCTCGCGGCCACGCCGTTCGAGCCCGGGTTGAAGAGCGCGCAGGTGGAATGCTGGGCGAGAGGATCGTTGTAGTCGAGGTCGCAGCGATCTTCGATCGTGCGGCCCAGTGTCCGGTAGGTGCCCTTAAGGCCGACCGAAAGCGTCGGGTCGAGGGCCTTCTCGATGCCGACCGTCAGCTCGTCCTGGTAGGCGGCCTTGACGCGCGGCAGGCCGTTGAGCTCGTTTCCTGTGCCCGCTTCGTTTAGTCTCCAGCCATCCACCGGCTCTCCCGTCGGGCTTCCGCCCTGGACGAGACGGTTACGCGGTGCGTTCGGATGCTGCTCGTAGGTGTTGGGGGAGTAGTTGTACGTCTGCTGCTGAGTGTTCGCGCTGAATACGCGCACATTCAGGTCGGTCGGAAGGGCGTAATAGAAGCGGCCCGCCGAGGCGTACAGCTTCGAGGTGCCGTCTCCGGCGAAATCCCACACGACGCCGAGGCGCGGAGCCCACTCGTTATTGAGCTTGAAAGCCGTCAAGAGGTTGCTGTTCTGGATGTCCTCGGCGTCATACCGAATGCCGAGGTTGACGGTCAGCGTGGGCATGATCCGCCACTGATCCTGGAAGAAGGCGCTCCAGCGCTTGGTCGGCGTCTCGAACGGCGCGCCCGGAAGTACCGCGGCACCGGCCGACGTGCCTTCGACGTACTGGTCGTGCTGGTAGAAGACCTGCCGAACCTCGCCGGTGGTCGGGTTCGTGTAGAAGGGCGCCAGCGCAAGGTCGCAGTTGTTCGAGCCGGACTGGAGGCAGGGACGAACACGGTTCCTCACCTCGCCGGTGAAGTAAGAGATGCCGAACGTGTTGTCGTCCTGATAGTCGCCGCCGATCTTCACCTCGTGGTTCTGGACGTACATGGTGAACGATCCGGCGTAGGCCTCGCGCTTGGACGAGTTGTTGACCGTCGGCCCGAAAACCGAGCCGAAGCCGCCCCGTCGCACGA
>JBKJWL010000260.1:0-11072 GCA_046716885.1 Thermoanaerobaculia bacterium | reverse complement strand
GCCCCGTTCTTTCGTCCCGTCCCGAGCCCCGATCCCCAATCTGGAGCGCCGATCGCGTCGACCGCAATTCGCGGCGGGACCGTACGAGCGGAGCCGGCGCTTCTCTTCGGTCGTGCAACACGTGATGCATGTCGGCGGGCCGTGCCGAACGCCTGGGGGCCCGAGGTATTGACCGCCCGCGGGGAGCTTTGCTAAGGTCTCGCAACGATTGTTGCCTGAAGGGCGGTCGGGTCTCCCGCGAGAGACGGAGAGCACCTCGGGGGAAGCAAACCGCTCGGCCACGAGCGCGGTGGTGAGAGGCCCGTCACCGGTTCGGGTGGACTCCATCGAGATCCGTTTGCTGCGTCTCGACCTGGTCGAGCCGTTCGAAACGAGTTTCGGGAGCGTCGAATCACGCCTGATCGTTCTCGCCAAGCTGGAAGCGGAGGGGTTGGAGGGTTGGGGGGAGATCGTTGCCGGCGAGGAGCCACTGTATAGCTATGAGACCGTGGGCACCGTCCTCCACGTCGTGCGCGAGTACTTCGCGCCTGCCATCCTTCGCGGGTCCCTGCAGTCGCTCGAGGAGCTGAGCGCGCGGCTCGATTCCTTCCGCGGGCACCCGATGGCGCGGGCCGGCCTGGAGCTCGCATTTGCGGACCTCATCGCGAGGGCTCGGGGGCAGTCTCTGGCAACGCTCCTCGGAGGTGTTCGGGACCGCGTGCCGGGCGGGGTCAGTCTGGGAATTCAGAGAGGAATCCCCGAGCTGGTCGAGCGCATCGACCGGTACGTGGGCCTTGGATATCAGCGGATCAAGCTCAAGATCAAACCGGGCTGGGACCTCGCGGTCGTCGAGCAAGTGCGCCTGCGCTACGCAGGCGTAGGCCTTTCCGTCGACGCCAACGCGGCGTATCACCTGTCGGACCGCGAGCACTTGAAGAAGCTCGACGCCTTTGGGCTTCTGATGGTCGAGCAACCGCTGGAGCACGACGATCTGCTTGATCACTCCCGGCTGCAGAAGGAGCTGAAAACCGATATCTGTCTGGACGAGAGCATCACGGGCCTGCGAGCCGCCCGCCAGGCTCTCGAGCTCGAGAGCTGCCGCGTCGTCAACGTGAAAGTCGGCCGAGTCGGCGGATACACCCAGGCTCTCGCCATTCACGACCTCTGTCGGGCGCGCGCGGTGCCGCTCTGGTGCGGCGGGATGCTCGAGTCCGGAATCGGCCGAGCCCATAACATCGCCCTGGCGAGCCTTCCGGGCTTCACTCTGCCAGGCGACATTTCTGCGAGCCGGCGGTATTTCGCCCGGGACATCATCGTTCCGGAGGTCGAGGTGAGCGCCGAGGGGACGGTGTCGGTCCCTCGCGCTCCCGGCATCGGCTTCGAAATCGATCGGGATTTTGTGGAGGCCCGAACCGAGGCGGTCCAGCGCTTCACCCGTCGCGGGGAGACCGTGTCCGTGCCGTGAGATTCTATGGGGATGCCGGCGCGGGAGGCGCGTTCAGCGCCCGCCCGCAAAGCGCCGCGTGGAGGAAGCCGACATGCCGACCCGAACCGCGATCGAGCAGCACCTTGCCAATGCGCAGGCTCGCCTGAGCCCCCGACGCCGACGGATCATCCAGGCCGCGCTGGAAAACCCGGATGAAACCTTCTTTCTGTCGTCTCGGGCTCTGGCCCGGCGCTACCGGGTCGATCCGGCCACGATCGTGCGGACGATTCAGGTGCTGGGTTACCGTCGCTACGCCGATTTTCTCCGGGACCTGCGGGAGCATTTCATCCAGCGGATCACGCCGTATCGGATCGTGGAATCGGCGGCCCGCGAGAGGCGCAGCGTTGCCGACCACGTCCGACACAGTCTCGATCGAGACCTTTACAACATCAACTCCGTACGGTCGGGGCTCGACCTCACGCGAGCCTTGGACCTGGCGCGCCGGATTCATCGCGCCCGCTCCGTTCTCGTCGTGGGAGTGGATCTGGCGGCCTCTCTCGCGTGGTTCTTGTCGTACGGCCTGGTGGCGCTGGGATTCGATGCCGAGGCCCCGATCGGGAGCAGCGGGCACCTGCAGCACAAGGTCCGAACCCTGACCAGCCGCGACGTGCTGGTGGCCATCAGCTTCGGCCGTTGCCTGAGGGCCACGGTCGAGGCCCTGATGCAGGGACGCCAGCAGGGAGTCCCGACCTTCGGAATCACCGATAGCGACACGACGGCGATCGCCCGGTTCAGCGACGTTTACCTCCTGGCGCCGATCTCCGCTTCCACACTGACGGGCTCCTATGCGGCTCCGATGGCGGTCATCAACGCCGTGCTCGTGGCCTGCGCGCAACTGAAGCCGAAGCGCTCGCTCGCCCTGCTGCGCCAGACCGAGAAGGAGTACCTCTCGGGGCCGCGCTGGTATGACCAGGCGCCGGCCGACGGCGCGGCGGGCCCCGAAGTTCTCGGACGCACGAAGTAATTTGAACCCGCGCGGCTGGCTCTCGCGATTCCAGGAGCAGGCGGAGCGCATCGAGGCGGATCTGGAGGCTCTCGTTACCCAGGAGAGCCCGTCCGACGATGCGGAGCGGGTCTCCTCGCTCGCCCGATGGGTTCGTGATCGGCTGCTCGCCCGGGGTGTGGCCGCCGAGAGTCGCGCCTGTCCGGGCCGGGGCGATGCGGTCGTCGCGAGAACCGGCACGGGAGACGGCGGGGCGATGATTCTCGGCCACCTCGATACGGTCTGGCCCGCAGGGACGCTCGCCGAGATGCCGTTCCGCGTCGAAGGGGATCGCGCTCGCGGACCCGGGGTTTTCGACATGAAGGCCGGCATCGCGGTCGCTCTGGCCGTCCTGGAAGCGACGGCGGCGGAAGGGACCTCCTCGGGCGCGACACTCCTTCTGGTGCCCGACGAAGAGGTCGGCAGCGCAGCCTCGCGCCGGCTTCTGCTCGAGCTCGCCCGGAGTCACCAGTGCGTCTACGTGCTCGAGCCCTCTCTCGACGGCGCCGCCAAGACGGCCCGAAAGGGCACGGGGGTCTTTCAGATCGGCTTGCGCGGGCGCGCGGCCCACGCCGGGCTCGAGCCCGACGCGGGTGCCTCGGCCCTGGCGGAGCTCGCGCGGTACGTGCTCTTCCTCGAATCGCTCGGGGATTCCGCCAGACAGACAACCGTCACTCCAACGGTCGCACAGAGCGGAACCCGATCCAATGTGGTGCCGGAAAGCGCGTCTCTTTCTGTCGACGTACGTGTCTGGTCCGCAGACGAAGCGGCGCGGGTGGAGGCCTCGATCCGCGGCTATCGGCCGGCCGATTCCCGGGTGTCGCTGCAGGTCGAGGGCGGCCTGGACCGGCCGCCCCTGGAGCCCACACCGGAATCGGAGGCGCTCTTTCAACGAGCACGCCTTCTCTCGAGGGAACTGGGATTCGTCCTGGAAGCCGCCCGCGTGGGCGGCGCCTCCGACGGCAACCTTACGGCGGCAGCCGGCATCCCCACCCTCGACGGTCTGGGCCCCCGGGGAGGGGGCGCGCACGCCCGCGATGAGTTCATCGTCGTCTCGGACCTTCCGAGGCGGGCCGCGCTTTTGGCCGGGCTCCTGGAGAAAGATCCATGAGCCGAATCCTTCTGCGGGAGCTCAGACGCCTGCCGGAGTACGCTGCCGTCCAGCGGATCGCGCGGGAGGTTTGGCGCTTCGAGGACCGGCAACTTCCATCGACGGTCGACCTGCAGACCGCCCGGCACGTCGGGGGGCTGACGGTGGGCGCCTTCGAGGGCGAGGCGATGGTCGGGTTCGTGCATGGCTTCCCGAGGACGAACCTCGGTGAGTCCTGCCATCACTCGCACATGCTCGCCGTGCGCCGGCCGTGGCGCGGCCGCGGCCTGTCGGTGCGACTGAAGCTCTTCCAGCGCTCCTGGTGCCTGGCGCGCGGGATCCGGCTGATGACCTGGACTTACGACCCCTTGCTCGTCCAGAACGCGCGCCTCAATCTGAACCGGCTCCGGGCGCGGGCCAGGCTCTACCTGCCGGACCTCTACGGCCCGCTGGGCGGCCTCTACGGGGGATTGCCGAGCGACCGCTTCGAGGTGCACTGGCGGCTGGACGCGCCGGAAGTCGGGCAGGCCACTCGCGGGTGCGCCCCGAAGTCTCCGGACGCCGCGGGGCTGCCCCTCGCCACAACAGGGCGGCCGCCCCGCGCCTCCCGACTCGCGGTCCCGATCCCGTTCCGGACTTCCTCCGCCACCCCCGATCCGTCCGTGGCGCGGCGTGGGCGGCTGAGACTGCGCCGGCTGGCGACGGCGCTCTTCGACCGGGGATACGAAGCGGTCTCCCTGTCCCTTCTCGGGGACCGCGCCTTGTACGTCTTCGAGCGTCCCCGACGGGCCAGGCACCGCGTTGGGGCAGGCACGGCCTCCTTGCAATAACTGGTGCGATAAGGCGGACGGCTGACACCAATGGGCTGCCGCTCGAGCAAGAGACCTCTGTTAAAAGGAGGTTATTGACAGTGGGCAACGAATGATGCATCCTCCCGCCGATTGCAGAGGCCCGGGAGGTGGGGGCGTTGCGGCGTCGCGAAAGAAGGAGGAGCCAATGAGGCGATCGATGAGAGCGTGGGCCGTCGCCGCGCTGTGCCTTTTCCCGGCGGCGGGCGTTCTCGGTCAGGCAATCGGCGGCACCGTCCGAGGCCGGGTCCTCGACGAGTCGGGCGGGCCACTGGCGGGTGTCGCGATCACGGGGCGCAGCCTTCGCACGGGTGTGACGCGGGCGACGACGACGGACGCGTCCGGCGTTTACCTGATGGCGGAGCTGCCGGTGGGCGAGTGGGAGTTCACGGCGGCGCTTTCCGGGTTAACGACCGAGGTGCGCACCGGCGTGAAGCTGCTCGTCGGCCAGCAGGCCATGATCGACTTCGGACTGAAGGTCTCTCCCGTTGCCGAGACCGTCACGGTGCAGGCCGAGGTGCCGATCGTCGAGACCACGAAGAGCGCGATCGGCGCCACGATCACGACGAGGCAGATCGACGAGTTGCCCCTTCCGGAGAGGAGCTTCACGAGCCTGGCCTTTCTGGCTCCGGGAATCACCCAGAGCACGACGGAGGCGACCGACATCGCGGGCGCCGGCAGCTCGGGCAGCAGCAACACCTTCCTGATCGACGGCTTCAGCAACGATCAGGACGTCCTGGGCGACGACCGGGGGGACTACTCGCCCGATGCCATCGGGGAATACGAGGTCCAGTCGGCCTCGTACTCGGCCGAGTACGGCCAGGCCTCGGGAGCCATCATCAACGTTCTGACGCGCTCTGGGGGCAACGACCCGCACTTTCGGGTCAGTACGTACTACCGCGACGACGCCCTCAACGCGAGCGATGCGTTCGCCCGGACGGATCCCGTGACGGGGGAGAAGAATGCCGCCCCGCTCACTCAGTGGATCCTGTCCACCACAGCCGGAGGCGCCCTGGTCAAGGACAAGCTCTTCGGCTTCGGCTCCTTCGAGTACACGGACCGGAACGAGACGGCGATCGTTTCGGTGGATCCCGCGTTGCTCGCGGATCTGGGACTGAGCACCGAGACGACGGCGCCCAACGACCTCACGGAGCCCCGGGTCGTGGTCAAGCTCGATTTCCACCCGACCAGCAGCCAGACCCTGATGGGGCGCTTCCGTCTCGACAACCCCAAAACCTCCAACGAGCTGGTGGGAGGCGTCTTCACCGTCGAGACCGGCTTCACGCTCAACGAAAACAACACCGACTACGCCGTCAGCCACAGCTGGATCTTTTCCCCGCAGGCGTTCAACGAGGCGCGCTTCCAGTACGCGCGGCAGTCCAACGACGCGCTCGAGGTCAACTGTCCCGGCTGTGCGTTCGAGATCCGGCCCTCCGTCATCTCGGGAAAGGCGTCCAACTTTCCGCAGAGCTTCACCGAAAATCGCTATCAGTTCTTGGACTCCGTGGGCTGGTCGCTCCTGGGCGGAAAGGGCGGAGACCACTACCTGAAGACGGGAGTGGACTACAGCCACATCCAGATCGACGCGTTCGTGCCCCAGACCTTCGACGGCCTCTTCATCTTCCAGACGGATGCCCCCTTCAACGCCGCCGACCCGACGACGTACCCTTTCCTGTATCAGCAGGGATCGGGCGATCCCAATTTCGACATTTCGAACAACATCGTCGCCGTCTACCTGCAGGATCAGTGGACGGTGCTGCCCAATTTGACTCTCAACCTGGGCCTGCGCTGGGACTACGAAGACCAGCTGTACGTGAAGGACGACTGGAACAACGTCGCGCCTAGACTCCACTTCGCCTGGGATCCTTTCCGTGACGGTAAGACGTCGGTGCGCGGCGGCTTCGGGATGTACTACGACCAGATCATGCTGAACGTCCCGCTCATCGCGGCGCTCTTCGAACCGGGGCGATTCGAGAACCAGACGATCCTGTTCCCCGGCTACCCCGATCCTCTGGTCGGGGGCGTGCAGATCCCGCTGCCCCTTCCCCCGGACATCTCGGTCGTGGATCCGAACGCCGTCACACCGTACAAGAACCTCGGGAGCCTCGGTTTTCAACGGCAGCTCACGCCGGACCTGGCCGCCAGCATCGATTTCGTCTACGCCCGCGGGTACCACCTGCTCCTGCTGCGGGACGCCAACGCGCCGATCGCCGGCGTGCGGCCCGATCCGGACACCGGCTTCTCATTCGCCATCGAGACGCGGGGGCAATCGGAGTACGAGGCGATGCTGATCGGCCTCCAGAAGCGGTTCGGCCAGAGCTTTTCGGCGAACCTGGCCTACTCGCTGGCGTCGCTCAAGACGACGAGCGACAGCCACCGGACCTTCGTCAGCGACGCCTACGACGTCAACTCGGACTTCGGACCCAGCGACAACGACGTCCGCAACACGCTGAACGGGGCGGTGGTGTATTCCTCCCCGTTCGGCCTCATCGCGGGCGTGAGCGGGGCCTTTCAGTCGCCCCGTACCTACAACATCACCACGGGAACGGACGACAACGGGGACGCGATGCTGATGGATCGTCCGCCCGGCGTCGAGCGGAACTCGGGCCGGGGAGAAAGCATCTGGACGGTCAACCTCCGCCTGGGCTACGCCATCCCGATCGGACCGACGCGGATCCAGTTGATCGCGGAAGCCTTCAACGTCTTCAACCACGTCAATGAAACGAGTTACATCGGGAACCTCCAGTCGGCCTCGTTCGGCCAGGCGACCGAGACGGTCGCGGGCGCCTTCGGCCCGCGGCAGCTGCAGTTCGGCCTGCGGTTCGACTTCTGAACGGTTACTGGCTCGGCCGAGTGGCGGCTCGCTTCAGTGAAGGAGGCATGATGACGTGCGCCGAAGCAACGTCTCGGTGCGGGTCGGTCCGAGATGATCGGACGTGGCGTCGGGCCTGGCTGGCCCGCCTCGGCGCCCCGGCCCTGGCTCTGTGCGCAAGCCTCGAAGCCGTTGTCGCCGATGTGCCCGCAAAGAAGGGGCCGCCGGCGGCCCCGGCCCCGGCGTCCGCCTCCACTGCGCCGCAGATGACGGCGGCGGATGTCGAAGTCTTCCTGGACGGGTTCGTTCCGGCGCAGCTCGCTCGTGAGGACATCGCGGGCGCCGTGGTCGCCGTCGTGAAGGACGGGAAGGTCCTGCTTGGGAAAGGCTACGGCTGGGCCGACGTCGAGAAGAAGAAGCCGGTATCCTTCGAGGAAACCCTCTTTCGCCCCGGCTCGACTTCCAAGCTCTTCACCTGGACGGCCGTGATGCAGCTGGTCGAACAGGGAAAGCTCGACCTGGACACGGACGTCAACGAGTATCTCGACTTCAAGATCCCGCCGGCCTTCGGCAAGCCCGTCACGCTGCGGGACGCGCTGACGCATACGCCCGGCTTTGAGGATTTCGCCAAGGACCTCTTCGTCGCCGAGGGGACGCCGATGGAGCCGCTCGGCAAGTACCTGGCGGACCATCTCCCGGCTCGAATTTTTCCGCCCGGGACGGTTCCCGCCTACTCCAACTACGCCACGGCGCTGGCCGGCTATATCGTGGAACGAGTCTCGGGCAAGCCCTTCGCGACCTACATCGACGAGCTCATTTACCAGCCGCTCGGAATGTCGCATTCGACCTTCGAGCAGCCGCTGCCGAAGGAGCTCGCGCCCCTGATGTCGCAGGGATACCGCCTTGGGTCGGGCAAGCCCCAGTCCTTCGAGCTCATCAACGCCTCACCCGCCGGCGCCATGTCGAGCTCGGGAGGGGACATGGCGCGGTTCATGATCGCGCACCTGCAGGAGGGGCGGCTCGGCGACAGGCAGATCCTCCGTCCGGAAACCGCGAAGCGGATGCACGCCCGCCAGCGCGGCTGGGATCCCCCGGCGAACGCCATGGCTCTCGGTTTCTACGAGGAGTCGCGCAACGGGCTGCGGATCATCGGGCACGCCGGCGACACGATGTGGTTTCACACCGACCTGCACCTGATCCCGGAGACGGGAGTCGGTTTCTACGTGTCCTACAACAGTGGCGGCAAGGGCGAGATCAGTCCGCGCGGGTTCCTCTGGGAGAAGTTTCTCGACCGTTACTTCCCGTACGCGCCGCCGGCGGCGACCGCGCTTGCGAGCGCAGGCGAGGGTGCCCGTGCCGTCGGTGGCCCCTACCTGGTGAGCCGCCGCAGCGACTCGGGCTTCGTGCGCCTGGTGTACCTCCTGTCCGAGACCAGCGTCGCTCCCCGGCCGGACGGCACGTTCGAGATCGCGGATCTCAAGGACTTCAACGGCCAGCCCAAGCGCTGGCAGGAGATCGCGCCGCTGACCTTTCGGGAGGTCGGCGGGCAGGAGGTGATCCACTTCCGGCGCGCCGAAGGCGGCCGGATGCAGATGATGCTTCCCTATCCGTTCTTCGAGTTCGAGCGTCCCGCCTGGTACGAGGACCGGCGCATCCTGCTTCCGGTCGCGATCGTCACCCTGGCGGTGCTGCTCCTCACGGTGCTTCTCTGGCCGGTGGGAGCCCTGGTCCGCCGCCACTACCGCAAGCCGCTTCCTCTGGAGGGGCCGGAGCGCCGCCTGCGGCTCTTCACGCGGCTCGTTTGCGCGCTCGACCTCCTCGTGCTGCTCGGTTTCGCGATTGCGATTTCCGTCGGTTTCAAGGACATCACGATGTTCTCCGCCCGGCTCGACCCCTGGCTCCGCATCCTGCAGATCCTGGGCTTCCTCGCTGTCGCCGGAACTCTCGTGGTGCTCTACAACCTGGTTCGGTCCTGGACGAGCCGGCAGCGGGGCGTCTGGGGAAAGCTGGGCGAGACGCTGATCGCCCTGGCCTGCCTGGGTTTCGTCTGGCTCGTGTTGGTGGGCAAGATGCTCCACGTCGGTACGTACTAGCCTCGCCATGGAATTCCGGCGCGCTCTCGCTGCCGCGCTGGCCGCCGCGGCCGTGGGTCTCGCCGCGCCGGCGGCCGAGTCCCCGTCTTTCGACGTCGTGATCCGCGGCGGAACCGTGTACGACGGCTCCGGAGGGGAGCCGCGCCGTGCCGACGTGGGAATCCGCGGCGACAGGGTCGCGGCGGTCGGCGACCTCTCGCAGGCTTCGGCGACGACGATGGTCGACGCGAAAGGGTTGGCCGTCGCGCCGGGGTTCATCAACATGCTCTCCTGGTCGACGGAGTCGCTGATCGCCGACGGCCGCTCGCAGAGCGAGATCCGCCAGGGCGTGACGACCCAGATCTTCGGCGAAGGCTTCTCGATGGGGCCCCTGAATGACCGCCTTCGCAAGTTCTTCGAATCCCAGCAGACCGACTTCAAGTACGAGATGCCGTGGACGACCCTCGCGGAGTACCTGGCGTACCTGGAGAAGAAGGGCGTCGCCCAGAACGTCGCGTCCTACGTCGGCGCGACGACGCTCCGCGCCTACGTCATCGGCTTCGACAAGCGCGCTCCCACGCCGGCCGAGCTCGACACGATGCGCGAGCTCGTGCGCAAGGAGATGGAGGCCGGCGCCCTCGGTATCGGCACGTCACTGATCTACGCACCGGCCAACTACGCGTCCACCGAGGAGCTCATTGAGCTCTGCAAGGTCGCCGCGAAGTACAAGGGGAAGTACATCTCCCACATGCGCAGTGAGGCCGGCCAGCTGCTCGAAGCCGTGGACGAGCTCATCCGGATCAGCCGTGAGGCGGGTCTTCCCGCGGAGATCTACCACCTCAAGGCCGCCGGCGAAGCGAACTGGCCCAAGATGGACCAGGTCATCGCCCGCGTCGAGCAGGCCCGGCGCCAGGGGCTCAAGATCACGGCCGACATGTACACCTACCCCGCGGGCGGGACGGGGCTCGACGCCTGCGTCCCGCCGTGGGCGCACGACGGCGGGACCGACGCGTTGATCCGGCGCCTCCAGGACCCCGCCGAGCGCCGCAAGATCTCCGGGGAGATGAAGCAGCCCGGCAAGGACTGGGAGAATCTGTGCCTGCTGACCGGATCGCCCGAGCGGATCCTCCTCGGCGGTTTCGGTCCGGAATCGATGAAGCCGATGATCGGCAAGACGCTCGCGCAGGTCGCGAAAGACCGGGGCAAGGACGCGACCGAGACGGCGCTCGATCTGGTCGTCGAGTCGCGCGCGACGACGGGCGCGGTCTTCTTCTTGATGTCGGAGGACAACATCAAGAAGCAGATACGCCTGCCGTGGGTCTCCTTCGGGTCCGACGCCGGCTCGGAAGCTCCCGAAGGCCACTTCCTGAAATCTTCGCCCCACCCCCGGGCGTACGGAAACTTCTCGAGGCTCCTCGGCAAGTACGTCCGCGAGGAAAAGGTGATCTCGCTCGCGGAGGCCATTCGCAGACTGTCCAGCCTTCCCGCGTCGAATCTCGGGCTGGATGGCCGGGGTCTACTTGAGCCGGGAAAGTTCGCCGACGTCGTCGTCTTCGACCCGGCGACCGTTGCCGACCGAGCAACCTTCCAGAAGCCCCAGCAATACTCGGTTGGCGTCCGCCACGTCTTCGTAAACGGCGTGCAGGTCCTGAAGGACGGCGGGCCCACCGGGGCGACTCCGGGCCGCGCGCTGAAGGGACCCGGAGCCCTCGCGCGGTGAGGTCGCTGGCCCGCCCGGGTCGATAGAGCGAGCCCGCGCATGATCGGCGTCGCGCTTTCAGATGGGCTGATACCTTGGAGCAA
>JBKJWL010000259.1:0-4076 GCA_046716885.1 Thermoanaerobaculia bacterium | reverse complement strand
ACCGGGACCCCGGCCCCGAAAAGCACCAAGACGCGACCGCCGACGACCGGCACCCCGGCCCCGAAAAGCACCAAGACACCCCCGCCCACGACCGGGACCCCGGCTGCCCAGAGGACGAAGACACCGGCAGCGACGTCGCTCTAGAAGACAACCAGCGGCCAGCGGCCCGGGATCCGCCGCGGCGAGAACCTGAACATGCCAGCCTTCCTTCGCGCGCGTCCGCGGTCGCCGCAGCAATCTTCGCACCCGATGCGATAATCCTCGCCCGCGGGCCTGACGCACGGTGGGGGTGTTTCTCCCCGCACGCTCACGGTGAACTCGGAGGACCGATTAAAAACACAACCGACAAGCCGATCGCATTCGCATCGCGCCGTGGCGTTTTCGAGGGCCCCAATTCGGTCCGAGATTTCCTGAATCCGGAGAACCACCGGGAGCTTCCGCTCGTCGAGCTCCCGGATCGGTTGAACCCCTTCCGGAAACAGAACGTCCGGATTTTCGGAAAGCTCATGTTTTTGCTTCCGCTGCTCAGCATCAAATCGCTGACTGCCCTCAGCATGCTCGAGGAGGCCGCAGCCGCCGGCGACCTGGAAGGTGTCGAGGCGATCATCGAGGGTTCGTCCGGCAACACCGCATTCGCGCTCGGGATCCTCGCGGAGCTCTTCGGAATTCCGCGCGTGGTGGCCATGGTGCCCTGGGACATCGCGCCGGGGAAGCTCGAACTTCTTCGGCTCTGCGGCGTCGAGCCGAGATTGGTGAGGGAGACACAGGGCGAGCGGAGCGGCATCGCCCAGGCGCGCGAGGCCGGGAAGCAGGCCGGCTGGTTCAACCCTGCTCAGTACGAGAACGACGCGAACCCACGAGCCTTCGAGAAGTGGCTAGCTCCCGAGATCTGGGAACAGACAGACGGCAAGCTCACGGTGTTCGCTACGGGCCTGGGAACGACGGGTACCCTGGTCGGTTCGAGCCGGTTCTTTCGCCGCACGATGCCTCGTGTGACGGTCGTCGGCGCAATCTGCGGCCCGAACAGCGCGGTGCCGGGCGTCCGCTCCGAGCGCTCTCTTCGCGAAATCGCGTTTTCCTGGCGTGAAGCTGCGGATTGCATCGTCGAAGTAGAGACCAAGGAGTCCTTCAAGAAGAGCCTCGAGCTTTGCCGTTTCGGCCTGATGGGCGGTCCGAGCTCCGGTTTCGCTCTCGCCGGTCTTCTGAGGTTTCTCCAATCCCGGGAAGCGGCTTCCGGGCTGGATTCGCTCCGGAACGAGGAGGGCGAAGTCATCGCGGCATTCGTCTGCGGGGACACTCCGCTGCCCTATCTGGACAAGTACTCAACGCACCTCGATCCCTCCGACTTCTGATGACGAAGCCGAGCGTGATCGCGATCCCGCAACCGCGCCTCGAGATCGCGGGGCCGGACCTCTGGCGGATCGCGGCGTCGGTCGCGGGGAGCGAGGTGTTCTTCGAGTCCCACGTGCCGCTCTCGCCCCGGCCCGAGGTGCTGGTCTGCCCGTTTCTCCTGCCGGCGATGTCGCTCCACGCGAACCTCGAGGTCGCCGGCCCGCTCGATGCGGGCTTTCTCGCGAATCTCGCATTCCTCCGCCAACGGGCGATGGAGTGGTGGCCCGAGCTGTCCGCCGGAGAGGTTCGTGCTCCCGTGGGGGCAGCCGCGACGCCGGGGCTGGACGCGGGAGTGTTCTACACCGGCGGCGTGGACTCCTCCTACGTCCTCCAGCAACTTCATCCTCGGCTCCGTTATGCGGTCTTCGTCGAGGGCTTCGACATTCGGCTGGAGGATGCGGACCGCCTCCGCCGCGCCCGTGAGTCGCTCGGAGCGACAGCCGCGGCGTGCGGCGTCGAGTTCGTTGTGGTCAGGACCAATCTCCGCGCCCATCCCCTGTTCCGGCTCGTCCGCTGGGGGGTCAACCACATCGGGCCCCTGGCGGCCCTGGCCCACGCGCTGGGATCCCACATCCACACGATGTACGTGGCGGCGAGCGACGTCCCGCCACCCGCGGGATCGGCCCCGGATCTCGATGCCGCCTGGTCCTCCGAGTCTGTAAAGATCCAGAACTTCAGCGCCGAGCTTTCGCGTCTCGAGCGCGTCGCCTCGCTCGCACACTGGGACCGGCTGCGCGGCCGCCTCCACTCGTGCTGGGAGAACAGAACGAAGGAGCTCAACTGCGGGATGTGCGAGAAATGCATTCGCACCCGCATGCAGCTCTATGTCTCCGGCGCGCCCGACGGCCTGGACTCCTTTCGGACGGCTCCTTCCCTGCGGTCGGCGATCGGCAGCTTGCAGGGGGTATCCCACCACCTGGACGGCCAGTGGCGCGAGATCGCCGCGGCGCTCCGGGACCGGCGGCTGCTCAAGCAAGTCAAGCGCGTGCTCGCGGGACGCAAACAACCGCTCTGGCGCAGAGGACTCCGTCAACTCCGCAGAGTCGCCACCCGCACGCTTCGAGAGGCGGTTCCCCGCAGATCGGCAGTCGCGCCGACTCCGCAATGACGGAGGTCCCGGATTTCGGCGGCCGGAACGAGGAATCTCCGGACTCGCTCGATCCCGGCGACTGGGAAGCGCTTCGCGCGCTCGCCCACGGAGCGCTCGATGAGGCGATCGACTTCGTCCGTTCCGTTCGAGAGCGACCCGTCTGGCAACCCGTTCCCCCATCCGTCCAAGCACAGCTGGCGGAGCCGTTGCCCGTCGAGCCGCAGGGACTCGAGGCTGTTTACCGCGATTTCCGCGATCTCGTCCTCCCCTACCCCACAGGCAACCTCCACCCGCGTTTCTTCGGCTGGGCTCACGGCGGTGGCCTGCCCTCCGGTATCGTCGCGGAGCTTCTGGCCTCCGCGATGAACGTCAACTGCGGAGGGAGGGTCCACTCCGGGCTCTACGTCGAACGCGCCGTGATCGACTGGTGCCTGTCGATGTTCGGCTTTCCGGCCGGGGCCACCGGCATTCTGCTCACCGGCACCTCGATGGCAAATCTCGCGGCCCTGACTGTCGCCCGAAATGCGTGCGCCGGCGGCGACGTCCGGCTTCGCGGCCTGCAAAACCGCCCCAAGGCACTGGTGGCGTACACGTCATCGGAAGCGCACAAGTCCGTTAGCCGGGCTTTCGAGATCCTGGGCCTCGGAAGCGACGGGCTCCGCAAGGTGCCCGTGAACGAAGACTTTCAGCTTCACCTGCCGGCCCTGCGCAGAACCATCGCCGCGGACCGAGAGGCCGGGCGGGAGCCGTTCTGGGTGGTGGGGACCGCCGGCACCGTCAACACGGGCGCCATCGACGATCTCGCAGCAGTGGCCGCGATTTGCCGCGAAGAAAACCTTTGGTTTCACGTTGACGGCGCCTTCGGCGCGCTGGCCGTCTTGAGCGAAGAGCTTCGCCCGCGCCTGCGCGGAATCGAGCTCGCGGATTCGCTCGCCTTCGACTTCCACAAATGGACGCACGTGCAGTATGACGCCGGATGCCTGCTGGTCCGAGACGGCGAAAAGCACCGGGCGGCTTTTTCCATGCGGCCTGCCTATCTGCACGCCACCAGACGCGGCGCGGGGGGTGGAGGTGAGTGGCCCTCCGACCTGGGCCCGGAGCTGTCGCGGGGGTTCCGGGCGCTCAAGGTCTGGTTCGCTCTGAAGGAGTTCGGCACCGATGCGTTCGCCGCGGCCATCGAACGGAACTGCCGCCAGGCGACGTACCTGGCCACCCTCGTCCGGCTCTCGCCGGATATGCAGCTGATGAGCTCTCCCTCGCTGAACATCGTGTGCTTCCGCTTTCGCCCCGCCGGATGGGACGAGGAGGCGCTCGATCGATTGAACGAGGAAGTCGTCGTTGACCTGCAGGAGTCCGGTGTGGCCGTGCCGTCCGCCACGCGGATCCACGGAGCCCTGGCGATTCGTGTGAACCTTACGAACCATCGCACGCGCCAGGAAGACCTCGATCTCCTGGTCCGCGCGGCGTCGGACGCCGCTCACAAACGCATCGCGGCGCGCTGACGCGCGACTATGAGCCGCAGGGCCAGGAGAGACCAGTCGGTCCAGGAAACCACACCGGCCAGATCACATGCCCTCCTCGTGCGGCTGACGGT
>JBKJWL010000258.1:0-11854 GCA_046716885.1 Thermoanaerobaculia bacterium | reverse complement strand
CCCACGGTGCGGCGCTTGAGGTCGGCGTTTTACCTCTGGCGCTCCTCGATCCGCGCCACGGACATCCTCGCCGCCGCCGTTGTCGTCGCGCTGTCGGTAGCGCTCGGCGCCTTTCTCTACGCGCGCGCCCGCACTGCCGCGCGCCTCGCCTTCGCGCAACGCACGCAGGGCTTCGCGCTGGCAGTGACCGATCGGCTGAAGCGCCCGGTCGAAGACCTGCGCACCCTGCAGAGATTCTTCGAGGCCTCCAACGGCGTGACTCGCCGCCAGTTTCGGATGCTGACCGAGCGGATGCTGCTGAACCGCCGGTTCGTCCACGCGTTCGAATGGCTGCCGGCAGTCCCCGCGTCCGGGCAGTCGGCGTACGAGGCCGAGGCCCGCATCGACGGCCTGTCGCAGTACCGCATCTGGGAGGCCGGCGCCGACGGAAAGCCGCGGGACGTTTCCCCGCGGCGGGGCTACGCGCCGATCCACTACATGGAGCCGCCCAACGCCGCCGCCCTCGGGTTCGACGTCGCCTCGGATCCTGCCCGCTGGGCGACCGCGGAGAAAGCCCGCGACTCGGGCACGATCGCGGCCTCCCCGCCCTTTCAGCTGCTCCAGGACGCCCGCGGCTCGATGCCGGCCGTCGCCCTTTACGCGCCGCTCTACGCGGAGGGCGACCCCGGCTCGACGGCGGAGCGCCGCCGGTCGATCGCGGGCTTCGTCCTCGCCATCGTGCGCATGGCGCCGCTGGTCGAGGCTGCCGCCTCGGCGGCGGGCACGGGGCTAGGCTTCACGCTGCGCGACCGCGGCGCGCGGGGCGCGGCTCTCATCGCGGAGCGGCCGGTCGACGCGGCCGCACTGCCGCGGCGCGCCGGTCTCCACGCCGACTTTCCGGTTCCGTTCGAGGGGCGCACGTGGGAGCTGTCGGTGTTCGCGATGCCGGAGGCCTTCCTGCCCTCCAGACGCGGCGCCATTGAAGTCGCCTCGCTCGGCACGCTCGCCGCGCTCCTCGGCTTCGTCACGGCGACGGCGCTCCGCACGATCTCGCGCCTGCGCCGCCAGGTGGAGAAGGTCGGCCCGTACCGCCTGATCGCGCGTCTGGGCCACGGCGCGATGGGCGTGGTCTGGGAGGCGCGCCACGCCCTCCTGCGGCGGCCGACGGCCGTGAAGCTCCTGGCGCCCGGGACGGAGGGCGAGCGCGCGCTGGCGCGGTTCGAGCGGGAGGTCCAGCTGACGGCGGGGCTGACGCATCCGAGCACGATCGCGATCTACGACTACGGGCGCACGTCCGACGGCGTCTTCTACTACGCGATGGAGCTCCTGCGGGGCATCAACCTGCTGCAACTCGTTGGCTTCGGCGGGCCGCTGCCGCGGGGACGCGTCGTGCACCTGCTGCGGCAGGCGTGCGGTGCGCTCGCGGAAGCGCACGCCGCGGGCCTCATCCACCGCGACATCAAGCCCGCGAACCTGATGATCTGCTTGTATGGCGGGATCCCGGACTTCCTGAAGGTCCTCGATTTTGGGCTCGTCAAGGACATCGGCGCGGGGGAGCCCGTGCCGGAAGCCGCCGCGGCCGCCGGCGACGGAGACGCCGGGCTCTCCCAGGACGGCTCGCTCCTGGGAACGCCGCTCTACCTGGCGCCGGAGGGGATGAGCGATCCGTCCAAGGTGGACGTCCGCGCCGATATCTTCGCGCTCGGGGCGGTCGGGTACTTTCTGCTGACCGGCGCCTCGCCCTTCCCGGGCCGCACCGCGCTCGAGGTCTTCGCGAGGGAGCGCAAGGGCGCCGCGGCGCTCGAGGGCGGCGCGCTCGAGGAGACGATCCTTCGCTGTCTCGCTTTCGACCGGGAGGAGCGGCCGGGCTCGGCGGAGGCCCTCGACGCCCTGCTCGAGGCGTGCACGGAAGTGCCGGCCTGGACGCGCGAGGACGCGCAGGCCTGGTGGCGGGACAAGGGCGCCGAGGCCCTCGCAGCCGGCCGCGGCGAACGCGACGAGAGGGGCGGCCAGGTCCTAATCCCCTCTCCGGGCTTGCGCCCTCGCGTCTGAAATAGAATCTCGTCAAACGCGAGGTTCGCCATGTTGAGCCTGGACGCCGCCTTCGACCGCATCGGCACGACTCTCCTCCAGCTGGGATACAAGGCGAAGGAGACGACGCCGCCCGACTCCTCCGGGAATCAGGTCGCCGTCTTTTCGGCGCCCGACATGGCGGTGCGCGTCTGCTCCTACGGCCGTGCGCGTCTCCTGACCATTCAGGTCGAGGCCGACGGCGAGTGGGTCGACTTCGCCAAGCGCGGCGTCGGGCCCGAGGGTCTCCAGGAAGCCGCGGTCGAGGCGCTGGTCCACTCGCTCCGCAACGAGGTCGACGAGACCTCGACGGACGGCGGGTAGGATCCCTGCGCCGTCATCCTGAGAAGCGAAGCCACGCAGGATCCCAGACTCGATTGCCACGATGGTGTGTCGAGCTTGGGCTACACGCCTTCGCTTCGCTCAGGCTGACAGCACAGGCTCCGGCAGCTTCACGCCCTCGCGCTCGTTGTCCCACACGGTCGAGAGGATCCACCAGCGCTCGCCGTCGTGCATGAGCTGGATGCTGTTGACCCCGCGCCGGAGCAGCTCGCCTCCCGGCGCCTTGCGCGCCTCGTAGAAGGATAGGACGTGCGCGATCGCGCCGAAACGGAACTCGCGCCGCTCGATCTCGATCTCGTAGAAGTCGTTCGCGTCGAGGTACGGCGCGCGCGAGGCGACGAAGCCGTCGAAGTCGAACACGCCCGCCCCGGGCCCGCCGGAGGCCTGGCGCGCCGGGACCAGGAGAGCCTTCGCGTGGTGCAGCGCGCGGTCGCGTTCCCACTGCCGCGGCTCGCCGGCCTTGCCCGAGATCGACTCGTACATCGCCTTGATGATCGCCTCGATCGAAACAGCGTCGGGATTGGTCATGCGTGCACCTCGGAGCGGGATTATTGCCGGAGTCAGGTCTGGACTTTGTCCTATTCGGCCGTTTTTTTTGAGAAAGGACAAAGTCCAGACCTGACCCCCATAGGATTACGGCATGAAGGAGCATGTGCGCGGGATCCTCCTCTCCGCCGGAGTCGGGATCGGGATCGTGTATCTCGTCACGGTCGACGACCCCGAGGGCTTCCGATTCGGCATTGCCGCGTACGGGTTGATGATCGGCGCCTTCGCTTACGCCCTGTGCGCCGGGTCGACGGTGGTGCTGCAGGGATGGCTCTCGCGCACGCGACTGCCGCCGTGGCTGGCCCGCGCCGTCCTCTACTTCTTCGGCGGCGTCGCCGGCTTTCTCCTTGCCAACTGGGTCGCCTCCGCGCTCGGGCTCGTCCGCTTCCGGATCAGTTTCGCGGGGCTCGGCACGTACTTTCCCGTTGCGGGCGCGATCGGCGCCCTGATCGGATTGTTGTTCTACGCGTTCGGAATGCTGCAGAACCGGCTCGAGATATCCGTCGCGCGCCTCAAGGAGGCCGAGTTTGCCGAGAAGGAGCTCGAGCTCGCCCGCTCGATCCAGCAGCGCATCCTGCCGCCGCCGGAGCTCTCGGGGGAGGGATACCGCATCTCGGCGCGCAACCTGCCCGCGCGTTTCGTGGCGGGGGACTTCTACGATTTCTTCCGCCTCCCGGACGGCGCGGTCGGTGTCGTCGTCGCGGACGTCGCGGGCAAGGGGATGGGCGCGAGCCTCATCATGGCGACCGTCAAGGCGGTCTTCCCGTTTCTCGCGGCGGAGCGCTCGGTCGCGGAGACGCTGCGTGAGGGCAACCGGAGCCTGAAGCCCCGGCTCGAGGCACGCGAGTTCGTGGCGTTGGCGTATCTGCGCTACGAGCCCGACACCGGCGCGTTCACGCTCGGGAACGCGGGGCTGCCGGATCCGTACGTGCTCAGCGCCGGCGGGTCGGTGCGCGCGATCTCCGCGCCCGGCCCCCGGTTCCCGCTCGGCGCGCGACCCGAGGTCGATTACGAATCCGTCGGCGGCGTGCTGGGTCCGGGGGACAGGCTGCTGATCGTCAGCGACGGCCTGCCCGAGGCTCCGCTGCCCGACGGCGGTCCGCTCGGCTATGAGAGATTCGAGGCGCTGCTCGCCGGCTACACCGGCCCCGACGCGCTCTTCGACTCCGTGCGGGCAGCCACGGGGCCCGTCCTCGCCGACGACTGGACCCTCCTCGTCCTGGAGCGGCCCGCATGAACCGCGCCGATCTCGCCCGCGCGCTCGCGCGCCACACCGCGGCGGACGCGCGCGAAACCGAGTCGCTGGCCTGGATCCGGCGGTTCGTCGCGGCGCCCGCGGACCCTTTCGCGCGCGAGAATCCGGAAGGCCACGTCACGGCGAGCGCGGTGGTGGCCCGGCCGGACGGGTCGGCGTTCCTCGTGGTCTTTCATCGGAAGCTCTCGCGCTGGCTCCAGCCGGGCGGCCACGCAGAGCAAGAGGACGCGTCGGCCTTCGACACCGCGATTCGTGAGGCACGAGAGGAGACGGGCATCGCGCGCTTCGACGCGCCGCTTGGCGAGACGATCTTCGACGTGGACGTCCACGCGATCCCGGCGCACGGCCGGGACCCCGCGCACCACCACTTCGACATCCGATTCCTGTTGACGGGCCAGGGGGAACCGAACCCGGGCGCCTCAGACGACCCGTCCCGCCCGATGCGATGGATGAGTCTCGAGGAGGCGCTCGGTTCCGGAGGGGACGCCTCGCTCGCTCGGGCGATCGCGAAGGCGCGGGCCGTCCTGGCGCGGGCTACGGCGTGAACGTCGCCGTCGGGGTCCGGGCGAGGAGGCGGCGGGGAATCGGGATCGACGAGGGACGCTCGGCGGCGCCGTGCAGAAAGACGTAGACCAGACCCACCACGATTACGAAGATGCCCGTGACGCGGTTGGCCGCGACCAGGCGCCGGTAGTGGAACTTGCCCCGCAGCAGGTAGGCGCCACCGCAGAGAATTCCCCACCACAGCAGCGACCCGAAGAACACGCCTGAGATCAGCTCGAAGGTCAGGAGCGGATGGCCGCGCACAGCGCTGATGCCGAAGGTCGTGAACACGGCGGCGAAGGCGACGAAAGTCATCGGGTTGGTCAGCGTGAGCACGAGTGTCGAAACGAAGTCGCCGACGAGGTCTTTGCCGACCTTGTCCGTGCGGTCGTTGCCGGACGGGGGCTTGGTCATCCAGAGCCGGATCCCGAGCAGGATCAGGATCCCACCTCCCACCCGCTGGAGCACATCGCGCTCGTCCATCAGGAGCTGCGAGACGTAGGTCGCGCCGAAGGCGGCGAGCGCCCCGTACATCGCGTCGGCGACCGCGGCCCCAAGCCCCGACGCGGCGCCGTAGGGCCACCCCTGCGAGATCGTGCGCTGGATGCAGAGCGCCGCGATCGGCCCCACCGGGGCCGCGAGCGCAAACCCGACGATGAGGCCTTTGAAGAAAAGGTTTTCCATGGTCGATGGCGCCGGGCCGAAAGCCTATACCGCCTCAGCGGGGGATCTTTGAACTGGAATCCCTGCGGCGTGTTGATCTCGAAGGACCGATCCGAGCCCCGGCGCGGTGGCGCGGAGAGTGACCTGCTGGGGAACGTTCGAATGGAGCCCAAAGGAGAAGCTGCCCTGCTTCTGGCCGCCGACTCCCTTGGGCACGAGGGAGAACGTCTCGAAACGCTCCGCCTCGAGCCCTCGAAATCCGCTCGCGCGACCTCGCCGTGCGGGATCTGGAACTGCACGGCGCCGACGGCGTTGCGGGTGCCGGTGCCGATCGCGGAGTGATGGCGATGATCTGGGGCGGCGCCTTACGCAGCACGAAGTCGTAGAGGGTTTTCCTCATGATGGGCGGGTTGACTTACGCCTTTGTTACGCCTATTGTCTCCAGTCCAATACAGACAGCAAGGAGGCCGTATGGGCGCTTCCCAGGCTTTCGCGCTCGAAGAGCTCCTCGAAGGCAAAGGGCTCGTGAAGAAGGCCGGCGGCCTCGGCCTCCTCACGGGGCTCGGTGCGCGGCTGACCCGCGCCTCCGCCCTCCCGTCTCCCGCCGCGCCGCGCGATCCGCTTCCGACCACCGTGGCGGCACTCGACCGCCTCCTCTCTGGGGGACTCCCGCGCGGCGGGTTCGTCGAGCTCTCCGGCCGCCGCTCGTGCGGGCGCTTCTCGATCGGCCTCGCGGCTCTCGCCTCCGCGACCTCGAGCGGCGAAGCGGCTGCGCTCGTCGATCTCGGCGGCCACCTCGATCCGCAGGCGGCCGAGGAAGCCGGGGTGGATCTGACGCGCCTGCTCTGGGTGCGCCCGCAGAGGTTGAAGCAGGCCGTGGCGAGCGCGGAGATGCTGCTCGCGACGGGGTTCCCGCTCGTCGTCGTCGACCTTGGGCTCGCGCCCGTGCGCGGCCGCTTCGTCCCCGACGCCGCCTGGGTGCGCCTCGAGCGCGCCGCCCGCGAGCGCCGCGCGGCACTGCTGCTGCTCGCCCCCTACCGCGTCAGCGGTGTGGCGGCCGAGGCGGTCGTCGCCGCCGACCTGCCGCGCGCGATCTGGCGCGGCACGGGCCGCGCCCCGCGGCTCCTCGAGGGCGTGACGTCCCGCCTGACGCTGCAGAAGGACGCACGCGCGCGATCGGGATTTTCCGAAACGCTGGGCCTTCACGCGCTCCCGACTTTCGACTCCCGACTCCGCGCCTCGCGGTGATCGCATGCCTCTCACGTCGCGTCCGCTCGCTCGGGATCTGGCTGCGCCACCGGCGAGCGGCTCGCGCGGATGCGCGCTCGACCGCTCGCCTGATCCCTCGCTCGCTCCCGCTCCCGCAGCGCGAGGCTCCTCCCTTCGGGAGACTCCTCGCGCTGCGAACGAAGCCCGCTGACTGCTGATCCACGAGACGGCTCTTCATGATCGCCTGCCTCTTCGTTCCGCTCTTTCCCCTGGCGGCGCGGCTGCGCAGCGAGCCGGAGCTGAAGGAGGAGGCCGTCGCGATCTTCGAGGGCAACGGCAACGCCGCCCGTGTCGTCGCCGCCACGCGCAAGGCGCGCAAGGCCGGCATCGAGCCCGGCATGACGCTGCCCCAGGCCCGCGCCCGCATCCCGAAGCTCGTCGCCCGCGGGCGCGACCGCGAGTGCGAGCGCACGGCTCATGAGGCGCTCCTGGAAGTCGCCGAGTCCTTCTCGCCGCGCGTCGAGGACGCGGGGGAGGGGGTGGTGTACGTGGATCTGGAGGGGCATCCGAGGTTAGTCGACAGTCGACAGACTACGGTCGACAGAACGAAAGCCCTGGCGGGGGAGATCCTGCGGGCGGCGGAGAGGGCGTCGGTGCCGGCGCGCGTGGGGGTCGCCGCCTCCAAGCTCGCCGCACGGATCGCCGCGGGGCTGCCCGACTCGCCGACCATCGTCCCCGAAGGCGAGGAGTCGCGCTTCCTCGCGCCGCTGCCCCTCGAGCGGCTCGGCCCCCATCTCGAGATCGCCGCGACGCTCGAGCGCTGGGGCCTCCACTCGATCGGCGAGTTTGCGAAGCTCCCCGAGGGCGAGGTCTCCAGCCGCCTCGGCGAGATCGGCCGCGAGCTCCACGCGGCGGCACGCGGCCTCGACCCGCGTCCCCTCGAGCCGTATCTCCCGCCGCCGTCTTTTTCCGAGGGCATGGACCTCGAGTGGCCGCTCGCCTCCCTCGAGCCCTTCCTCTTCGTCGCCAACGCCGCGCTCGAGCGCCTCGTCCTGCGCCTCGAGGCGCGCGCGCTCGCCTGCACGCGCCTGGAAGTCACGCTCAAGCTCGATCCCGACGGCCACGACGCCCGCGCCATCGCGCTGCCCGCGCCCACCCGCGAGGTCAAGACGCTGCTGACCCTCGTGCGGCTCGAGCTCGAGGCGCGGCCGCCCGGTGCGCCCGTCGCGGGCTTCACCTTCGCCGCGCACCCCGACCAGCCTCGCCGCGCCCAGCTTTCCCTCTTCGGTCCAGCAGCCCTCTCTCCCGATCGCCTGGCCACCACGATCGCGCGCCTAGCGGCCCTCCTCGGCGATGATCGCGTCGGCTCCCCGCGCTCGGTCGACGGCCACCGCCCCGAGCGCTACGCCTCGGCCGGCTACACGCCCGCGCCGCCGCCCTCGATGCGTCTTGCTCCGCGCGGCGGACGGGGACTTCTCGCGGTGCGCGTGCTGCGGCCGCCGGTGGCGCTGGAGGTGATTACCTCTCCCGCGGAAAACCACTCCCGTCCCCACACCGTGAGATCCCCTCCCGACGCCGCGCCGTTGATCGCCGGACAGGTCCGCGTCGCATCGGGTCCCTGGTCTCTGGAAGAGGGGTGGTGGTCCGACGCCCCCGCCGACCGCGACTACTGGGACGTCGAGCTCTCCGACGGCGGCCTCTACCGGATCTACCGCGAGCGCCGGGACGGCGCGTGGTTCTCGGACGGGGTGTACGACTGATTCTGGCCCGCGCCCGAATCCCGAGCTCGCCCGGCCGATCTCGCGTTAGAGTTTCTCCAACGACTCCATGCTCGAAAAAGTCTTTCGGGACTTCATGATGATCTGGACGACCGTCGATCCGATCGGCACGCTCGCGCTCTTCGCCGGCCTGACCGCATCGCTCGATCGCGGCGAACGGCGCCGCGTCGCGCGCCGGGCCACGATGTACGCGGCGATCATCCTGGTCGTCGCCGTCGTCATCGGGCAGATCGTGCTCGACGCGATGGGGATCCACCTGCTCTCTCTCAAGCTCGCGGGAGGCCTCATCCTCTTTCTCTTCGCGCTCCAGATGCTCTTTGGATCCGCCGATGCCGAGGCCGAGGCCGGCGGAGACCCGGCGCGACATCGCCGTCTTCCCGATCGCCGTCCCGTCGATCGCAGGCCCGGGAGCGATCATGGCCGTCATTCTGCTGACCGACAACGATGTCTACACCGTCGCGCAGCAGGCCCAGACGGCCGTCGTGCTGCTCGTCGTCCTCGGGACCAACTACGGCCTGCTCCTCCTCTCCGACCCGATCCTTCGCGTCATCGGGCGCCCGGGCGCTGCCATCCTCGTCCGCGTCATGGGGATCCTCCTTGCGGCCCTCGCCGTCGAGCTCGTCATGAACGCGCTTTCGGTGAGCCCCTGGGGGGCCGCCAGGCATTAGATTTCGGCGGCAACTCCGCCCAGGCTTCACCGTTAGAATGAAAGAGGCAGACGCGCCGATGCCGAGCAAGCTC
Source organism: Thermoanaerobaculia bacterium (assembly GCA_046716885.1). Classification (GTDB taxonomy): domain Bacteria; phylum Acidobacteriota; class Thermoanaerobaculia; order UBA5066; family Gp7-AA6; genus DAHUXD01. Next base: position 2,728 of record JBKJWL010000258.1, on the reverse strand, counting down.
GAGGAGATCGAAGCCGAGGCAATGGGGCTCGACTCTGAGTCCCGCGCCGAGCTCGTCCGCAGGCTCACGGAAAGCCTCAAGCCGTCCGCGCAGGCAACGGACCCGTCCTCCGAGAACGAGCGCGAACGGCTCTGGATCCAGGAGGCCATGCGGCGCAACCGCGAGCTTCGCACGCGCGCCGCCGACAGCCCGGCCTTCAGCGCTCCGAGCGCGCCGCCCGCGGCCCCAGCCCGGCATCCGCAGAAGAAGCGCGCCAGGAAACCCCGGCACGCTTCAGGCAAGAAGAAACGGGCGCCCGCCGCGCGCCCGAAGCCTCGCCGGCCCGTTCGGAAGCCTGCGCGCAAGAAGCCTCGGTCCCGCCGTTAGGCTCTCTCGCCCCTTCCGGCTTTCGGCGGATGCATAGAATCCGCTGCAGGAGGGAACGATGCAGCGTAAATTCGTCGCCCTGCTCTTCTGTCTCGTTCTCCTCCTTTCGGCCGCGACGCCTCTCCTTGCCGCCGGCCGCGTCGTTCTCCGTGTCCTCATGGTCAAGAGCGAGGACCCCGACGGCTACGTCAAGGAGCTGGAGAAGGGAAAGGCGCTCATAAAGCGGCTCGGTAGCTCTGCAGTGCTTCGCGTCTGGCCCGCGCGCTTCGCCGGCGAGAACGCGGGCGCGATCGTCGTCTCCGCGGAGTATCCGAGCCTCGCGGCGATGGCGAAGGACGAGGCCGCGGTCGATGCCGACGCCGAGTACCAGGCCTGGATCAAGGGAATCGCCAAGATGCGGACGATCGTCTCCGACAGCTTGTACACCGAAATGAAGCCCTGACCCGGGGCGGCCGGCGGTCACCCTGACGCCGGCCGCGTTCGCGGCCCGCCGCCTCGCGACAATCTATCTATAGATGAGCTCCGGCATCGGTCCCGGCGCGGGGCCTTCGGGCCAGCCGCGCCTGCTCGACCGCGTGCGCTACGCCATCCGTGCACGCCACTACAGCCTGCGCACGGAGGAGGCCTATGTCGGCTGGGTCCGGCGCTTTATCCTCTACCACGGCAAGCGCCACCCCATGGAGATGGGGGAGAGCGAGATCAACGCCTTCGTTACGCACCTAGCCGTCGAAGGCCCGGTCAGCGCCTCGACGCAGACCCAGGCTCTGAGCGCCATCCTCTTTCTCTACCGCCACGTCCTCCAGAAGCCCCTGCCCGCGCTCGATACGGTGATCCGCGCGAAGCGGCCGGGGCGCCTTCCGACGGTGCTGACGCGCGCCGAGGTACGCGCCATCCTCGGACGGATGTACGGCACCCCTCGGCTCGTCGCGACGCTTCTCTATGGCACGGGGATGCGCCTGCTCGAGTGCCTGCGCCTACGCGTCAAGGACGTAGAGTTCGGGAACAACCGCATCCTTGTTCGCGACACGAAGGGCCACCGCGACCGCGTGGCACCGCTTCCGGCGGTGGTCCGAGCTGCGCTCCCGACCTGGCTATCCCGCGTGCGGCGTGTCCACCTGGATGATCTGTCTCGGGGGTTTGGCGGGGTCTACCTCCCAAGTGCGATCGTACGGAAGTACCCAGGTGCCGAGCGGGATTGGGGTTGGCAGTACGTCTTCCCCGGCGAGCACATGAGTGCCGATCCCCGCGGTCAAGTCGAGCGCCGCCACCATTTGCACGAAACGGCAATCCAGCGCGCCCTCCGATCAGCGGTCGTCGATTTGGGTATTTCACGGCGCGTAAGCTGCCACACGTTCCGCCATTCCTTCGCGACACATCTCCTCGAAGAGGGATACGATATCCGTACCATCCAGGAGCTCCTGGGACATCAAGACGTGAAGACAACCATGATCTACACACATGTCTTGAACCGCGGAGGCCGTGGCGTGCGCAGCCCTGCCGACCTTTTGTGGTCTCGAGGCGGTGTTGCGGCTCCTCCCGACTTTATTCGTCTCTCTTCGCAGTCTAACGTGCCACGTCCTGCCTTGCCGCCCGAACGTCAACTGATGCCCGGAGAGCAAGATCACGACAACTGGAAGGACACCGACGAAGATGAATAGACGACGGCTTTCGCCAGAAGGTCGAGAACTCGTAGGCAGTCTAAGTACATGTTAGGCGGCATGGAGGGATGGTTGTGGCGGAGCACCTGAGGAAGATCGCTCTGATTGGCTTTCTTGGAGGCTCGCTCCTCTGGTCAGCGAGGTGCGCATCGACACCGAACCAAGCGAGCGTGCAGTCGCAATGTATGAAGCGGTCAGCGCCGGCAGAGGTCAGGGCAGGAACGAGTTGCAGGGAGGTGGAGTCGCCCGTCCTAATCGCTTGCGTCGACCCTGAATATCCACCGGAAGTTCGTAGGCAGCGGATTCAAGGAGTTGTGGTGGCGGAAGCAGTCCTGACGCCCCAGGCTACGCTTGACAGTGTCCGGGTCGTGTCCAGTCCGTCGGACGCGCTCTCCGCTCTGGCTCTGAAAGCATTCAGCCAGTGGCGGTACAAACCCGCAGTCTGCAGGGACTCCGGGGAACAGATTCGCGTATACATCACGATGACCACAATATTCAAGCTGCTGCAATGACGAGCCAACCGATGCCGCCTAACCCGCGGGTGCAGCGGACTCGTTCCTCGCCTTCGGCTCGTCACTCGCCGCTGACCCGCCGCCCGTTAGGCGTCGCTTAGATGCCCACATTCGTAGCTCTGCTACGCGGCGTCAATGTTGGCAAGGCCAAGCGTGTTTCCATGGCCGAGCTGCGCGCCCTGCTCTTTGGCT
>JBKJWL010000257.1:0-3409 GCA_046716885.1 Thermoanaerobaculia bacterium | reverse complement strand
TCGGAAACCTCGGCGGTTGGAGTTCAAAGGCGAAATGCCAGACCTGACCCCAACCCGTCAACGCCCGGGGCGGGGCCCCGGCGCGGCGCGCCACCGGTTGACGTCGAGGAGAAACGCCTCGGCCCGGCTGTCCCAGGTGTGATCGCGGAGCGCCCGTTGGCGCGCTCGCCGCCCCATCGCGAGACGGGCCGGCTCGTCGTCGAGCAGGCGCGCGGCCGCCTCGACGATCTCGTCCTTGTCGGCGAAGGTCGCGATCTCGACGCCCGGCGCGAAGAACTCGGGCAGGCCCGGCCACGCCTCGACGAGCGACGGAACGCCGCAGGAGGCCGCGAAGAAAGCGCGCGGCGTGATGCGGAAGGTTCCGCGGTACTTTCCCTGGACGTCGTCGACCAGCGCCGTCTCGAGAGCGAGACGCGAGCGGTTGAGCGCCCCGCAGAGAGCGTCCGGAGTGTCGAGCGGCGGTTGCGCGTCGACGCTCCACCGCGTCTCGCCCGCGTAGGCGTGGACGCGAACCCGAAAACGCGCCGAGAGCGCGGCGAGCAGATCGTTGCGGTACGGCGTCCACTTGCCGTAATAGAGGATGTCCCATTCGGGCTCCGCGCGCCGCGGCCGGTAGAGCTCCGAGTCGGTCGCCGGATCAGAGCGGCGGGCGTCGATGCCGCGCGCGGTGTAGGCGGGCAGCGTCTGGGGGTCCTGCGTGTAGACCAGGTTGAATTTCGGCGCGATCGTGAGGGACGCCTCCAGGCCTTGAGGATCCGAAAGTGCGAAGGCGCAGAGCGCGGTCTCCTTCGGGAAGATCCGGAGGGCCCGCTCCGAAAAGTGCAGGGCGCCGCCGAGGCAGACGACCACCTGCGGCTGCGGATCCGTGTTCCCGATCACGGCCTCGTCCGGAATGAGCGCCGGCCGCGTGCCGCCGGTCGCGACGAATCCCGCAGCCCGCGCCGGCTCGACGAGTTTGACGCGGAAGATTTTCTGAAACGCGCGCAGGGGAGGGAACAGGTTGTTGCAGAACGGCGGCTGGCTGACGTTGCCGAAGAGGAGCAGATCGCGGGCGCTCATCGAGGCGCCCTGTCCACGCGGGCAGGTGTCGGCGCTGTGACTGCGGTCACCTTCACGTTACCTAAATGTACGACGGAATGCGGCATGGATGGGGAGCGCTGCCCTACAATTCGACATCATGCGCACCAACTCTCTCTGGGCCGCCGTTTCGCGGTTCGTGGCTCTAACCGTCCTGGCCGCGGCGCTCGGCCCGGCGGCGGCGTTTGCCGCCTCTTCGCTCCGTTTCCACGGGAACGGCTCCGGCGACATCGACCGCGTCAAGATCCCGATCGACGACCCCGCCAACTCCGATCCCGGACCGCCCGCGGACGTGGGCGCCGCCGATTTCACGATCGAGTTCTGGATGAAGGCCTCGGCCGCCGACAACACGGCTGCCGCCGTGACCTGCGGCGCCAACGTCGCGTGGGTCAATGGGAACATTCTCGTCGACCGCGACCGCTTCGGTCTGGACCGCAAGTTCGGCGTGTCGATCGCGGGAGGCCGGGTCGTCTTCGGCGTCAGCGGCGACGCGACCGGCGACCTCACGGTGTGCGGCGGCCGCGACGTGCTCGACGGCGCCTGGCACCACGTCGCCGTCTCCCGCGAGCGCTCGACCGGGAAGATGTGGCTCCACGTCGACGGCCTGCTCGACGCGCAGGGCGACGGCCCGGGCGGCGACGTCTCGTATCCGGACGGCGCCGTTCCGGGAGCGTCGAACGACCCGTTCCTGGTCTTCGGAGCCGAGAAGCACGACGCGGGCGCGGCCTTTCCGTCCTACGACGGGTACCTCGACGAGATCCGCATTTCGACCTCCCTGCGCTACGCGGGCTCGTTCACACGCCCGCGCAGCCCCTTCACCCCCGACGCGGGAACGGCGGCGCTGTATCACCTCGACGAGGGCACGGGCGACCTCATCGCAGACAGCTCCGGCGCCGCGGGCGGCCCCTCGGACGTCCAGCGCCAGTTCGGCGGTTCTCCCGCCGGGCCGGTTTGGGCTCTCTCGGAGGTCGCGCCGCTCGGCGGGGGGCCCGCGATCACGCTGACTCCCGTGACGACCGCCGTGTCCTCCCCCGTGCAGTTGACCCACGCCGGAGACGGCTCCGGCCGCCTTTTCATCGTCGAGAAGACGGGTGACATCCGGATCTACAAGAACGGCCAGCTCCTGCCGACGGCGTTCCTGGACGTCTCCACCCTGATCTCGACGGGCGCCGAGCAGGGTCTGCTCTCGGTCGCGTTCCACCCGAACTACTCCACCAACGGCACCTTCTATATCTACTACACCGACGACATCGGCATCCCCGGCGACATCACTCTGGCGCGATACCAGGTGTCGGCCGATCCGGACGTCGCCGATCCGGCGTCTGCCCAGATCCTGCTGGTCGTCCCCCATCCCGTCAACGCGAACCACAACGGCGGGCAGCTGTTCTTCAGTCCGATCGACGGCTACCTCTATATGGGCACCGGCGACGGGGGCGGCGGGGGCGACGTGCCGAACAACGCGCAAAACCTCGGCGTGCTGCTCGGAAAGATGCTGCGGCTGGACGTGGACGGCGCGGGGGCGGTGCCCTGCGGCCAGGCAGCGCCAGCGCCCTACGCGATCCCGCCGTCGAACCCGTTCGTCGGAGCGGCGGGCTGCGACGAGGTCTGGGCCTACGGCGTGCGCAACCCGTTCCGCTTCTCCTTCGACCGCTCGACCGGCGATCTCTTCATTGGCGACGTCGGACAGAACGACTGGGAGGAGATCGACTACCAGCCGTCCTCGAGCGCGGGAGGCGAGAACTACGGCTGGCGCCTGATGGAAGGCGCGCACTGCTACAACCCGCCGAGTAACTGCGACGACGGGAGTCTGACGCTTCCGATCCTCGAGTACGACCATTCGGCGGGCTGCTCGGTCACCGGCGGCTACCGTTACCGCGGGGCCGGGGTTCCGCTGCTGGACGGCGTCTATGTCTTCGCCGATTTTTGCGGCGGGCAGGTCTACCAGGGCGTGCAGGCCGGCGACGGGGTCTGGTCGAGCTCTCTGCTCCTCGACACGAGCTACCTCATTTCCTCCTTCGGCGAGGACGAGGCGGGGGAGATGTACCTCTGCGACCTTGGAGGCGGCGTGTACCGGATCGGACAGACGCCCAGCCCCGCGCCGACCACGACCAGCCTCTCGCCGGGCTCCGCGATTGCCGGAGACCCCGGCTTCACCCTCACGGTCAACGGCTCCGGATTCCTCTATGGATCGGTCGTGCGCTGGAATGGAGCCGATCGGCCGACGACCTGGATCTCCCCGACGGTGCTCGAGGCGGCGATCCCGGCTTCGGACGTCGCTGCCGCCGGCCAGGCTGTCGTCACGGTGTTCACGCCGCCCCCCGGCGGAGGTCAG
>JBKJWL010000256.1:0-2981 GCA_046716885.1 Thermoanaerobaculia bacterium | reverse complement strand
CGGAGCGGGAGGCGCACCACCCCGACTTCGCGATCCACTGGAACAAAGTGGACCTGACTCTCTGGACGCACAAGATCGGCGGCCTGCACGAGAACGATTTCATCCTGGCGGCGAAAGTGAGCCGCCTGCTCGTCGAAGACCCTGACGCGACGATCGCCGGCTAGGGAGAGAAGAAGAGGATGCGCACACTCCGCCTCACGAGACTTGCCGGCGCGGCCGTGGCGACCTGGCTCGGCTTGGCTGCGCCCGCGGCCGAGGCCGCGCACCGCCAGGATCCCGGTCGCCACAGGGCCGCCGCGAAGGCGGCGCCCTCGTCCGACCCGATCGACGCCGCGCTTTCGAAGCGTATCCGCGGCGAGGCGAGACTCGACGACGTCCGGATCGAGGCCAACTGGCGGCGCAAGACCGGGATCGTGACCGCACGCGTGTACGGCAACGGGATCGGCATTTGGAATGACGCACGGCAGTTCCGGCTCTCCCGCGACGAGGTGCTCGCGATGCTCGGCGCCCTCGAAAAGGCGCGCTTCGGCGCGATGCCGCCACACTACGGTAGCGTCGAAGAGGGCGAAGGAGCGGAAGCCGAGAAGGAGGAAAAGGAAAAGAAGAAAGAGAAGAAGGAGAAGGCCTACCTGTACGGCGCGATCGGTCTCCGCGTCGGCTCCGAGGTCAAGCGGGTCGCCCAGTATATGAAGGGCGAGCAGTCGGAGGCCTTTCGCAGGCTCTGCGAGAAGATCCTCGCCGTCTCCGAGGGGGCCGCGAAGTCGGGCATCGGGGCCACGTCCATGGGCGACGGCCTCGGCAATCTCGCGTCGGAAAAGCTCGCGCCCGAGACGCTCCAGGTGCTGGTCCACCGTACGTCCGACCGGCCGGGCCCGGGCGCGGAGGACGGAAGCTGGATCCTCCGGATGGACGGCCGCCGCGTCACCGACCGGGCGGTCGAGCGTGGGAAGACGCCGGCCGCACTGCGCCTGCTCATCCTGTCGGAGACGGATTTCCGGGCTCTCGCCGCCGTCCTCGCCGAGAACGCGCCCGGCGATCTGCCCCGCAACCTCTACTCGCCGCAGTACCTCACCGTGGACGTGCGCCTGCTCAAGGAGCACTCCGACATCTCCGCCCGGCGCTACGCGGGGACCACGGCCGAGACCCACGGCGCGAAGCAGGCGGCCTTCGACCGGATCTATGCGGCCTTTCTCGCACTCCACCAGCGCGTCGAGAAGGAGGGGGCAGTCCTGCCGGCAACCGCGGAGTGACCGGGGGCCAGATCGTTCCGCCCTGCTCCCGATCAAGAGTCGACTGCTCCCGGGGCGATAGGATGTCTGCTTGATGGGCACGGGCATGGAAGGCCTGGCCGGCAAGCCGTGTGTCCCGTGCCGCGGGGGGATCCCTCCACTGACGGGAGACGCGGCGCGGGAGCTTCTCGCGGGGACTCCCGGCTGGCGCCTCGAAGAGAAGGGCACGCGGCTCTTGCGCAGCTTCGAGTTCCGCGACTTCCTCGGAGCGATGAAGTTCGTCAACCGCGTGGCCGACGTGGCCGAGCAGGAGGGCCACCACCCCGACATCGCCATCCACTGGAACAAGGTGGAACTGACTCTCTGGACGCACAAGATCGCCGGCCTCCACGAGAACGACTTCATTCTCGCGGCCAAAGTGAACCGCCTGCTCGAATAAAACGCGGCATGCTCCGCGGGATGAGAGGAGTGACGAGCCGCCCCGGATTCTGGCCTTCGCGATCTCATGGGTTGCCTTGCCGGATCCGGCCCGGCCCGCCGACGCTTCAGACACCTAGGCGGCGGCCGACGCGAGTTTCGAACTCCAACCCGCCCGCTACGCCCTCTTCCCAGGCAGCGCTGTAAAGACCAGACCGATCACCGCGGTTCCGACGAAGAGCCACCGCGCGGTTTCCCACGCCTCGCGGCCCTCCCGGCCGGCCGACTGCGCGGTGCCGAACAGGAACCCGCAGAGGCCCGCGGCGAGCAGCAGGAGGCCGACCCGGCGCATCAGTATCGCGGCAACGAGGGGTCGATTCTCTCCGCCCATTTGTTGATGCCTCCGGCGAGGTTCTTCGCCTTTTCGTAGCCGTTCTGCATCAGGAGCTGAACGGCGTTCCCGCTGCGGCCGCCGGTGCGGCAGTACACCACGATCTCGTCGTCCTTCGAAAGCTTGGCCAGGCTCTGCGGAAGCGTGCCGAGAGGGATCTTCACCGAGCCCTCCAGATCCGAGATCGCCCATTCGCGCGCCTCGCGCACATCCACGAGAACGAGCGCGTCGCCGCGGTCGCGCATCGCCTTGAGCTCTTCGACGGTGACTTCGGGCATGTGGTGGTGCATGTCCGGAGAAGATACCAAAGCCGCCCCCCCCTTCGGACTCCCGACTCCCGCCTCCGGACTCTCCCCGCAGAAGGACTCGTAGTCGATCAACTCCGTCACCGTCGGACGCTCTCCGCAGACGGCGCAGTCCGGGTTCTTCCGAATCTTGAGCTCCCGGAACCGCATCGACAGCGCGTCGACCAGCACGAGCCGGCCCACGAGCGGCTCTCCGATGCCGAGCACGATCTTGACCGTCTCGGCTGCCTGCATCACGCCGAGAAGGCCCGGGAGGACCCCGAGGACCCCGCCCTCCGCGCAGGAGGGCACGAGGCCCGGCGGCGGCGGCTCCGCGTAGAGGCAGCGATAGCAGGGCCCCTTCGGCGCCCAGAACACGGACGCCTGCCCCTCGAATCGGAAGATCGAGGCGTAGACGTTGGGCTTGCCGAGCAGAACGCAGGCGTCGTTGACCAGGTAGCGCGTCGGGAAGTTGTCCGTGCCGTCGGCGACGATGTCGAAGCCGCGCAGGATCTCGAGCGCGTTCTCCGAGCTGAGCCGCTCCTCGAAGGTCCGGACGTCCACGTGCGGGTTGATCTCGGAAAGCCGCCGGGCCGCCGCCTCGAGCTTGCCTCGCCCCACGTCGGCGGCGCCGAAGAGGATCTGCCGGTGGAGATTCGA
>JBKJWL010000255.1:0-7026 GCA_046716885.1 Thermoanaerobaculia bacterium | reverse complement strand
CTCCTCCCATGGACACCCTCCGGATCCGCGGCGCGCGGCAGCACAACCTGCAGAACGTCTCCTGCGACATCCCGCGCAACCGCCTCGTCGTGATCACGGGCGTCTCGGGCTCCGGAAAGTCCTCCCTAGCCTTCGACACGATCTTCGCGGAGGGGCAGCGCCGATACGTCGAATCGCTCTCGGCGTACGCGCGCCAGTTCCTCGAGCAGATGGAGAAGCCGGACGTCGACTCGATCGAGGGACTCTCGCCGGCGATCTCCATCGAGCAGCGGACGACCTCGCGCAATCCGCGGTCGACCGTCGGCACGGTCACGGAGATCTACGACTACCTGCGGCTCCTCTACGCGTCGGTCGGGCAGCCCCACTGCCCCAAGTGCGGCCGGCCCATCCAGGCCCAGACCATCCAGGAGATGGTGGACCGGGCGCTGCGCCTGCCGTCCGGCAGCAAATTCATGGTGCTCGCGCCCTACGTCTCGGGCAAGAAGGGCGAGTACCGGAAGCAGATGGCCGAGATGGTCAAGGAAGGGTTTCTCCGGGCGCGCGTGGACGGGAAGTTCGTGGACCTGGAAGGCCCCCCGGAGCTCGACAGGAAGAAGAAGCACACGATCGAGATCGTGGTGGACCGTCTGGTGTCGAAGTCCGCCGACGACGAGGAATACCGCAAGCGCCTGGCCGACTCCATCGAGACCGCGACCCGCGTCTCGGGCGGGCTCATCGTGCTCGCGGTCGCCGACGGGCCGGAGGAGGTCCTCTCGGCCAACTACGCGTGTCCGGACTGCGGCACCTCGCTCACGGAGATCACGCCGCGTCTGTTCTCGTTTAACTCGCCTTACGGGGCCTGCACGGCGTGCTCCGGCCTCGGCACGAACCTGAAGGCGGATCCCGAGCGCCTGATCCTGGATCCGGGCCGGTCGATCGAGAGCGGAGCGATTGCGATCCTGAAACCGGGTTCGACGAACTGGCGCTCGCGGCAGATGGCCACGTTGGCGAAACACTATAAGTTCCGCCTCGACCAGCCCTTCGGCAAACTGCCGAAGGCGGCGCAGAACGTCATCCTCTACGGGTCGGGGGAGGATGAGATCAAGTTCTCCTACGTCGCCGAGAAGGGGGAGTACCACTGGCGGTCCTCGTTCGAGGGGCTCGTGCCCATGATCGAGCGGCGCTATCGCGAAACCGAGAACCCCGAGCGCCGATCGGAGCTCGAGGCGTATATGTCGGCCGAGCCGTGCCCGGCCTGCCAGGGCCGCCGCCTCAAACCGGAAGCCCTCGCCGTGCGCGTCGGCGGCCGCGCGATCGACGAAGTCTCGTCGGACACGATCACGGACGCGATCACATTCTTCGAAGACCTGAAGCTGACTCCGCGTGAGCGGGAGATCGCGGGAAAGATCCTCAAGGAGATCCAGGACCGCCTGCGCTTTCTCGCCAACGTCGGCATCGGCTACCTGAACCTCTCGCGCGGAGCCGCGTCGCTCTCGGGCGGCGAGTCGCAGCGCATCCGCCTCGCCACGCAGATCGGCTCGAAGCTGATGGGCGTGCTCTACGTGCTCGACGAGCCGTCGATCGGCTTGCACCAGCGCGACAACCGGAAGCTCATCGATACACTCCTCTCCATGCGCGACCTCGGAAACACGGTCATCGTGGTCGAGCACGACGAGGAGACCATCCGTTCGGCCGACTGGGTCATCGACCTGGGCCCGGGCGCGGGCCTGCACGGGGGACGGATCGTCGCCGAGGGGCCGCCCGACGACCTCGAGCGCTTTCCCGAGTCGCTGACGGCGAAATACCTGACCGGCGAGCGCGTGATCCCGATTCCGGAGGCGCGGCGCGCCGGGTCGGGCAAGGCGATCGTCGTCCGCGGCGCGCGCGAGCACAATCTGCAGAAGATCGATGCGCGCTTTCCGCTCGGCGTGATGACGGCCGTGACCGGTGTCTCCGGCTCGGGCAAGTCCACACTCGTCAACGACATCCTGTACCGGGCCCTCGCCCGCGCGCTGCACGGCGCCGCGGAGAAGCCGGGCGCGCACGAGAAGATCGAGGGAATCTTCGAGATCGACAAGGTGATTGCGATCGATCAGGCGCCGATCGGCCGGACCCCGCGCTCGAACCCCGCGACGTACACCAACGTCTTCAACCCGATCCGCGAGCTCATGTCGCGCACTCCCGAGGCGCGGGCGCGCGGCTACCAGCCCGGCCGCTTCTCGTTGCACGTCAAGGGCGGGCGGTGCGAGGCCTGTTCGGGCGACGGCCAGCTCAAGATCGAGATGCACTTCCTGCCCGACATCTACGTGACCTGCGACGTGTGCGGCGGGAAGCGCTACAACCGCGAGACGCTGCAGGTCCACTACAAGGGAAAGTCCATCGCCGACATCCTCGCGCTGACGGCCGAGCAGGCGCTGGAGCTCTTCGCCAACGTGCCGCCCGTCGCGAACATCTGCCGTACACTGGTCGAGGTGGGTCTCGGCTACATCCAGCTCGGGCAGTCCTCGACGACCCTCTCGGGCGGCGAGGCGCAGCGCGTCAAGCTGGCGCGCGAGCTCGCCCGGCGCTCCACCGGGCGCACGCTCTTCCTGCTCGACGAGCCGACCACCGGCCTCCACTTCGACGACATTCAGAAGCTTCTCGGTGTTCTGCGCTCGCTGACGGAGAAGGGCAACACCGTCATCGTCATCGAGCACAATCTGGAGGTGATCCGCACCGCCGACTGGGTCCTCGACCTGGGACCCGAGGGCGGGGACGGAGGCGGGCGGGTGGTCGCGGAAGGGACTCCCGAGGCCGTGGCGGGCGTGAAGGGTTCGTACACCGGACAGTTCCTGCGCCGCGCCCTCTCCGCGGCGCGGCAGAGGGTGCGCGCGTGACGCGGCGGGGCTCGCTCGCGGCGGCCCTCGTCGTGCTGATCGTCTCGCCGCTTTTCGCGCAGGTGGCGCCGCCGACCGCCGCTCCGAAGTCGGCGCGCACGCCTCGCAAGGCCACGGTCCCGAGACCGCCGCTCGACTTCTCCGGCGTCTGGGTGCTCGATGCGGCGGCGAGCCGGGGCGTCTCGAGTCACATGACCGGAGCCGTGCTCTCGGTCCGCCAGGACGGCAACACGATCACGATCGAGCCGATCGAGCAGAAGAAGCCGTTCCTGATGTCCGAGCAGGTCGTTGCGGACGGGCGGCCCTACGAGAAGGCGCTCGGCGCCAAACAGAAGGGCACCGTCACCGCCGGTTGGGGCAAGGACAACCAGTCGCTCTGGCTACAGGTGGTGGCGGGCACGCTGGAAGAACCGGTCGGCGCGCAGCGGGTTGTCTGGCGCCTGGAAGACGGGGGCAAGACCTGGACGCGGCAGAGCTCGTCGATCCAGCCGAACGGCACGAAAGAGACGCTGCTGGTTTTCCGAAAGAGGGAATCGAAGAAGTAGAAGTTGACAGTTCACCGTCGACAGGTCAGGGGATCCCGGGCTGTCGACCGGCGACTAATTCCCGGGCAGCGCCAGCATCTCCGCGTCGTACGGGTCGAGCTCCAGGGCCCGCGCCCGCGCCGTGCGGCCCGTCGCGCGGTCCCCCCTCAGGTAGGACGTTTTCGCGAGGCCGACGAAGGCCGCGGCATTGTCCGGCTCGAGCTCGGACGCCCGCCGGTAGGCCGCGGCCGCCGCTTCCAGATCCCCGAGCGCGGCGAGCCCGTCGCCGACTTCCCGCTGGAGCGATGCATCCTCGGGAGCCAGCAGCGACGCGCGCCGGAGGGCGGAGTTCGCGTTTTCCGCGCGGCCGGTCGTCGCGAGGGCCACCCCTGCCGCGAGCTGCAGCGCGGCGTTCTGAGGTTCCTTCACGAGCGCCGGCGAGATCAGGGGGTGGGCCTCGGCGGCGCGCCCGGTCTCGATCAGGAGGCGCCCGGCCGCCAGCGCGAGCGCCGCGTCGTCTTTTGCCAGCGCGAGCCCCCCGCGGAGCACCTTCTCGGCGCCCGCGTCGTCTCCTTGCGCGCGCAGGAGCTCGGCGAGCTGCAGGGAGGCCTCGGCGTCGGCGGGGTCGCGCTCGAGCGCACGGCCGTAGATGGCGATGGCCTTCCCGTTCCAGCCTTTCGCCCGGTACTGGTTGCCGAGGCCCACGAAGAACTTCGCCTCCGGATTCGGCGCCTCGAGGCTCTGCTCCATCAGCCGGATCGCCGCATCGGTCCGGCCGATCGACGCGTAGCCAAAGCCCAGCAGGTATTTCGCCCGGGCGTCGAAATCGCGCGCCGGGTCGAAGCCCGCAATCGCCGGCAGCGCCTTCGTCTGAAGCGCCTGCACGCCGGCGTCGTTGACCGTCGTGGTGTCGATGTAGCCGGCGCGCGGCGTCCGGTATTCGATGACCGGCAGATTGTCGGAGTGGAGGCCCTGGACGCCGGCGAGCATCCGGGACAGGTCGTCGCCGTCGAGCACGAACGCGGAGAAGATCGCCAGCGGGTGCCAGAAGCCCATCGAGAGCAGGTCCTGGGAGACACCCGGCACCGTTTCCACGCGCTGCCGCAGCCGCGCGTAGTCCCACGGCGTGGGCTCGACGGTGCCGAGCAGGACCACGTCGCCGCGGTTGGGACGCCAGAACGCGGTGTGCGGAAACACGGAGCGGAACGTCGCCACGATCAGCTTCATGTCTTCCGGCGGAAGCGAGTGCATGTGGAACCACTGCACCATGACGCCGCCCCGCCTCAGGCGCGAGCGGGCGAGCGAGTAGAACTCCTGGGTGAAGAGGTTGCCGACGCCGGAGACCCACACGTCCGAGGGGTCCGACAGGATGACGTCGTACGTGTTCCTGCGGGCGAGCAGGGCGTTGCGCCCGTCGGCGACCAGGAAGCGGACTCGGGGGTCCGAGAGGACGTCGCGGTTCTCCGGCGCGAACTGCCGCGTCGCGTCTCGCGCGGCCGCCTCGATGTCCGCGATGACGACGGACTCCACCGGATAGCGCGCGATCGCGGCCGCGGAGACTCCCGTGCCGAGGCCGAGCACGAAGACGTCGCGCGGGGCGGGGTGGACGAGCATCGGCAGATGGCCGAGCAGGAGCTGGTTGGCCATGTCGCCGGGGGCGGTCGACGCGTCGGTCTTGCCGTTGGAGCGGTAGAACCGGTAGGGCCCCTGTCGATCGACCGAGAGCGTCGTCGCAATCCCGTCCTTGTAGTACAGGATCTCGGACTCGCGCGCGGCGTCGAGCAACGCCTGCTCTGTGCCGAAGATGGCGGCGTAGAATCCGGCCCCCTGCGCAAGGAGGTTGCGCGGCCAGGCCGGGAGCAGAAGCCCGGTGACGAGCGCCGCTGCGGCCGCGGCCAGGCCGGCGCGTGTCCAGGACCGCGACCCGAGGCGCCGGAGAGCCACGACCCCGCCGACCGCCGTGGCGGTCGCGGCGACCAACAGCGAGGCGCGCAGGCCGAGCCGCGGGATGAGCACGAACCCGCCGAGAAACGCGCCCGCTACCGTCCCGATGGTGTTCCACGCCGTCACGCGCCCGACGCCGCGGCCCATGCCCGCCAGATTCGAGGTGGCCGCCACGGCCGCGGGGAACGCGATGCCAAAGAGGATCGCCATCGGCAGCAGAACCGGCGCGGTCTCGAGAACCTGCAACGCCTGCTGCAGGAGAAAGGAATCCCGGACCGCCGGGAAACCGCGCATGTAGACGGTCGGGAGGTGCGGCACCGCGGCGATGCCGAGGAGCGCGGCCGCGGTGTTGCCGATGAGCGCGAGCCCCAGCACGCGCACCGGGTCGGCGCGCCGCATCCGGGCGAAGATCGCGCTCCCGATCGCGATCCCGGTCAGGAAGAGCAGCAGCATCAGGCCGAAGGCGTAGACCGTGCTCCCGAAGACGAGCGAGACCATGCGGGCCCACACGACCTCGTCGACCATGCATGCGAAGCCCGAGAGCCCGATCGCGGCGAGAAGCCCCGTGGACCCGGCCGCGGAGGCGGGGGGAGTCTCGGCGGGAATCGCTGCGATCTCCGGCGCCGGTGCGGGGGGCAGGGCCGATCGCTTGCCCCGGGACAGCGCGAGAGCGATCAGGCCGGCGACGAGGTTGATCCCGACGGCGACGAGCTCGCCCTCGCGCACGCCGGCGCTCGGCAGCAGGATATAGGTCGCGGCCGCGGTTCCCGCAGCCGCGCCGAACGTGTTGAAGGCATAGAGCGTCCCGATGCGGCCGCCGATCTCGTCCTCGCGGCCCACCAGCCAGCGGGCGAGGATCGGCAGCGTCCCGCCCATCAGCACGCACGGCAGGATGAGGACTAGTCCGACGAGCAGGAACTGGGCGACGAAGAAGAGCATCGGCGCGCGTTCGAGCGCGGGGGAGAGTCCCAGGTACGCGGCCTCGACCGCGCGCAGGAGAAGAGGCACGGCCAGGCCGAGCACGCCGATCGCGATCTCCAGGAGCCCGTAGGCGCGCAGCGCCTTCCGGCGGTTCCGGTCCGCCCACGCGCCGAGCAGGTAGCTGCCGAGGGCCAGGCCCCCCATGAACGCGGCGAGCACGGTCGAGACCGCGAGTGTCGTCGAGCCGAAAATGTGGGTCAGCCGCCGGGTCCAGAGGACCTCGTAGATCAGGCCGGCCGCGCCGGAAAGGGTGAAGACGACGAGGAGGATGGCCCTCTTGAGGCGGCCCGAGCGACCCGCGCGAGGCATTGGCTCAAGGATAAACGCATTCCGTTAGACTCCGGCCCCGCATGCTGCCCAATATCCAACCCGAGCCCTGGCGGGTCAAGGTCGTGGAACCGATCCGGCGGATCGACCGCGCCGCGCGGGAGGAGTGCCTGCGGCGCGCGGGCTTCAACGTCTTCGGGATCGCCTCGGAGGACATCTACATCGACCGACCTCGAAGGGATTGCGATCGGCCTGAAGGAAGTGCTGCGCGAGGACTACCTCGCCTTCCGCGTCGGCCAGGTCGCGGCGTTCGGCGAGGCGATGGCGGCGGCGGCCACGCCGTCTACATCGACGGCCGTGCTTTCGCGCCGCACCTGCCGCCCGAGCAGTATCCGGCGGAGGCGCTGACCATCGCGCTCTATCGGGAGGGAGGGATTCGCGCAGTCGAGATCGGC
>JBKJWL010000254.1:0-18844 GCA_046716885.1 Thermoanaerobaculia bacterium | reverse complement strand
TGTCCTACCCTTTCTTTCTTCGGGGGGGGGCCCCCGGCCCCCCCCCGCGTCCGGCCTCAACGGCCCCACCCTTGAAAACCTAGCTCTAGTCCGGGATCCCTCGCTACGCTCGGGATGACGGCGTGAGCGCTCGGGATGACCGGCTTTAGCTACATCCGCTCGTCGCGCCGCAGTTCAAACACTTGTAGCAAGCCGCTGACCTGACCATGATCGAGCCGCACTCGTGGCACGCGGGTGCATCCACGGACGTCTCGAACATCAGCTTCATCACGTCGGTTCCGCCCGCGCGCGCGGCGACGGACTGCTCGGTTACCGCCATGGGACCGTTGGAGGAAGTGTCGCGCGCGATGACGCCCACCGCCTCCTTCTCCTCGGCGGTCATGAACTTCGACGCCAGCCATTTGAAGATGTAGTCGATCAGGGACTTGGCGATCGGGATCTCGGGGTTCTTGGTGAAGCCCGAGGGCTCGAAGCGGACGTGCGAGAACTTGTTGACCAGGGCCTCGATCGGGACGCCGTACTGGAGGGTCAGGGAGACGGCCGTGGCGAAGGCGTCCATGAGGCCGGAGATGGTCGAGCCTTCCTTGGACATGCGCAGGAAGATCTCGCCGGGCTTGCCGTCCTCGAAGAGGCCGACGGTGACGTAGCCCTCGTGGCCCGCGACCGAGAACTTGTGCGTGATCGAGCGGCGCTCGTCGGGGAGCTTGCGGCGGAAGGGAGACGGGACCGGGGGCGTGGCTTTCCCGACGTACTCGAGCGTCCCGCGGGCGGTCGGGCTCTTCGTGTCGGACTTGCTCGCCGCGGTGTTCAAGGGCTGGGTGCGCTTGCAGCCGTCGCGGTAGATCGCGATGGCCTTCAGGCCCTGCTTCCAGCCTTCCATGTAGACGCCGGCGATCTCGTCGGGAGTCGCGTCGGGCGGGAGGTTGACGGTCTTCGAGATCGCGCCGGACAGGAAGGGCTGCACGGCCGCCATCATCTTGACGTGGCCCATGTAGTGGATCGAGCGGGTGCCGTTCAACGCGCGGAACGCGCAGTCGAAAACGGGCAGGTGCTCCAGCTTGAAGCCGGGCGCGCCTTCGATCGTGCCCTTCTCGTCGACGTAGTCCACGATCGCGTTGATCGCGCCTTCGCCGTAGCCCAGGCGCTTGAGCGCGAGCGGGACGGTCTGGTTGACGATCTTGATCGTGCCGCCGCCGACGAGCTTCTTGTACTTGACGAGCGCGAGGTCGGGCTCGACCCCCGTCGTGTCGCAGTCCATCATGAAGCCGATCGTGCCAGTGGGTGCTAAGACCGTGACCTGGCCGTTCTTGAATCCGTCCCGCTCCCCCACTTCGAGAGCCTCGTCCCACACGGCGAGCTGGGCCTTGTAGAGCTCCGTCGGAACGCCCTTCGTCGGCACTTCGTAGGCCGCGTGCCGGTGCATCCCGATGACCTCGAGGAAGGCCTCGCGGTTGGGCGGGTAGCCGGCGAAGGGGCCAAGCTCGGCGGACACGCGGGCGGACTGGACGTACGCCTCGCCGCACATGAGCGACGTGATCGCCGCGGCGTGCGCGCGCCCCTCGTCGGAGTCGTAGGGGACGCCCGCCGCCATCAGCAGCGCGCCGAGATTGGCGTAGCCCAGGCCGAGCGGCCGGAACTTGTGCGAGTTCGCCGCGATCGCCGGTGTCGGGTACGAGCAGTTGTCGACCAGCATCTCCTGGGCCGTGATCATGACGTCGACGGCGTGGCGGAAGGTCTCGACGTCGAAGGAGCCGTCCTCCTCGTTGAAGAACTTCATCAGGTTCAGCGAGGAGAGATTGCACGCGGAGTCATCGACGAACATGTACTCGGAGCACGGGTTCGACGCGTTGATGCGGTGCGTCGACTTGACCGGGTTCCAGCGGTTGATCGTCGTGTCGTACTGCATGCCCGGATCGCCGCAGACCCACGCGGAGTCGGCGATCTTGCTCATCAGGTCGCGCGCCTGGTAGGTCTTGTAGGGCTGACCCGTCAGGACTTCCTTGGTCTGCCACTCGGCGTCCTTCTCGACCGCTTCCATGAACTCGTCGGTCACGCGGATCGAGTGGTTCGCGTTCTGGTAGAAGATCGACGCGTAGGCCTCGCCGTTGAACGAGCCGTCGTAGCCGGCGTCGATCAGCGCCCAGGCCTTCTTCTCTTCGTTCGCCTTGGAGATGACGAACTCCTCGATGTCGGGATGGTCGATGTTCAGGATGACCATCTTCGCGGCGCGGCGGGTCTTGCCGCCGGACTTGATCGCGCCGGCGAAGGAGTCGAATCCCTTCATGAAGGAAAGCGGGCCCGAGGCCGTGCCGCCGGCCGAGAGGTTCTCGTGCGAGCCACGGATAGACGAGAGGTTCGACCCGGTTCCCGAGCCGTACTTGAACAGCATGCCCTCGGTCTTGGCGAGCGAGAGGATCGAGTCCATCGAGTCGCCGCAGGAGTTGATGAAACAGGCCGAGCCCTGGGGCTTGGGCTCGATGCCGACGTTGAACCAGACGGGGGAATTGAAGGAGGCGACCTGGTTGACGAGGATGGCCGCGAGCTCGTCGTGGAAGGCGTCCCGGTCGGCGGCGGTCCGGAAGTAGCCGCCCTTCTCTCCGTACGCCGTGATCGTTCCGGCCACGCGCTCGATCAGCTGGCGCACGGAGGTCTCGCGCTCGGGGGTGCCCATGCGGCCGTGGAAGTACTTCTGCACGACGATGTTCGTCGCGGTCTGCGACCAGGACTTCGGGACCTCGACGTTCTTCTGCTCGAAGATCGTCTCGCCCTTCTCCGACACGATCGCGGCCGTGCGCAGCTCCCACTCGATCGCGTCATAGGGCGAGATCGACGAGTCCGAATAGACCCGCGGAAACGTCAGTCCCTTGAGAGTCCTGCCCGCCTCGCGGGCTTCTACCCCGGCGGCCTCTTTCATCCCCTTCTCCGTCGCACTCATCCCCCCGCCTCCTTTTTGAATCAAATGCTCCGCCCCGAAGCCTTGAACCCTGGCCACCCGGATCCTGTTTCGAGCGATGCGGACAAACCACCAGTGTTGCCCTTGAGCCTAAGTCCGGCAGGAATTCGGAGTCAAGGAAAAACACCACATGTTGTGGTGCCGGCTCTGGCAGGCTCATGGAATGGTGGCACGGCGATTGCTGTTACCAACGGCGTGGCACGAAGAATTGTTAGCCGGCATCAGACCGATATGTTCGGAAAAGCGGAAAAGCCAATAAACGCCCGGGTTTCCCAACGGTCCGTGTTCGACGTAAACGGGGCGCGCCTGGCTATCGGCCATTTCAACCGGCCGCTCGCCGCGGACGAATGCTCGCTCCTGATGCGGGTTTGGGAACGCTCAGAGCTCCCGGAGGTCGAGGACTTCGAGGTGTCCGACCGGCGGGTCTCTTTCCTGACCCGGCCCCCGAGAGTCGACGCGACGTGGCGGTCGATCGAGTCGCTGCTCGCCGCATCTCTCTCATTGGCCAAGGCTTCCTGACAGGGTTGCGCCGGCGGACCCCGGCAGACCATAATGGCGGCTGAGGAGAACATAATGTCCACCACCATGGAATCCAATCCGACTCCGATCACGACGGGAACCCCCGGCTCTCTCCTGTTCCTGACGGAGGCGGCGATCGCGAAGGTCAAGTATTTCGCCGGCAGCATGCCCGACTCGGAGGGGAAGCCCCTCCGGATCTCCGTCCAGGGCGGCGGCTGCTCCGGCTTCCAGTACGGCTTCACCTTCGACGAGAAGAAAGAGAACGACACGGTGATCAGCGCCGGCGACATCGAGGTCGTCGTCGACCCGCAGAGCGCGACGTACCTCAAGGAATCGAAGGTCGATTACGTCGAAGACTTTCGGGGCGCTGGCTTCTCGGTCACCAACCCCCAGTCCACCGGCGGATGCGGCTGCGGAAAGTCTTTCAGCGCTTAGAACCAACCCCCTCGCAGGAATAATAAGCCCCGCCTCACGGCGGGGCTTTTCGTTTGGAACCTGGGGTCACACCCCGTTAACGCTGGCCTGCGGCCAGCCGCGAAACACATTAGTGTTGGCTAATGTATTCCTGGGAGAGGATGCACGTCTCATGCAAAGGAAGAAGGCCGTCCGTTGGATCACTCTCGCGGTGGGTGTCGCGATCTTCATCCTCGTCGGGCGGGCGCTGCCGTTCGCCGACTGGCTGGCGGCCTTCGGCGCGTGGATCTCCGGCCTCGGCCCCGCCGCCTTCCCGCTCTACGCCGGCGTCTTCGTCCTCTGCACGGTCCTGCTCGGGCCGGCCTGGCTGATGACCATCGGCGCGGGCCTCTTCTTCGGGTTGCTGCCGGGAGCCGGGGTCGTCTCGGCAGGGTCGATGCTCGGGGCGGCCGCTTCCTTCCTGATCGGGCGGCACCTGGCCCGGGATCGCGTGGCGCGGTATGCGAAGAACGACCTGCGCTTCAACGCCATCGACCGCGCGATCGCCCGGAAGGGCTGGAGGATCGTCTTTCTTCTCCGCCTCTCGCCCCTGGTACCGTTCACGATCTCGAACTACTTCTACGGCCTCACGGGCATCCGCTTCTGGCCCTATGCCCTCGCGACCTGGGCCGGGACGATTCCGATCATCCTGCTCTACGCCTCGTTCGGCGCCGCGGGACGGCAGGCGGCCGGTCCAGAGCCGAACGCCATGGCCGCCTGGAAGTGGGCCCTGCTCGCGGGCGGCGTGATCGTCACGCTCGCAGGAACGGCGTACGTCGCGCGCGTAGCGCGCCAGGCGCTGGAATCGGAGCGCGAGGGCGAACGGCCGGTTGTATGATCCCCCTCCCGCGGGACTCTCGGCGGCACCGAGAAATCGAAAGGAGAAGGGGATGCGATCGATCTTCAGGCAGCGGGCCCTGTCCGGCCTGACGCTCGCGTTTGTGGCGGCCTTCGCCGCGGCCGCGGAAAGGCAGTACGACGCCGAGGTGGAGCGGCTGATCGCATACACCAACCGAAGCTTCGGCGACTTCCGAAAGGCGATCCGAAGCGATTTCAAGAACGCGAAGATACGGTTCAACGACGTCGAGACCGAGGTGTCTGGTTACGTCAAGGACACCGCCGAGGCCGGAAAACGGCTCGCGAGCCGGGTTTCGTCGGACTACGCCGCGGTCCCCGAGGCCACAGATTTCCTCGAGCGGTTGAAGACCGCCGACGCCTTCGCAGAGGAGAACCCCGGGATCTCCGGCGCCAAGAACGAGTGGGATCTGCTCATCCCCAATGCCGCGAAGCTGGCGGCCGCCTACGGCATCGACTGGAACACCGCCCCGGAGACCTGGCAGGCTTCGCGGGTCCCGGACGACACGCTTGCCGGGGAAACGACAAACCTCGAGACTCACGCCAGGGCATTGCACAAGGCCGTCGAGGAGGCGTCGAAAACGGCGGGCCTCGACAAAGGGCGCAGGAAGGTCCTGGAGGGACAGAGCGAGACGCTGGTCTCGTCGGCCAGCGCGCTGAAGAAGACGGTTCGCGGTGCGCGCCCGGCACTCGCCGCGCTCGCGAGCGTCACCGACGCCGTGGACGATCTCGGTTCGCGCCTCCAGTCCGACGGCATCGCGGACGCCGTCACGGGACCCTGGGGCCGGGTCGAAGAGTCGGCCGGGAAGCTGGCCGGAATGCTGGACACGCCCGCCGTCCCTTAGGACTCCCGGTCCCGAGAGCCGCCTTTACGACGGCAGCTTTTTCTTGGCCGCGTCGAGCGTGTTGAGGACCTGGGGCTCTCGCTGCATGACGTTCACGCCGTAGCCCTTCTTGGTGATGAATTCCACGTCCACCTGCTGATACGGGGCGCCCTTCGGGAGGAGCTCCTTACGGTAATGCCAGACCTCGCGCCAGTTGTTGCCGGCGTCGACGGCTCGGGTTCCGGGGCCGCCGAACTGGGCGGAGGCCGTCGCTCGCGTCGCGGTGGACTGCTTGACGCCGCCCGAGCCGAGCGCGCGTTGCGCGTTGGCCGCGTCGTGGGAGCCCTCGGTCGAGAGCCCGGCCGAGTCGGAGACGTCCTCGCCCGTCCGGATGGGCTTGCGCCCGGCGTAGGTCGGAGGCCCCAGGAGAACGAACACCATCCCGCGGTCCGTGACGCTGCCGCGCCGTTTCTCGTCCTGGACGAAGTTCGTGTCGGCGAAGGCCACCCGCCGCTCGAAGGTCGTGCGGAACGTGTTGTCGCTCGTGCCCGGCCGTGGATTGCGCGCTTCCCAGAACTTGTCGATGAACTCGACCCGTTCCGCTCCGGCGGCGAGCTCCGACCACACGCGCTTGTCGGCGGACGTCATCAGCCACCTGATCGGCCCCTCCCCCCACCGCTCATCCGGCGGCTCGCCCAGATTGGCGGGCGCCTTGAACTCCTGGTAGGCGGTGAAGAGCGACGGCGCGGCGTCGGGACCCGGCGGCGGCGCGGCGTTCTTCCGCGCCGCCTCGAAGGCGGCGACGGCCTTCTTCGAGTACATCGCGGGATCCATCGTCGCGTTCGGATTGCCCTGCAGGAAGGCCGCGAATTCGGCCTGGGCTTTCTCGGCTTCACCCAGGTTCGCGTCGCACACACCGCGGTAGAACGCGACCGGCCCCTCGAGCTGGGCGCGGACGCCCTCGTTGCCCGGTTTGGCGGATTCCGCATCGAGAGCGTCGAGCGTCCTGCGCGCGTCCTGCCAGGCGCTCGCCTTGATCTGCTGTTTGGCGGTTTGAAAGAGCTCGGGAATGGTCTGGGTAGCCTGGGCGGCAAGGACCCCGGAGAGGAACAGGGCGGCGAGGAAGAGCACTGAGCGCTTCATGGCAGGACCTCCGCAGGGAATCTTACGTCCGTGCCGGCGCCCGTGCGCCACCGATTACGCCCGGGACCTCGACTTCCCTTGGGGGCCCGCAACGAGTTGCAATATATTGCCCTCGCCGTGGCGCAGATCTTCCACCGCAGCACGAATACGATCTCGCGGGTTTCGGTGTTCGGGGCGGTTTTCTTTCTCGGCCTCCTCCTCTGGCTCTTCGACGCCCTGAACCGCTCCCCCTACACGACCCAGCAGGGCGTGGCCCGGGTCCAGCCGGTTCAGTTCTCCCACCAGCACCACGTCGGAGCCATGGGCATCGACTGCCGATACTGCCATACGACGGTCGAGCGCGCTGCCTACGCGAACATCCCGCCGACGAAGACCTGCATGAACTGCCACACGCAGATCTGGGCCCAGTCGCCGGAGCTCGAACCGGTTCGAGAGAGCTGGCGCAGCGACCGGTCGATCCCGTGGGTGAAGGTGTACGACCTGCCCGACTACGTCTACTTCAATCACTCCATCCACGTGGCCAAGGGCGTCGGCTGCGAGACCTGCCACGGCCGCATCGACCGGATGCCGCTCGTGTCGCAGCACCCGACGCTCCAGATGAGCTGGTGCCTCGACTGCCACCGGGAGCCGGAGAAGCACCTGCGTCCCCGGGACCAGGTCTTCACGATGGGCTACGTGCCCGCCGGTAACCAGGAGGAGATCGGGCAGGCGCTGAAGGCGGAGTACCGCCTTCGGTCGGCGTTCGAGCTGACCGATTGCACGACATGCCACAGGTAGGTTTCCGATTTCGGATTTGAGATTTGGGACTTGAAATGACCGATGGCAGAGTGAATATCGCCGAGGCCCGCACGCGGCTCGAGAGCCTGCGAGGGCGGGAGTACTGGCGGAGCCTCGAGGAGCTCCTCGAGACGGAGGATTTCCGCGAGCACCTTCACCGCGAGTTCCGCGTGCCGATCGAGTCGGGCGTCAATCGGCGCGAGCTCCTGACGCTGATGGGGGCCTCGATCGCGCTGGCGGGGCTGACAGGCTGCACGCGCCAGCCGACCGAAAGGATCTACCCCTACGTGAGACCCCCGGAGGAGATCGTCCCGGGCGAGCCGCTGCAGTATGCGACGGCGCACGTGCACGGCGGCTACGCGCGCGGCATCGTGGTCGAGAGCTACGAGGGGCGGCCGACGAAGATCGAGGGCAACGCGCTCCATCCCGGGAGCCTCGGCGGCACGGACGTCTTCGCCCAGGGGTTCATCCTCAACATGTACGACCCCGACCGGTCGCAGGCGCTGACCGAGCGCGGCGAGATCCGCCCCTGGAGCGCGTTCCTCGCGGCCGTCAAGCTCGTCCTCGAAAAGGAGCGCGCGGGCGGGGGGGCCGGACTCTGCTTCCTGACGGAGACCGTCACCTCCCCCACGCTCATCCGCCAGATTCAGGAGGTGCAGGCGGCGTTTCCGCAGGCGAAGTGGATCTCGTGGGAGCCCGCGGGGCGCGACAATCTCTACGACGGCGCGCTCCGGGCCTTCGGAGAACGTGTCGAGACCCACCCGGCCTTCGACAAGGCCGACGTCATCCTCTCGCTCGAGGCGGACTTCCTCGGAAGCGGCCCGGCGATGCCCCGCGCCGTGCGCGACTTCGTGTCCCGCCGCAAGGCCGACCCGATGAGCCGCCTGTACGTCGTCGAGTCGACGCCGACGCTCACGGGGGCCAAGGCGGACCACCGGCGGCCGATGACGCCAGCTCAGATCGAGGACTTCGCGTTCGCGGTCGCGGCCGCCGTGGGCGCGATCCCTTCGGGTTCGCCAGCCGACCCGTTCGCCGCCGCCGTGGCCGCGGACCTGAAGGCGCATCCGGGCTCGAGCCTCGTCGTCGCCGGCGAGTCGCAACCGGGATGGGTCCATGCGGCCGCGCACCGGATCAACGCGGCGCTCGGCAACGTCGGAAACACGGTGGTCTACACGGAGACCGTCGCGGCCGGGTCGCTCAACCAGCACGCCGCGCTTCAGGGCCTCGCGATCGACATGGAGCAAGGCCGCGTCTCGACACTCGTGATCGTCGGTGGGAACCCGGTCTTCAACGCACCCGCGGACCTCGAGTTCGGGAAGGCGATGGAGAAAGTCGGGCTGCGGATCCACCTAGGCCTCTACGACGACGAGACCTCGCGGCTGAGCCATTGGCACGTGGCCGGGGCCCACTCGCTCGAGACCTGGAGCGACGCACGCGCCCTCGACGGCACGGTCACGATCCTGCAGCCCCTGATCGCGCCCCTCTTCAACGGGAAGTCCGCCCACGAAGTGCTCGCCGCCTTCTCGGATCAGCCGGAGCGGCCGGGGCACGACATCGTCAAGGATCACTGGCGCGGACAGCTCCCCGGCGCCGACTTCGAGGCCGCGTGGCGCCAGGCGCTGCACGACGGCGTGGTGGCCGGCACGGCGCTTCCGACGAAGACCGTGACCGCCCGGATCCCGCTCCTCCCCTCCCGACCTCCGACTGCCGACTCCCGACTCACAATCCTCTTCCGCCCCGACCCGACCGTCTGGGACGGCTCCTACGCGAACAACGGCTGGCTGCAGGAACTGGCGAAGCCCCTGACGAAGCTGACCTGGGACAACGCCGCGCTGATCGCGCCCGCGACGGCGCAGAGGCTCGGCGTCGCGACGGAAGACGTGGTCGAGCTCGCATTCGAGGGCCGCAAGGTCTCGGCGCCCGTCTGGGTGATGCCCGGGCAGGCGGAAGACTGCGTCACCGTCCACTTTGGCAACGGCCGCACCCGGGGCGGGAAGGTCGCCAACGGGAAGGGCTTCGACGGCTACGCGCTGCGCACCACGAGCGTGCTCTGGTCCGGGCCGGGCCTGCAGATTGCGAAGACCCTCCGCCGGCTTCCGCTCGCGACGACCCAGCACCACTGGAGCATGGAGGGCCGCCCGCTGGCCCGCGCCGTAACGGCCGAGGAGTACCGGCGCGACCCGGGAGCCGTCGCGAAGATGGGCGAGCACCCGCCGGGCCCGGAGGAGACGCTCTACCCGAAGCTCCCGACCGGCAGCTACGCCTGGGGGCTCTCCATCGACCTCTCCGCGTGCGTGGGGTGCAACGCCTGCGTCGTCGCCTGCCAGTCGGAGAACAACATCCCCGTCGTCGGCAAGGAAGAGGTCGCCCGCGGCCGCGCCATGCAGTGGATCCGGATCGACCGGTACTACAAGGGCGGCCTCGAGAACCCCGAGACGCTTCACCAGCCGGTCACCTGCATGCACTGCGAGAACGCCCCGTGCGAGGTCGTCTGTCCGGTCAACGCCACCGTGCATAGCGCCGAGGGCTTGAACCAGATGATCTACAACCGCTGCGTCGGTACGCGGTACTGCTCGAACAACTGCCCGTACAAGGTGCGCCGCTTCAATTTCTTCCTCTACTCCGATTTCACGACCGAGATCCTGAAGATGTCCCGCAACCCCGAGGTGACCGTCCGCAGCCGCGGAGTGATGGAGAAGTGCAGCTACTGCGTCCAGCGGATTAACCGCGCCCGATACACCGCCGAGAAGGAGAACCGCCCCATCCGCGACGGCGAGATCGTCACCGCCTGCCAGCAGGCCTGCCCCGCGCAGGCCATCATCTTCGGCAACATCGACGATCCCGAGAGCCGCGTCTCGAAGGCGAAGGCCGAGAAGCGCGACTACGGCCTCTTGGTCGAGCTCGGCACGCGGCCGCGCACCACCTATCTCGCCCAGCTCACCAATCCCAGCCCCGCGCTCTCCTCCGCGGCCGCCCCCGGGGAGGAAGGACACGGGGCATGAGCGACACGCCGCGCGAGCCCCGCTCCGGAGAGCCCCCGGCCACGAGCGCGATCCTGGCGCCCGGCTACACCTTCACCACGCTCACCGACAAGCTCGCGTCCATCGCACTCTCCCGGCGCACGCCGAAGGCGTGGTTCTTCGGCGCGGCCGTCGGATTCGCGTTGACGATGGTCCTCCTCGGGTCTCTGGGCTATCTGCTCGTCAAGGGCATCGGCATCTGGGGTGTGAACGCGCCCGTCGGCTGGGGCTTCGAGATCGTCAACTTCGTCTGGTGGATCGGCATCGGGCACGCGGGGACGCTCATCTCCGCGATCCTTCTGCTGCTGCGCCAGCCCTGGCGCAACTCGATCAACCGGTTCGCCGAGGCCATGACGATCTTCGCCGTCGCCTGCGCCGGCCTGTACCCCGCCTTCCACACCGGGCGGCCGTGGCTGGACTACTGGCTCCTGCCGTATCCCAACACGATGGGGATGTGGCCGAACTTTCGAAGCCCGCTGATCTGGGACGTCTTCGCCGTCTCCACCTACGCCATCGTCTCCCTGCTCTTCTGGTACGTCGGCATGATCCCGGACCTCGCCACGCTGCGCGACCGGGCGAAAAAGCTCTGGGCCAAACTCTTCTACGGGACGCTGGCGATGGGCTGGCGCGGGTCTGCGCGGCACTGGCACCGGTACGAGACCGCGTCGCTGCTGCTGGCCGGGCTGGCGACGCCTCTGGTCGTGTCCGTGCACACCGTCGTGTCCTTCGACTTCGCGGCCGGCATCGTGCCCGGCTGGCACGCGACGATCTTCCCGCCCTACTTCGTCGCCGGCGCGATCTACGCCGGGTTCGCCATGGTCCTGACCCTCGCGATCCCGCTGCGGAAGATGTACGGCCTCCAGGACTTCATCACGTTGAAGCACCTCGATAACATGGCCAAGATCCTGCTCGCGACCGGGCTGATCGTCGGCTACGGCTACATGGTCGAGGCCTTCATGGCCTTTTACAGCGGCAACCCGTACGAGCGCTTCATGATGTGGAACCGGATGCACGGGCCGTACAAGAACATGTACTGGGTCCTGCTCTTCTGCAACCTGATCGCGCCGCAGGCACTCTGGTTCGGGAAGGTGCGCCGCAGCATCCCGGCGCTCTTCTGCATGGCGATGATCGTGAACGTCGGCATGTGGCTGGAGCGGTACGTAATCGTGGTCGTGAGCCTCTCGCGCGATTTCCTGCCGTCCTCCTGGGGCATGTACAAGGGGACGATCTTCGACTGGGCGACGTTCATCGGTTCGATCGGCCTCTTCATCGCCCTGCTGTTCCTCTTCATCCGGCTCCTGCCGATGATCTCGATCTTCGAGATGCGGGCGATCCTGCCGGAAGCGAAAGTGCGCGAGGCCGAGGAATGAGCGGCCCGGCGCTGTACGGCCTGATGGCCGAGTTCGAGGATCCGACGGCGCTCGTCGAGGCGGCGCGGGCCGCGCGCGAGGCCGGCTTCACGCGGCTCGACGCGTACTCGCCCTACCCCATCGAGGCGCTGACCGAGGCGCTCGACATCCACGACCGCAAGCTGCCCGCGGTGGTCCTCGGCGGTGGCCTCCTCGGCGGCCTCGCTGGGTATGCGCTCTGCTACTGGACCTCCGTCATCGAGTACCCGCTGAACGTCGGCGGCAAGCCCTTCCACAGCGCGCCCGCCTTCATCGTACCGACCTTCGAGACGACGATCCTCTTCGCGGCCTTCGCCGCGGTGTTCGGCATGCTCGCCTTGAACGGCCTTCCGATGCCCTACCACCCCGTGTTCAACGCGCCGCGCTTCGCGCTGGCCTCGCGCGATCGCTTCTTCCTCTGCATCGAGACGAAGGACCCGAAATTCGACCACGACGAGACCTGGGCGTTTCTCACCAAGCTCAGCCCGAGGGTCGTGATGGATGTGGAGGAGTAGGTGTTCATCCGACGCGCGCTCTGCATGGCTCTGGCTGTCATCAGCCTCGCGGGTTGTCGCCAGGACATGCAGGACCAGCCCAAATACAAGGACCTGCGCGGGTCGGCGTTCTTCGACGACCAGCGGTCGGCGCGGCCGGTCGTGGAGGATACGGTCGCGCGCGGCTTTCTCTACGCGGATCAACGCTTCCTGACGGGCAAGGAGAACGGGCATCCGGTCGCCGCGCTGCCGCTTCCCCTGACCCGGGAGCTGCTGGAGCGCGGGCGCGGCCGGTACCAGATCTTCTGCTCGCCCTGTCACGGGATGACGGGCAACGGCCTCGGCATCGTCGTCCAGCGCGGGTACCGGCAGCCGCAGGCCTTCCACATCGACCGTCTGCGCGAGGCGCCAGTCGGCTACTTCTACGACGTCATCACGCGCGGCTTCGGCGCGATGATGGACTACGCGGCGCAGATCCCGCCCGAGGACCGTTGGGCGATCGCGGCCTATGTCCGCGCGCTGCAACTGTCCCAGCGCACGACCCTCGCCGACGTCCCCCCCGAGGCGCGCGCCGCGCTCGAGAGCCCCGGGGCTCCGGGAAAGCCCGCGCCCTTCCCGATCGACGCGGACGACTGGGTAGGCTCGGTGGAGCCGACGCCGGCGCCCCACGCGGCGCCGAAGGAGCACTGAGCGTGGAGTGGAGGAACGATCCCGCTCTGCCGGGCGCCGTCAGCCGCTTCGCGAAGCCCGCCCTCGCGGCCGGTCTCGTCGTGCTCGGCGGCTCGGTGGTGGGCGGGCTCGCCGACGCCGACCAGTTCTTCCGCTCATACCTCCTCGCCTTCGTCTTCTGGAACGGCCTGGCGGTCGGGTCGCTGGCGATCCTGATGCTCCAGTACCTGACCGGCGGGGCGTGGGGCATCGCAATCCGGCGCACGCTCGAGGCGGCCACCCGGACGCTCCCCCTGACGGCGGTCGCGTTCGTTCCGATCCTCTTTGGCATGCACCGGCTCTACGAGTGGACCCACGCCGACGTCGTCGCGAAAGACGAGCTCCTCCGCAACAAGGCCCCGTATCTCAACACGCCGTTCTTCACGCTGCGAGCCGTCGTGTGCTTCGCCGCCTGGATGCTCCTCGCGTACTTCCTCAGCCGGTGGTCCAGGGAGCAGGACACCGGTGACAGCGGCGGGCGCAGGGCGGTCGACCGCAAGCTGCAGCGGCTCTCGGCCGGAGGCCTCATCGTGTACGCGCTGACCACGACGTTCACGTCGATCGATTGGGTCATGTCGCTCGAGCCGCACTGGTACTCGACGATGTACGGCGTGATTTTCATGGTGAGCCAGGCCCTCGGCGGGCTGGCCCTGGCGACGCTGGCGGTCGTCCGCCTCTCCGGCTTCGAGCCGCTCGCGGGATTCCTGGGCGCCCGCCACCGCCACGATCTCGGCAAGATGCTGTTCGCCTTCACGATGATCTGGGCGTACGTCAACTTCTCTCAGTACCTGATCGTCTGGTCGGGCAACATTCCTGAGGAGATCGCCTGGTACCTGGCGCGCTTCCGGGGCGGGTGGGGCTACGTGGGCCTGGCGATCCTTCTTTTTCAGTTCCTCCTCCCTTTTCTGCTGCTGCTCTCGCGGCAGGCAAACCGGAACCCGCCGCTTCTCACCCTGGCCGCCGGGCTGCTCGTCCTGATGCGCTTCGTCGACGTCGCGTGGCTCGTGCTGCCCGCCTTCTCCAAGGGCGTGTTCCGGATTCATTGGCTGGACCTGGCTCTGCCCGTCGGGCTCGGCGGCCTGTGGCTGGCGTACTTCGCGCGCAACCTGGCCTCCCGGCCGCTGCTCCCGGTCAACGACCCCGGCTTCGAGGAGGCGCTGGCGCATGGACGCGAATAGGCCGGCCGGCCAGAGCCACGGCGTTGCGGCCGAGCCCGACCGCGTCTCGGCCAGGATCGTCGTCGGGTTCGGCGTCGTGGTCATCGTCCTCTGCGCCGCCGCCATGGTCCTGGTCGTGGTCCTGTTCAACGGTCTCGAGAAGGGCGCCGACCGGAAGGACCAGACGGCTCTGGCGGCCGCGGGCACGGAGCGGAAGTCCGACGCGCCGCCGCCGCTCCCGCGCCTCCAGGTCTACCCGGTCGAGCACTGGAAGGATTTCCAGAAGGCCGAGCGCGAACGCCTCGCGACCTATGGCTGGATGGATCAGTCGAGCGGCGCCGTGCACATCCCGATCGACCGGGCGATGGACCTCATCGCCGAACGAGGCGTCGCGCCGCTGCCGGCCGCGCCGATGGCGATGCCGGAGACGGACGTGGGCCGTCGGCCAGGAGCCGTGAGCCGGAAGCCGCAACCGGGGGCCAGGCCGTGAAGCGTGTCGTCGCGGGACTGGCCTTCGCGTTTCTCGCGACGGCGGCAGCCCAGGCCCAGCCCATGGGCCCGCCTCCAGGCGGCATCGTCCGGGCCGACGAGACACCCGCGCTCCTGAAGGAGATCGGGATCGACCAGCGCTTGAACGCGCAGGTCCCGCTCGACCTCGCGTTTCGCGACGAGGTCGGACGCGCGGTGCGGCTCGGCGACTTCTTCGGGCGCCGGCCCGTGATCCTGGCGCTCGTCTACTACAACTGCCCGATGCTCTGCACGCAGGTCTTAAACGGCCTCGTCGGGGCCTTGAACGTGATGTCCCTCGAGGCGGGGAAGGACTTCGACGTCGTCGCCGTCAGCTTCGACGCCCGCGAGACGCCGGCGCAGGCGAGCGCCAAGAAGGACGCCTACCTGACGCGCTACAAGCACCCCGCTTCCGGGGCGGGCTGGCACTTCCTGACGGGAGACGCGGCGGCGATCGGGAAGCTCGCCGGCGCGGCAGGCTTCCGGTTCCGTTACGACGAGGCGCTCGACCAGTTTGCCCATGCCAGCGCCCTTTTCGTCCTGACGCCCGACGGGAGACTCGCGCGCTACTTCTACGGCATCGAGTACGCGCCCCGGGACCTGCGCCTGGGCCTCGTCGAGGCCTCCGCCGGCCGGATCGGCACGCCGGTCGACCAGGTCCTCCTCTACTGCTTTCACTACGATCCGGCGAGCGGCAAGTACGGCGCCGTCGTAGTCAACATCGTGCGCCTGGCGGGCGGGTCGACGCTCGCAATCCTGGCCGTCTCGATCTGGGCCATGTCGCGGCGGCGGGCGCGGCAACATCCGGGAGAGGCGCGCTGATGCCGTTCTTTCCCGAGCAGGCCTCGAGCTTCGCGCGGCACGTCGACGTCCTGTACTGGTTCCTCGTCGCGATCACGGCGTTCTTCTCGATCCTGATCGGCTCGCTCGTCGTCGTCTTCTCGGTCAAGTACCGGAGGAAGTCTCCCGGAGAGATCGCCACCGAGATCCACGAGTCCATGGTGCTCGAGCTCGTCTGGACGGTCATCCCGCTCGGCCTGGTGCTCGTGATGTTCTTCTGGGGCGCCAGCGTCTACTTTCGGATCACGCGGCCGCCTGCCGACGCGATCGAGATCTACGTTCTCGGAAAGCAGTGGATGTGGAAGGTTCAGCACACCGACGGCCGCCGGGAGATGAACGAGCTGCACGTGCCCGTCGGCCAGCCGGTGCGCCTGACTCTGGCTTCCGAGGACGTCATCCACAGCTTCTTCGTGCCCGCCTTTCGCTTCAAGCGGGACGTCGTGCCGGGGCGGTTCTCGACCGCGTGGTTCGAGGCGGTCAAGCCCGGCAAGTACCACCTCTTCTGCGCCGAGTTCTGCGGCACGCGCCACTCCAACATGATCGGCTGGATCTACGCGATGAAGCCGGCCGACTACCAGGCGTGGCTCGCCGGCGGCGCCCCCGGCGAGACCCTCGCGTCCTCCGGCGCCAAGCGGTTCGTGGAGCACGCGTGCAACACCTGCCACGGCGAGCAGAAGGGCGCGCGGGGGCCGTCGCTGATCGGGCTCTTCGGCAAGCCCGTGCTTCTCGCGGGCGGCCAGACCGTCGTGGCCGACGAGGCGTACATCCGCGAGTCGATCACCAACCCGCAGGCGCTTCTCGTGGAAGGCTACCCGCCGATCATGCCGACCTTCCAGGGACTGATCAGCGAAGAGGGGCTCCTGCAGCTGACCGCGTACATCAAGTCCCTCTCGGCCCCGCCGGATTCGGGCGGCGCGCCCGCGGCCGTCCCGGCGGGCGCCCCGGAAAGGAAGTCCACGAGGCCATGACCAACACGCACGGATCTGCCGCGCACCGCACCAACTACCTCGACGCGGGCTACAGCGTGCGCTCGTGGCTGCTGACGATCGACCACAAGCGGATCGCGATCCTGTACCTGATCGGGGTCACGTTCTTCTTCGCGGTCGGCGGCCTTTCCGCCGCCCTCGTCCGGCTCGAGCTGCTGACCCCGGCCGGCGACGTCTTCCAGGCGGAGACCTACAACAAGATCTTCACGACGCACGGCGTCATGATGGTCTTCTTCTTCATGATCCCCGCCATTCCCGGCGTCCTCGGGAACTTCCTCATCCCCCTCATGATTGGGGCCAAGGACGTCGCCTTCCCGCGCCTGAACCTGCTCTCCTGGTACCTCTTCATGATCGGGGGCCTGATCTCCCTCTGGGCCGTCGTGCACGGGGGTGTCGACACGGGTTGGACCTTCTACACGCCCTACTCGACGGTCTATTCGAACGGGTGGGTCGTGGTCACGGCGGTCGGGATCTTCATCTCGGGGTTCTCGTCGATCCTGACGGGGCTCAATTTCCTCGTCACGATCCACACGATGCGGGCGCCCGGGATGACCTGGATGCGGATGCCCCTCTTCTGCTGGGGCATGTACGCGACCGGCATCATCCAGATCCTGGGCACGCCGGTCATAGCGATCACGCTGCTGCTGGTGGCCGCGGAGCGGCTCTTCCACCTCGGCATCTTCGACCCGGCGCAGGGCGGCGACCCGGTGCTCTTCCAACACCTCTTCTGGTTCTACTCGCACCCGGCCGTGTACATCATGATCCTGCCGGCGATGGCCGTGATCAGCGAGCTCGTGACGGCCTTCGCCCGCAAGCCCATCTTCGGGTACAAGTTCATCGCGGGATCGTCGGTCGCGATCGCGGTCCTGTCGTTTCTGGTCTGGGGACATCACATGTTTGTGTCGGGCCAGTCGGTCTATGCCGGGCTGGTGTTCTCGTTCCTTTCGTTCATGGTCGCAATCCCGTCGGCGATCAAGGTCTTCAACTGGACGGCGACGCTTTACAAGGGGTCCATCTCGTACCAGACGCCGCTGCTCTACGCCCTCGGGTTCATCGGACTCTTCACGTTCGGCGGCCTGACGGGGCTGATGCTGGCGTCGCTCGGGCTCGACATCCACGTGCACGACACCTACTTCATCGTCGCGCACTTCCACTACATCATGGTGGGCGGCGCGATCATGGGCTACTTCGCCGGCCTGCACTTCTGGTGGCCGAAGATCACCGGGAAGATGTACAACGACAGCCTCGGCAAGCTGTCGGCCCTGCTGATCTTCGTCGGGTTCAATCTGACGTTCTTCCCGCAGTTCATCCTCGGGTACCTCGGCATGCCGCGGCGGTATCACGCATACCCGGATGAGTTCCAGGTGTTCAACGTCCTGTCGTCCGCCGGCGCATCCGTGCTCGCGGTGGGATACATCCTCCCGCTCTTTTACTTCACGTATTCGCTCTTCAAGGGCGAGGAGGCGGGGGCCAATCCGTGGGGCGCCACCGGCCTGGAGTGGACGACGCAGTCGCCGCCGCTGCCGGAGAACTTCGCCGAGATTCCGATCGTGAAAGAGGGCGCGTACGAGTACTCGAAGCGGGAGATGAAAGTTGCCTAACGGAGTCGCCGCGCACGCCGACGAGCACGGGCAGGTTCACGTGCACGCGCACCATCCCGCGCACCAGCACCATTTCCAGACGATGGAGCAGCAGAAGGAAGCAGCCACGCTCGGCATGTGGATCTTCCTGGTCACCGAGATCATGTTCTTCGGCGGGCTGCTCATGGCCTACCTGCTGTATCGCGTCTGGTACCCGGAGGCGTGGTCGGAGGGCAGCGAGGAGCTCGACATCCTGCTCGGCGGCATCAACACCGTCGTCCTGATCGGCAGCAGTCTCACGATGGCGTTCGCCGTACGCTCGGCGCAGATCGGGCGGCGGGTCGCGACCGTCCGCTGGTTGATTCTCACGATGGCGCTCGGGCTGACGTTCCTCGTGATCAAGTTCTTCGAGTACAAGCACAAGTACGAGATCAATCACATCCCCGGGGCGAACTTTCAACTCGACAGCCCGCACGCCGACCAGGTGCAGATCTTCATATCGCTGTACTTTGCGCTGACCGGCCTGCACGCGCTGCACATGGTCATCGGCTTCGTGCTGCTGAGCGTGATCGCGTGGATGGCGCACAAGGGCCGCTTCTCGCCCGAGTGGAACACCCCGGTCGAGATGTCGGGCCTCTAC
>JBKJWL010000253.1:0-2654 GCA_046716885.1 Thermoanaerobaculia bacterium | reverse complement strand
TTCACACCGGTCCTCGCCGCGTTGCGGCGCTCCTGCCAGTCCGCTTTGAAGATCAGCTGGTCGATCGGCTGGAACGCGAGACCGAGCGTGAGCTCACGATTGTCGTTGGCCGGGTTGCGCGCGAAGCCTGCCGGCACCCGGGCCTGCGTGTCGTACTGCTCGTAACGCACGTAGGGCAGGAGCGCGGCCTTCGCGCTCGGGGTAAGCGACAGGAGGTCGAAGGCGCCCTGGACGTACCAACCCTCCTGGCGGCTGCCGACCGACTGGTTCCCGGTGAAGCCGTTCAACGCGTTGATCTCGGCGGCCTGCCCGATGCTCGAGCCGGCGTAGAGCGCGCGCAGCTGCAGTCCCCTCCAGCGCCAGTCTGCGTGCAGGTCCCAGACGGTCGTCCGCGCGTCGAGCTGGCCGCCCTCGAGCGTGCGGCGTCCCTGGCCGGTGTCTCCGCTGAAGACCGACGCCCCGACGAGGAGCCCTGGCACGCCCGTGAAGTCGAGCCGACCGGTCAGCGCCCAGTCCCGCGCCGTCGCTTCGGCGCCCTTTTGCCTGCCGGAGCGGATGCCGTTGCTCGCCGAGAAATCGGCGGAGTCGAGGCTGCTCGTGACGTAGGCGCGGTACGACAGCGGTCCCATGTCGCCGTACACTCCCCCGCCGATCTCCCGCCAGGTCGTCGGGAGGATGAAGCGCTCCACGTCCGGCCGCCGCGCGCCGAGAAAAGCCGTGGGCTCGTGGAGCTCGTTGACGAGGCCCATCGGAACGAGCACGAGGCCGGCCCGTCCGCTCAACGCGGCCGAGTGCGTGTAGTCGACATAGGCGAACTCCACCGCGACCTCGCCCCCAGCGTCCTCGCCCGTGACCGCGTGCTCGTACTCGATCTCGGTGTTCAAGACCCAGCGGTCGTCGAATTTGTAGCCGAGGTAAACGACGGCGCGGAGGAAATCGATGCGGTCGTTGCGATTCGAGAGCTCTCCGTCCTGCCGCCTCTCCCCGAAGTTCTCGTAGAGCGCCTCGCCGTAGCCGCCGATCGAAACCCCCCGGCGGATGCCGTACACCTTGGCGGCGGAAAGCCCGAGGCCATAGCGCTGGCCCGTGTCCTGGGGGACTGGCCGGGCGGCTGTCGCCGGGGCGGCCGGGCCTGCCGCGGGTGCGGGCGCCGCGGCTTCGCCGATCTTCATCGTCTCGATCTCGCCGGCCAGGATGTCGATCTTGCGCTCGATCTCCGCGAGCTTGGCGTCCGTCGCGCCCGCGGCCGAGGCGGCCTTCAGCGCCGCGACCTCCGCGCGCGTCTCGGCGAGAAGCTTCTCGAGCCGTTCGATGCGCTCGTCCGGCGTCGCGGGGGCCTGCGCGAGCCCCGCCGCGCCTGCGCCGGCGACATATAAGCAGACACTAATGAATTGAGCAAGACGACGCATGCGGGATCTCCTTAGTCCGGAGCGGTCCTGAGGCCGCGCACGGCGGCGTTGTCGGCGGAGAGAACGAGCCGGGCGAAGCCGGGCGAGGCGAGCGCGTCGAGAGCGCCGTCGCGGCGGACGAGGTAGAGGGCTTCCTGAGGGACGCCCTCGCGGAGTAGCCGTGCCGACAGCGCAAGGCCCGCCTCGGGGCCGAGCACGAAGAGTGCCGTCGAGAGGACGTCGGCCGTCAGCGCCGACGGGGCCACCACGGTGACCGAGCCGAAGTCGCTCGCGGGCTGACCGGTTCGCGGATCGAGCAGGTGGCCGATGCGGCGTCCCCCGACCCGGCGTCCGCGTTCGGAGTTGCCGGAGGTCGACGCGGAGGCGTCCGAGAGCGACAGCGTGACCACGGGGCGCTCGCGCGCGTCCGGATGCGAGATCGCGATCTTCCAGCTCGCGCCGTCGCCCGCTCGGCCCCGGGCCAGAACCTGGCCGCCCAGATCGATGAGGGCGTTGGCGACCCCGGCCTCTCGCAACTGCTCCGCCGCGCGATCCAGCGCGTAGCCCTTGCCCCATCCGCCCTCGTCGATGCCGGCGCGCGGGTCGAGGCGGAGCGCGGTTCCCGCCTGCGGATCCAGGCAGAAGCGGTCCGTCCCGGTTGCTGCGAGCGCGCCGGAGAGCTCCTCGGCCGACGGGCTACGTCCCGCGCCGCGCAGGTCCCAGGCCCGAACCAGCGGCAGCACGGTCGGGTCGAACGCGCCCCCGGTCCGCGCGGACCATGCGAAAACCTCAGAGAGCGCCGCGAGGACCTCGGCGTCGAGCGCGAGCGCGGCGCCGGCGGGGGAGTCGTTGAGAAGCGCGAGCGGTCCGCCGGGCCGCCACGTCGTCAGCAGGTCCTCGACGCGGGAGAGCTCGGCCAGCACCCGCTCGGAGGCCGCCAGGGCAGCCTCGCGGCGCGGGGTGAGGATGGCGACGTCGACCGTCGTGCCCATCATCGCGACGCGGCGCTCGACCGAGGCCGGCGCGGTGAGGGGCCCGCTGCCGGCGAGCGCGGCCAGTACGGCGCAGGCCAGAAGGCTCCGGCCCGCGACCCAACTTCCCTTCGGCGATTTCGAGCCTTTCATCGCAACTGAGATTCAGTCTCAGTCGCAAACATAACGGCTCCCCGGGGATCCGTCAAGAGAGGCGCGGCGGAATCTGCCGGCAGTCGAGACCGGCCTCGCTAACTCGCGGTGATAGAATGACTTGCGTCATGTGCCCGATTAG
>JBKJWL010000252.1:0-27970 GCA_046716885.1 Thermoanaerobaculia bacterium | reverse complement strand
CCGGCGACGGAGTGCGGGTTGGCCGGAACCTCCAGGACTCGTCCGGCGTCGGCGTCCTCGTCGGCGGTGCCGGCGTGCGCGTACGCGTGCTCGACGGCGTGAGTGACGGCGTGAGTGACGGCGTGAGCGTGAAAGACGGGGTTCGGGTCAGGGTTGGGGTGCGGGTCGCCGAGGGTCGCGGAGTCTCAGTCGCGGTCGGCGTGGACGTCCGGCTCGACGTGAATATCCGGGTCGGTGTGAAGGTCGCGGTCGGCGGCACCGGAGTGGATGTGCGCGTGCTCGAGGGCGTGAAAGTGGGTGTGAACGTGGCCGTCGCGGTTCGCGTCGGGATCGGAGTCCGTGTACTGGTCGCCGAGGGGCGCGGCGTCTGCGTCCTCGTCGGAGTAGGGGTTTGCGTCGGAGGAAGCGTCGGTGTCGGCGGAATCGGCGGGGGCGTGCGCGTTCTCGAAGGTGTGAAGAAGGGTGTGAACGTGGGCGTGGGAGTGGACGAGGGTGCCGGAGTCCGCGCCGCGGTCGACGAAGGCGTCCGGGTCGGCGAGGGACGCGGCGAGTGAGTCCTCGTTGGCGTGGAGGTCTCGGTCGGCGGCTGCGTGGGCGTCGGCGGAATCGGCGAGGGCGTGCGTGTGCTCACGGGCGGCGCCGTGTCCGTGGCCGTCGGCGTGGGAGTTCGCGTCGGGGGCGGGATCGGCGTCGAGGAAGGGGTCGGCGTCGACTCGGGCGCCTGGCCGGCGATGGCCGTGGGGCTCGGAACCTCTCCTTTCTCGGCCGCGACTGGAGGCGTCGGTGCGGGTGTCGAGGGAGGGGGCGGCTCGGAGGTCGGGGCCGGGACCGGCGTCGCCGTTGGCGCAACGGTCGGGCGCCTGGTCGGTCGCGCCGGGATGAGGAACAGCTCGGCGGCAAGTGTCGGGACTCGCAGAATTCGCTCCCGCCCGAGGCGCTGGAGCAAGAGTGCTTTCAACCGTGCCTGTAGGTCCGGCTCGAGCGACGCGGCGGCGTAAGACTCGAAACGCCGCTCGACGTCGAAGAAGCGATCCAGCGTCGCGTCCCGGGCGGAGGTCATCCCGGCGGCGTCCTCCGCGAGCGCGAGACGTCCGAGAGCGTCCAGGTGCCGGCTGGGATCGTCGATCGTCAGGAAGCGGACGACACGCAGGTCCCGGACCGCCGTGGAGAAACGCCCCGAGCGGAAGGCCTGCATGCCGGAATTCCGGAAGGCTTTCTCGAGCTCTTCCTGCGCGAGAGCGGCGTCGCAAACGAGGAGAGACAGGACGATCGTCCGGACCGCAGCCGCCAGAGCGGCGCTTCGCCGTCCGCGCGCAGAGTCCCGTCTCGAATGGTGGTTTTGCATTAATTGGTCCGGCGCTGTACCCAACGCTCCGGCCCCCGCCGGGAGCGGGCAGGAATCTACATCATGGCCCAGAACGGACCGAACGCGGAGTCAGTCGGTGGCGGCCGGTAGGCTCCTCGGACGATCATGCCCGAGGCGCCGCAATCGAACTTACGCTGTCTTCGCCGCCGTTTTGCGCATCGCACGCTCGCGCCAGAAGCGCCGCGCCTCGGTCTCGTCCCAGGCCGGGACGTCGTCACACGCTCCGAGGGCATCGGCCAGGGCCCGAGCGCTCTCCGGGCGCGCATCGGGGTCCTTGGCCAGGCGGGCAAGCACGAGGGCTTCGAGCTTGGGCGGCAACGGGCGGCCCAGGCGCCGGGAGGGCGGATCGGGCTCGGTCTGCAAGTGATGATGGATTATCTCGAGGGACCCGCGCCCCGTGAAGACTTCCGTTCCCGTCAGCAGGTAATAGCCGACGGCGCCCTAACGCGTAGAGGTCGCTTCGCGACGACCTGCGCCACCGGGTAGGTCACCACGCGACCCCCGGCGGCGATCCTGTTGGACGAAATCGGCCCGGGCGCGGCGGCGCCGGCGGCTGGCTTCCGGCGCCCGAGCGCAGGTTTACAGTCACGAACCAGACGAGGAGGTTGTCGGCGCGCTCGACCCCGGGCGCCGAGCGCACGAGCTGGACGGCGGTCTCGGGAAACGTGTGGTGGAGCAGGCTCGTCGTCGCGAGGTCGACCCTGTCACTTCCCCTCCCGGGTCAGGCCTTGGATCGTCGCGTCGATCACGAGCGTCGCGGTCTTCTTGACCGGCCGCCAGTCGACCCAGCCGTCGTTGCACGTCTTCGGAGAGGGCCATCAGAGGGATGCAACTCGCTATAGATCAATAGGTTGCGTATGATACCTCGAGTAGCAGGCGGGTATAATGGGGGAATGGACCGCGAGCTCGAGCGCCGCCTCGTCCTCCAGTGGGGGGAGACAGGGAAGCTCCTGGAGGAGATCCACCGGCGGGAGCTCAAGGAAATGACGGAAGACGAGGCGTGTGCCGCCTCGGAGACTGTCCTCTCCCTCGTCGGGAACTTTCCGTTGCCTCTCCGCCGGGTCGCCTGGTCCGGGCTGATCGAGCAGCAAGCGCTCTTTCACCGCCGGTGTGTCGCGTGAATCTCGTCTACGAGACCGCCCGAGACGTCGAGCAGATTTGCCGCAAGTCCCGCTGGCGTTTCTGCTTCATCGGCGGGGTAGCGGTTCAGAGATGGGGCGAGCCGCGGTTCACCCACGACGCCGACCTCACGGTAATCACGGGGTTCGGGCAGGAGACCGAGTACATCGACCGGTTGATGCGGCACTTCGAGAGCCGTGTTCCCGACGCCGCCTCCTTCGCCCTGAAGAGCCGGGTGCTGCTCCTGAAGGCCGCCAACGGCATACCGATCGACGTCTCCCTCGGTGCGCTCGATTTCGAGGGGCGAATGGCGGACCGCGCCTCGGAATGGGAGGCGGCGAAGGGCATCTCGCTCACGACCTGCAGCGCCGAAGATCTGGTCGTTCTCAAGGCGTTCGCCGCTCGCGATGGCGACTGGAAGGATGTCGCAGGTGTTCTCGCCCGCCAGACCGGCAAACTCGACACGGCGCTCATCTTCCGAGAGCTCGAACCCCTCCTGGAGCTGAAAGAGGATACGGCTGCCGCCGCCAGGCTGAAGTCGCTCATCGAGCGCGGCTGAGACGAGGCTTCAGGCCCGCGACGCCCGCGTGCTGACCTGGAACGCCGGGCGTCCCAGCAAATACCCCTGGCCGAACTCGATGCCGAGGTCGACCAGGGCCTTGCGCTCGAGCTCGACCTCGATGCCTTCGGCGACGAGCGCGGCGCCGATGCGCCTGCCGATCGCCGCGAGGCTCTGGATGATCTCGCGCTTGATCGGATCGTTGTGAAGGTTGCGCACGAGAGAGTCGGCGACCTTGATGTAGTCGGGCTTGAGGTGGAGGATCGCCTCGAGGCCCGAGTAGCCCGAGCCGGCGTCGTCGATGGCGATCTTCAGGTTGGCCCGACGCACGAGCTCGAGGACCTCCTGGAAGGAGTCGTAGTCGCGCACCATCTCTTTTTCGGAGATCTCGACGACGACGTCCGCGTGGCTGCGGTTGATCGCCGCGAGGTTGCGCTCGTCGAGGAACACCGGGTGCCGCAGGAGCATCGCCGAGGCGTTGACGAAGAGTCGCCGGTCGCCGACGGCGCGGGGCAGGTTGGAGAAGATCGTCTCGAGGCAGAGCGTCTCGAGCTCCACGTCCATCTCGTTCTCGTGCGCGGCGGCAAAGAGCACGGTCGGCAGCTCGAGCGGCGTGCCCTGCGGGCCGCGGATCAGGGCCTCGTATCCCATGATCGCGCCGTCGGGCAGGTGGCGGACGGGCTGGAAGGCGGGCCGAAGCTGCTTGCCGGCGATGACGCCTTTCAGCCCGGCGAAGAGCTCCAGCTTCTCGTGGGTCTGGCGCTGCGTGACGATCTTGACGGCCTCGGACAACGTCCGGACGACGTGGCGGGTCGGGCGCACACGCGGGTTGTCGACCGCGGTCAGGCTCGAGGCCAGGATGTTGAGAAAGTCCGCGCTCGTTCCCTCGATCGTCTGTCGGAGCCGACGGATGACGCTCGCCCGGAGGCGCGCGGCTTCCTCTTCGAGGCTCGTCGGGATGCGGCCGCGACCGGCGGGAGGAAGGCTGTAGAGAACGAAGAACCCGTCGGCTCCCGAGAAGCGGATCGAGTGGACGTGGGCCGCCAGGCGGGAGGCCCGCACGTCGTCCTGGAGCCCGTCGGACACGGCGGCCAAGACGCGGTCGTACTGCTCCCACCCGAAGAGCTCCTCGAAACCGAAGAACTTTCCGATCTGGAGGTAGATGACGCCCAGGTGCTCGATCCGCTCGTCGGCGCGCTCGGGCGTCTCGAAGGGGTGGATCGGGAGACCCGTGACCCCGTCGTAGACGATCCGCTCGTGGCGGAGGTCCTCGATCGCCGGAGGAGGCGTCTCTCTCTCCGGCGTAAAAGACCCGTCCAGTACGTCCGGGTCGGTGCGGCGTTTTGCCTTCATTCTTCCTCCACGGTGTCAGACTCCTGGAGCAGCGAGTGGACCTTCTTGCGCAGGTCCTCCGGCCGGAATGGCTTGGCGAGGTAGTCGGAGCCGCCGAGCTGCATCGCCGTGATGCGGTCCTTGACCTCGGAGCGCCCGCTGAGAAAGAGGACCGGCATCTCACGGGTGGCCGACTGGCGGCGCAGGATCGCGCAGAATTCCCAGCCCGTCATGTCCGGCATGTTCACATCGAGGATCACGAGGTCCGGGACTTCGCGGATCGTGTCGGCCAGGGCCGCGCGCGGATCGGTCGGGCAGTCGATCGCGAAGCCCTCGGCCGTCAGAACGTCGCGGACGGCGCCCGAGATCGTCCGGTCGTCGTCCACGACGACGATGCGCTTCACCGCGGCCCCCGCTGGAAGGGCAGCATGATGGTCACCTCGGAACCGTAGCCGGCCTCACTCGAGAGGCTGATCTTGCCTCCGTTGGCTTCGAGGATCTCCTTCGTCACGGCGAGCCCGAGCCCCTTGCCGCGCGTCCCCGACGCGACCGCCCCGGCGCCGCGGAAGGCGTAGTCGAAGGCGCGCGCTCTCTCCTCGGGGCTCATTCCCATGCCGGTGTCCTTGACGACGACGAAGGCCTGAGGTCCGGCTGCGCCCGCGCGGATGCGCACTTCGCCGCCGTCCGGTGTGTACTTGATGGCATTGTCGAGGACGTTGCGGAAGGCGCGCTGCAGCGCGACCGGATCCGCGGCGACGGGAAGCTGCGGGCGCTCGGCGATGAACTCGATGCGAATGCGCCCGCCGTGGGCGAGGCGGTACGCGGTGGCGAGCGAGCCGAGGATCTCGACGAGGTCGGCATTCTGGGGTGGCGGCGCCAGGGGCTCCGGCTCGGGCGCCGGCGTTCCGACGAGCCGCTCCGCGAGCTCGATCTCGCGCGCGAGGTTGGCGAGGTACTCCTGGTTCGGAAGCTCTCCCCGCCGCGCCGCCTCCTGGATGAGATCGGTGTAGACGCGGATGACCGAGAGCGGAGAACGCAGGTCGTGCAGGATCTCGGCCTCGCGGTCTCTCTCGTCGGATTCCGTCGCCGGCGCGGGCCGTCGGGCGGCGACCGAGGGCAGGGCCGTCGGTCGTGCGTCCGCAGCGGCCGCCGCCGCTCCCGGCGCCGGGGCGGCGGCCCCGGAGATCTCCAGCGTCACGAGCAGGGCCGGAGCCGCCAGGGCCACGCCGGCGAGCGCGAAGAGCTGGGAAGCGCCCGTAGCTGGTACGTTCCCGAGCGTGATGAGCGCGGCCACCCCGAGAAGCGACGCGAGCGCGAAGAAGCGCGCCGCGGGCTTCCCCTCGCAGTGCCACGAGAGCGCCACGCCCGTCGGCAGCAGCAGGGCGTACGGCGAGAGCGCGCCTCCCGTCAGCGACATCGCGCAGAAGAGCAACCCCAGGTCCGCGACGATCGCCAGCGGCGCGGCGAAGACGCCGAGCCCTTCCTGGACGCTGCTGCGCGTCAGGAGAAATCCGGATCCGAGCGCGCCCCCCATTGCCAGCGCGAGCAGCCGCGCGTCTCCCAGCCCGAGGACGATCGCGAGAAGGGTGAAGAGAGTGAAGAGGCCGGAGGCGGCGGGGCGATGGGCGGCGAAGGCCGCGTTTCTCACCCGCAGAACTCGCGCAAGGACCGCATCTCACACA
Source organism: Thermoanaerobaculia bacterium (assembly GCA_046716885.1). Classification (GTDB taxonomy): domain Bacteria; phylum Acidobacteriota; class Thermoanaerobaculia; order UBA5066; family Gp7-AA6; genus DAHUXD01. The sequence continues at coordinate 21,912 of JBKJWL010000252.1, read as the reverse complement.
TACGCGCAGCCCACGCGCACGCCGCCGCCCCGAAGCGGCGCCCAGTTGAGCGCACGCAGCTTGATCGGGTGCCGCTCCGGGTCGTGCTTCTGGAGAATCTCCGCTTTCCAGCGGGGCGGCCACTTCTCCGGCTTGCGCGCGCGGAACGCGATGCCGCCGTAGCTCACGTCGACGACGGGCGCCGTGAGGGGGCGGCGGCCGCGGGCGGCGAGCTCCATCCGCACGCTCATCTCCTCGGGCGCGAATCGCGGGTACATCCGCCGCTCCGAGGACGCGAACGAGGACTGGGAACGACACTGGTAAAGCCGCAGGTCGGCGATCTTCAGGAGGAAATCTGTGCTCTTGCCGTCCTGCGGATACGAGGCCACGCCGTAGTGAAGGTCGAGGGCCAGTCCGCCGCGCGCCGGAAGCGTGATCGCGCCGATCTTCTCCCGCACGCGCTCGGCGACGGCGAGGGCCGAGATCATGTCGGTGTTCGGGAGGACCAGAACGAACTCGTCCCCGCCCCAGCGGCAGCCCGCGTCGACCGCCCGCAGCGACTCCCGCAAGATGCGCGCCGTGCGGACGAGCACGCTGTCGCCGACGGGATGACCCAGGTGGTCGTTGATCGACTTGAAGTCCTTCAGGTCCATCATCGCGACGGCGAGGGTTCCTTCGGAGCGCTCGGCCCGCGCGATCTCGCGCGCGAGGTGGTCGATCAGGAACCTGCGGTTGTAAAGGCCCGTGAGGGGATCGGTGATCGCGTTGACGCGGAGGACGGCGAGGTCCGCCTCCGACACCACGCGCGGTTCCTTGAGCAATCCCTTGAGGCTATGGAGGTGGTGCAGCAGGACCGTCGGCAGGCCGAGAGGGGAGCCCAGCTTGGCGCGCAGGGCCGGGATCAGCCGCTCGATTTCGTCCCAGCGCTCCTCGGCCTCGTTGGCCTCGAAGGGTATCCCCGTCCAGTCGGCCAGGAGCTGCCGGAGGACGTCGGCGCGCTCGCCGTTGAGCGCGACCGCGCCGAGTGACTTCTGAAACCGGCCGAGAGGAAAGTCGCGCTGGCGGCCCAGCCGCGCGAGGCGGCCGATGCGAGCGTTCAGTTCTTCCGCAGCCAACTCCATGCTCCTCCCGTCCCCGCCCGTCCGCCGGGACCTCTTCTCAGAAGCTCGACTTGTGGTTTCGCCGGGGCCGCGGCGCCGGGAGAGCCGCTCGCGCGGCTTCGCGGGCGAGCTCCGCGACGGCGCCGGCCGCGTCCGCCACGGCGTCTCCGAGCGAGCAGACCAGGACGAGCTGTCCGTCTTTGAGCAGATCCACCACCTCGCGGTCCGACCGGGCCCAGAGCACGGTCGAGCCGACGACCATAAGCCGGGCTCCACCCAGATCCGCCTCGGGGTCCAGGCGCGCGAGGGCCTCGGCGCACCGCCGGATGCGGGCGAGCCCGACGCCGCTGGCGCGCAGCCGCGCGGCCACGCGCAGGCGAACGACGTCGGCGAAGGAGTAGCGGCGCGCAGAGCCGTATCCGCTGGCTTTCTCGACCGAGGGGCGGACGAATCCCTGCCGGTCCCAGTGGTCGAGTTGTCTGGCCGTGAGGCCAGTCAGCCGCGCCACCTCGGCCGTGGAGAAGCTCCGGGCAATCACACTCTTGAATTTCATCGCTGTAATCTAAAAATGTTAGCACAGACGGGCCGAAAAGGCCCTTGAAACGGGGCTACTCAGGCGATCGGAAGGTCCGTTTTCCCGAAATCGGCGCCCCTGCAGAGGAGGGGTTGGCCGGCGAGCTTCGCCGTGGCGTAGGCGAGGCAGTCGCCGAAGTTCAGGCCGGCGCGGTGCCGCCCCTTGCCGTACCGCCGATAGGCGTCGACCGCAGCCCGCCAGTGATCCTCGCCGAAGGGAACGACCGCGAGGTCGGTTTCCAGAGCGAACAGCGACAAAACGCGCTTGCCGTCGGCTCCAATCCTGGCGGTCAGAACAATTCCCGTCTCCGCCAGCGTGGGCGCTCCGATCCCGGCCGACGGGGAGTCGGCGAGCTTGTCGAGAAGTGGTTCCCAACCGGGCTCCTTCGTCAGGATGGAGATCAGCGCCGAGCTGTCGAGAATCAGACGCCCTCCGGTCCGTATCCCAGGATTCGCTCCTTCTCTTTTCGACTGAGCTTCTTGCCCAGAACGGTCGAGGGAACGGAAGGCCAGATCTCCTCTTCGAGCAGGCGCCGCAGATCCCCACGGCGGTCGCGCCGCGTGACGCGGTACTCGAGGCGTTCCTTCCGATCGGCGAGGGCCGAGCGGATCGCCCCGGTTTTGGTCTCGCCGGTCATCTTCGCGACCTCCGCGGCCAGCCGCTCGGTCTTCGGGTCTTTGATGTTGAGTCCCACGGGTAGAATTCTACCATTAAGGTAGAACTGTTGGGCCTAGTGCCCGGTGCCCACGTCACCTCGTTCCGGTCGAGGCCCTCGGCGGCGTGGCGTTCTCGGCCCGTCGAGCTTCTGAATCGCGAGGAAGGCGCCGCGCGCCGGCGGCCCGGCGTTCTGAAAGAATGTGAGACAGGAGCAGATGGCAGATTCTTTCGGATCCGTCCGTGTCGCCGCGGTACAGGCGGCGCCGTGCGTCCTCGACCGCGAGGCGACGCTCGACAAGCTCGATCGGCTCGTCGCGGAGGCGGCGGGCAAGGGCGCACGGATCATCGTGCTGCCCGAGGCGTTCGTCCCGGCTTACCCAGCCTCTCCGGTTTTCGGCCCGGTTTTCGGCGGTTTCTTCGAGGAGGCGGCCGGCCCCGCCTTCCGCCGATTCGCTGCCAACGCCGTCGCCGTTCCGGGTCCTGCGACCGAGCGCATGGGGCGCGCGGCCGCGAAAGCGAGGGCCTACCTCTGCGTGGGCGTCAACGAGATCACGCCGACGGGCACGCTGCACTGCACGCTGCTCCTCTTCGGTCCGGACGGGAGCCTGCTGCAGGCGCGCCGCAAGCTCGTCCCGACCCACGACGAGCGGATGGTCTGGGGCCCCGGTGAAGCCGTCGCGCCGCGCGCGGTCTTAACCGAGCATGGCGGCATCGGCCAGCTCGTGTGTTGGGAGAACTACATGCCCCTGGCCCGGCAGGCGCTCTACGAGTCGGGCGAGCGCATTCACCTCGCCCCGACCGCCGACGCGAGCGACGGGTGGCAGTCGACGATCCGGCACATCGCTCTCGAGGGGCGCGTCTTCGTCGTCTCGCCGGTTCAGTACGTCACGCGCGCGATGTATCCGCGCGACTTCGAGCTGGCCGACGCCCTCGAGCGGGCGCCGGAGGTTCTATCGCGCGGAGGAAGCGCGATCGTGGCCCCGGACGGCCGGTATCTCGCGGGCCCCGTCTACGGCGAAGAGGCGATCCTCGTCGCGACACTCGATCTCGGTGAGGTGGCGCAGGGCCGCCAGCTTCTGGATGTCGCGGGGCACTACAGCCGGCCGGACGTTTTCCGTTTGGAGCTGCGCGGGAATTCCGGGTAAAGGCCCGGAGAAACGGGAGGTTTCGCATGGCACTCGATCGGCGGTCTTTTCTGGCCACGGCGGGAGGCGCTGCTCTCGGCGCCGCGGTCTCGACCCCCAGCGCGCAGGCGCAGGAGGCGAATCGGGGCGTCGACGGCTCAAAGTCGGCCGCGCAATTCCTGCAAGACAACGACGGCCTGGCTCCCTCGACTCTCGATCGGCTACCGCTCGTATGGCACCAGGGAAGAGCGAAGGCGCTGCAGGCGCACCTGCTTGAGAACGGGTTCGCGGGAGCGTGGCTCTCCGACCCGATGAACATCATCTACTTCACGGGCCTCTTCTTCACGACGACCGAGCGGCCGTTCGCGGTATTCCTGCCGGCGGATAAGCTCGCCACGATCTGGTTCAACCCCGGCCTCGACCGCGACCTCGTGAAGACCTGGTGGGCGACGGAGTCCGACTATTACTTCGACTTCCAGCACGCCGACGGTGCCTACCCCAACGAGGGCAAGGTCCAGCAGGGCGCGAATGTCGATCTCTTCGAGTGGATGCTCAAGGGGCTCAAGAAGCGGGGCTACGACGGCAAGCGGATCGCGACGGACAAGGACCTCTCTCCCAAGCAGCTCTCGAAAGCTGGCGCCGTCTTTCTGAAAGAAACGAAGTTCGACTCGATCGCCGAGCACTGCGAGAAGCTGCGCATGGTCAAGTCGCCCGAGGAGCTCGCGCTCTGGCGGCGCGCCTACCGCGTTTTCGACGAGACGCACGCGTTCGCGCGGGACCTGCTCCTCGCGAAGGGCACGGACTTGACCGACTACGAGCTCGGCATGGCCGCGACCGAGTTCGGCATGGGGCGCCTGATGTCCGGGATCAAGCGCGACGGCCGGCCGCATACGGCTGTCGGCATCGACCTCGGCATCGGGGTCCGGTGCGGCGTGGGAACCGCCTACCCGCACCCGAACCAGATGCATTACAACAAGATTCAGAAGGGCCAGGCGCTGCAGATTGCGGGCGGGATCGCGATCGGCGGCTGCGGCGGCGAGCTCTACCGCGCGTTCCTGCTGGCGCCCTGGACCGACCACCAGAAGAAGGTCTGGACGGTCTCGCGCGACTGCTGCCTCATGCAGAAGGACCTCTCGCGGGCGGGCGTGACCTGCTCGACGGTCGCCTACCAGATCCACAAGCACCAGGTGAGCGAGGGAATGGCGAAGCTCATCTATCACCGCCCCGCGCACGGCATGGGGATGGAAGGCCACCAGCCGCCTTATCTCGCGCTCGGCGACTACACGATGCTCGAACCCGGGATGATCTTTTCCGTCGAGCCGGGCCTCTACGACCCGGAGAACGGCTTCGGCGTCAACTTCTCCGACGGCTTCGCGGTCCAGGCGGGAGGCAAGCCCTCGCTCCAGATGTCGCGCCTCCCGTGGTCCGAGGAGTGGTGCCTTGTGAACCTCTAGGACTCGACGCCCTCGATCAGCCGGCGGCGAGTTGTCATTTCTCGCCTTGCAGCAGCGCCGGCCAGTTGAGGATCGCGTGCAGAGGTGAGCTGCGGACTCTCTGCGGTGGAACGCTCACCAGGAACCGCAATCCGTCCGGGGCCACGTCCCAGTTCTCGATGTCCTGCTCGACGCGGAAGAGAGACACCGCGGCGCCGCCCGTCCACTGCGGGCCCGGAGCCACCGGCGCGACCATGACGGATCCCTGCGGACCGATGTAATAGAGCTCCTTCCCGTCGGCGCGCCAGCGCGGGAGCTTGCCCCCGTCGGGAGAAATGCGGCGCTTGTCCGTGCCTCCCTGGGTCTGCGCCACGTAGACCTCGGAGTCCCCCGTCTCGTTCGACTCGTAGGCGATCCATCGGCCATCGGGCGAGAAGCGCGGGCTCGTCTGGCTGAACCGCATGGGCATCCATGGCGCGGGTTTGGGCTCCCCCTCGAGCGGGAGCAGCCAGACGTTCCACACCGTGCTCTGCACTTCGTTCAGGTAAGCGAGCAGGCGGCCGTCGCGGGATGCGTCCTCCGGCTGTTGCACGCCCGGTAGGGCGAGAACCGGGCGATCGCTTCCGGGTGTGCGGAGCGAGACCTCATAAATGTCCGGAGGTCCCGTGTAGTCGGAACGGTAGAAAAGCTTCGATCCGTCGGCAGACCAGACCGGTAGGATCTCGTCGACGGGGCCGGAATGGAGCCGTGTCGAAACGCCGCGGCCGATCTCGAAGACCCAGATATCGAAGCTTCCCGCCCGGGAATCCCGGACGTCCAGGGCGACTCGCGTTCCATCGGGGGAGATCCGCGAGCCTAGGACGACAGCGGCGTCGCCGAGCTGCCCGATCTCCCTGCCTTCGCGGTCGAGCCAGATGAGCTGCGAGGCCGGCGCGGCTGCCTGGTAGGCGACGGCCCCCGTCCGCGAAGCGGAGAAAGGCGCATGCGCGGGTCCGTAGAAATAGTGCGCGTTCGAGGCGAGCTGGCGCGCCTCTCCGTGGACCCGGGCCTTTCGCTCGTCGAACGGCTGCGCGAAGAGCGCTCCCTCGCGGACATAGAGAAGGAAGCCGGGCGGGGCGTATTCGACCCGGGAATCCATGCGCCCGAGCGTTTGAACTTCCTTCGAGTCGAGCGTCGCGATACGCAGCTCTCGCTGCCAGCTCTCGCCCGGAAGGGGACCCCCGAGAAACAGGAAACGGCGGCCATCCGGCAGGAATTGCGGCCAGATGGCCGCAGACTCGCGCCGGGCCGGATCGGGCGCGATGATCCGGACCGCTTCGCCGCCGGTATCGGGGACGCGATAGATTCCCGGCGGATTGATCCCCGAGAAGAGGATCGTGCCATTCGCGCTCCAGGTTCCGACGAGTGCGAACGTTGCGTCGCAAAGCTCCTGCGGGCGGCCGCCCGTCGCAGGAATTTTTTTCAGCTTGCGGTCCGCGAAGAAGGCGATGAAGCGGCTGTCCGGAGACCAGAAGTGCGCCGTGGCGTCGAGCGATCCCTCCAGCTCGACGGCGTCTTCGGAATCGAGCGGGCGCACGAAGAGCCGCCGCCGCCCCTTGGAGAACGCCTCGATCGCGAAACGGGTCCCGTCCGGAGAGATCGAGAAGCCCCGGGAGACCTCCGAGGGCGCGTATGTCGCTCCCGGGGGAATGGGCACCGCGAATCGCACGGGCTGCGCGATCGTTTCGGGGCGCCGGCGAAGAACGGCGAACGTGGCGATGGCCGTGACGAGAATCAGGCCGGCAGCCAGAGCCGGGACCAGGGGTCGGCGGCGGCGGGGCGGAGCTACGGGAGCCGCGTCTCCCGAGACTTCCGAGACATGGTCGCGCATGTGCGACAGATCGCGCGCGAGGTCTCGGGTGGAGGCGTACCGTTCCAAAGGATCCTTGGCCAGACAGCGCTCGATGACCCAGCGCAAGGCGGAAGGAACTCGTGTCGAAGGCGACTGGAGCGTTTCCGGCTCGTCTCGAATGATCGCCGCCAGCGTCTCGGCCGCCGTGCCGCGCGAGAAGGCGCGTCTTCCCGCGGCCATCTCGTAGACGATCGAGCCCAGCGAGAACTGGTCGGATCGAAAATCCAGCGGCTTCCCGCTGGCCTGCTCGGGGGACATGTAGCTGACCGTCCCCAGTACGATTCCCGGGCGCGTCGGTTCGATCGAGGTCGCCAGCTGCGAGGCGTCGGATCCCGCAGGCGGGACGAGCTTGGCGAGGCCGAAGTCGAGGATCTTGGCGTGGCCCTCTCGCGTCACCATCACGTTTTCGGGCTTCAGGTCCCGGTGCACGATCCCGGCCTCATGGGCGGCTGCGAGCCCATCTGCGATCTGACCGGCGACGGCAAGAAGGCGCCGGATGGGGAGCGGCGCCTCCGCGAGGAGTTCCCTCAGGGTTTTTCCGGCGACGAGCTCCATGGCGATGTAGGAGGTCTCCCCGGCGCGCCCGATCTCGTAGATCGTGACGATCGCAGGGTGGTTCAACGCCGAGGCCGAGCGCGCTTCCTGGTCGAAGCGCGTGAGCCGGTCGCGGTCCGCCGACATCTCGGCGGGGAGGATCTTGATCGCCACCTCGCGCCCGAGCCGCGGATCCCGCGCCCGGTACACCTCGCCCATCCCACCGGCGCCGAGCGGCGCGAGGATCTCGTAGGGGCCGAGGCGGGTGCCGACGGGAAGAGTCACTCGGGTTTCGCTTCGAACCGGGCCGGCATCTACTTCTTGAGGCCCGCCGTCCAGTGGACGACGACGGAGAGCGGCACGGAGGAGCTCTGGACGATGGGCACGTTGACGAGAAACCGTTCGCCATCCGGCGACACGTCCCAGCCGGAGCTCGCGCCCGCGGGGAGCTCGAATAGCGGCTTTGGCGAGCCGACGCCCAGACCACGGCTGGCGTCGACCTGGACGGACATCACCTTGCCGTCGAACGCCGTGTAGACGATCTCCCGGCCGTTGCGCGTCCACCTGGAGTTGGTGCCGCCGGCGTTCGAGATCTGGACCTTGCCCTGGCCATCCGGAAACGAGACGGCGTACACCTCGTTGCGCCCGGACTCGTCCACGTCGTAGGAAACCCACCGGCCGTCAGGTGACAGCCGAACGGACCCGATGTCGTTGGGGCTGCGGGGAATCAGCGTGAACGGCTTGCGGTCCCCCTCGAGCGGCAGGACCGAGACCTGCATGAGCCGGCCGCCGGCCGCCTCGCGATCGGCGTAGAGGATGAACCGGCCGTCGCTCGACCAATCCTGCGGAATGCGCTGGCCTTCCTCGTCGCTGAAGACCTCCTCGGCGCCCGCGCCACTCGCTGGTCGGACGTAGATGTCAGCTTGATGTTTTCGGTCTGTCTGAAAGGCGATACGGGAGCCGTCCGGAGACCAGATCGCGTTGGAGTTGCTCCCGGGGCCAGACGTCAATCGCGTCTGGACTCCGCGCGGGACGTCGCCGATCCAAGTCTGCGAGGTTTGTGTGCCCGAATCTTCCTGTGTGAAGACGATGCGTGAGCCATCCGGGGAAATCCGAGCGCCGGAGCGAGGTCCGGGCTCGCCGAACACGCCGATCTGTTTGCCTCCCCGGTCGAACCATTGGAGCCGCGTGAGGAACTGGGAGGCGTCGTAGACGAGCGTCCCGGCGTCCGAAACGGTGAAGTTCCCGAATCCGAGGTAGTCGCCGTAGAGACTGACCTGGTCGGCCACCGTGACGGGCTCGCCGCTCGTTTCGAGACGTTGGCGGTCGAAAGGCTGCGCGAGAAGGATTCCACCGAAGTCTCCGCCCCGCACGAAGAGCAGATGGCCGTTCGCGAATTGGGCATTGAAGTTGGCGGGGACGAGCGGCTTGCCCGGCGAGCCGTCGAGCGATCCGATCCAGATCCGGTTGGCCGGGTCGCGCGTGTTTCCCGCGAGCTTCAACGCGAGATAAAGGAAGTGCTTCCCGTCCGGCAGGAAGAAGGGATACCGGTGCGCGGTCTCACCGCTTTTCGGGTCGAGCTTCGTGACCGGCTCGGCCTTTCCTCCTGCCGCCGGCAGACGATAGACCGGGCCGCTCGGTGCGGTGAAGATGATGTCGCCGCTGGAGGACCAGCTCCCGCCCAGGCCGTCGACGTCGTACAGAACGAGCGGGGAGCCTCCGGAGGCCTCGATTCGCTTCAACTTCTTGTCGGCGAAGAAGGCGATGAAGCGGCCATCCGGAGACCAGAAGGGGAAGATCGCCCCTCGCGTGCCGGGAAGCAACGTCGCCGCGTAGGAGTCAAGCGCGCGCACCCAGAGCTGGATTTTTCCGGTCGAGTCCGTCCCCGAAAACACGATGCGGCTGCCGTCGGGGGAAATTACGGCGTTATTCAGCCGGACCTTTTCGGGAAGAAGAATATTGGTCCGGAGCATTTTCGCGGCCGGCGCCGCTACAGACCGCTGCCGAAAAAGACCGAACCACACCGCCAGCGCCGCGGCGGCTGCCGCGATTCCCCAGGCGAGGCGCTCGCGACTCTTCCTCTTCGCGACGACGGGCGCCGCCGCGACCCCCGACTGCGAGCCCTCGGCGATCCCGCGGAGCTCCAGCATCGCGTCGTGCGCCGTCTGGATCCGGTCGTCGGGGTCCTTGGCGAGGCAATTCTTGACGAGGCGGTCGAGCGCCGGCGGCGTCGCCGGCTGAAGGGTCGAGAGCGACGGCGGGTCGTGCTCGAGGATCGCGGCGATCAAGGATGCCTGGCTCTTGCCCTCGAAGGCCCTTCTTCCCGAGGCCATCTCGTAGAGAACCGCCCCCAGCGCGAAGATGTCGCTTCGGCCGTCGGCCTCCCTGCCTTCGAGCTGCTCGGGCGCCATGTACTGGAACGTGCCGAGGATCGAGCCCTCGGCCGTCATCGGTGTGGCGTGCGTCGGCATCGCCGAGAGCCCGGAGAGCACCGCGGGCGTCGTCGCGCCGCGCCATTTGGCGAGTCCGAAGTCGAGGAGCTTGACTCCCGACTTCGTCAGCATGATGTTGCCGGGCTTCAGGTCCCGGTGAACTATCCCCTGGCGATGCGCCTTGTCGAGCGCGTCGGCGATCTCGAGGCCGTAGCGGAGAACCTGCTCGGTCGGCAGAGCGCCCTTGGCCAGGCGCGCCGACAGGGTCTCGCCTTCCAGGTACTCCATGACGAGGTAGTCGGTCCCGTTCTCCCGCCCCACGTCGTAGAGCGCGCAGATGTGCGCGTTCGAGATCGACGAGATCGTCTTCGCCTCGCGCTCGAAGCGCTCGCGCAGCTCCGCGTTGTCGGCGAGATCGGGCGGCAGGACCTTGACCGCGACCGTGCGGCCGAGGCGCGTGTCCCGCGCCTTGTACACCTCTCCCATCCCGCCCGCGCCGAGCGGCGACAGAATCTCGTACGGGCCCAGGCGTGTTCCGGCCGAGAGCGGCATGGCCCTCCGAACGTGAGCGGGATTCTATCGCCGGGTCAGGCGGCGGCCCCTTCCGCGCGGCGGCGCCGGCGCTCGGCGACGGCATAGAGAACGAAACCGACCCCGAGGAACCCGAACGAGCCGATGAAGACTTGGACGAAAAAGCCGGTCTTGTCCGTCGAATCTCCCGGCGGAATGAGCGCGAGGATGATCGCCACTCCCGTCGTGACGAAGCCGAGGCTGTTCCAGAAGAGGCTGCCGGGCCGGCCGCCGGGAATCGGGACCGCCTGCGGCTGGCGCGCGATCTCCGCCTCCAGCTTGATCGCGGTGGCGAACATGTAGAGGTAGGGAATGAAGTACACGATGAGCGTGGCGTTGACGAGCTTCAAGTAGGCGCCCTTGACCGTATCGCCCTGCGTGGCCGCGACGATGAAGACCGCCGAGAGGAGGCCCTGGACGAGCATCGCGACGTACGGCGTCTTCCACTTCGGGTGGATCTTGCCGAAGACCGGCGGCAGGTACTTGTCGAGGCCGCCGACGAAGAGCAGCCGCGCGTTACCGATGAGCCAGGCTCCGATGCCGCCGAGCCCGGCCAGCGTCATCAGGAGAGCAACAGGGGAACCGAGCCAGGACAGCCCGACCCGGGCTCCCGCCTTCGTGATCGCCTGGTTGACGCCCGAGATGATCGAGGTCTCGCCCGGAGGCAACGCCCACATGAGGGAGAGCGTGCCGAGGAGGTAGCAGGCCGCGATGGTGATTCCCGAGATGATGATCGCGCGCGGAAACGTCTTGCGTGGGTCGACGACCTCGCCGGCCAGCATGGGAGCGAGCTCGAGCCCCGCGAATCCGAAACAGAGGTTTGCGAAGAACAGGACCGTCGTCAGGTTGCCGAAGTCGGGGATGAGCGCGCCGGCCGAGATCGGCGTGGCGGAACCGAAGCGGCGCAGCGCCAGGACTCCGACGACGAGCAATGCGAGCGCAGGCAGCCACTGGGCGAGCCCGCCGATGTTCTGCACCCAGCGCCCCGTCTTCATGCCGATGATGTTGAAGAGAAGCGCGATCCCGAGGAGGACGAGCGACGCGCCGGCGGCGTAGATCGCGTTCTGCTCCAGGTGGGCGAACCGGAGGCCGAGCATGTAGAGCGCGAAGACCACCGTCGAGAGAGTCAGCGTCGGGAAGTACAGGACGTTCGAGGCCCAGTAGAGCCAGCCCGCGAGAAAGCCCTGCCGCGGACCGAACGCCTTCGTGGTCCAGACGTAGAGCCCGCCCTCCTCGGGAATGGCCGAAGCGAGCGCGATGACCGCGAAGCCCTGCGGGATGAAGAAGGCGATTGCCGCGAGCAACCAGAGTGATAGGGAGGAGGGCCCGTTGGCCGCCGCGAGCGCGATCCAGCGCATGCCGACGATCGCGGCGACGTTGAAGAGCACGATGTCCTTGGTTTTGAGCGCGCGTTCCAGGGCCATGCAGCAAACTCCTCTATTTCCAACCCGTGACAACGAAGAGGTCCGAGGTTGTCACGCGGCTGAACGAGTAGGCGTAGTGCTTTCCGTCCCGCGTGACGAACACGTTCTCGATCCGAACCAGGCCCGTGCGGTCGGCCGGAACGATCTCCTTCCAGAGGGTCTTCTTTTTTGTGGAGAAGCCGTAGCGCTCAATTCGTTGGGGTATCTCTCCCCGCCGTGTCACGTAGAGTGAGCCGCCGTCCGCGCTCCACTGGATGGGCACGTCTCCGGGCTCGAGACCTTCGATCGGCCGGGCCTCTCCTCCGTCCAAGGAATAGAGTGTCGGCTGATTCTTCGCATCGTTGCAGGCGATCGACTTTCCGTCAGGCGAAAAAGCCGCCCCGTCGGTCATTCCCTCGGGCGTGAACGGGCGCGGCTTGCCACCCGCGAGGTCCAAGACGTATCCGCGCTGGCCCTTCCCCGGCTCGCTCGCGAGCAAGGCGATGCGCTTGCCGTCGGGGGGGACGAACGCGGCTCCGACCACGCGGTATCCGTCGAGGGGAATCGGCCGGGGCTCGCCGGCCGCCGTCGGCAGCAGGACCAGCCGGATACCCCCTTTCGAGAATGCGCGCGTCAGGGCCCACTGGCCATCGGGCGATAGATCGCTGGCCCCGCCGTCCCCGAGCCGCACCGCCGGGCCGCCGTCCGTCGTGCGCAGGTAGACGGAGCCCTTCTCTCCGCCGCCTTCTCCGCTCTCGTCGTACAACAGCGTCTTTCCGTCGCCGGAGAGGCACGCGAGGCTGGATTGATCGAGCCACGAGAGATTGCGCTCCGCTTTCGAGTCGGAGGATCCGAAGAGGATCTCCCTCGTCGGGATCTCGCGCTCGATGAGAGCGCGGCCGTCGCGCGCGATGTCCTGGATGACCTCGATGTCGGTTGTCCGCGCGATGGTGCGCGTCCGGCCCGCGAGGTCGCTTGCGAAGAGGCCCAGGAAGAGGCCGTCGGACTCGACAGCGACCCCGACGATCCAGATCTCCCTGCCCGACGGGTGCCACGCCAGGCTGTCGATGTAAGTCCATTCGTGACGAAGCACGCTGCTTTTCCCGGCGCGGTCGATGACGACGACGGAGGGCTGCGCGTTGTCGATGATCGCGATTCTCTCGCCGTCCGGGGAGACGCGCAGGAGGCCCAGGCTGCCCGCGGAGCGGAGCAGCTGCTTGCCGATTGGATACTCGAGCACGTCGCCGCCCTCGAGCCGCCGGACCACGGCGAGCTGGCTCCCGTCGGGCGACCAATCCGCCGTGAGCGCGTCGTCGAGGAGCTGCCGGGGCGCTCCTCCTCCCATCGGGACGCGGGCCAGGGTCCCCGTGCCCACCGTTCCGAAAAGGTTGGTCTTCTTCAGGAGGATCGCGAGCTCGCCCGTCGAGGAAACCGAGAGGAGGCTCGCGCCGGGAATGCCCAGCGGCCGCGACTCGGGGCTTCCCACACGAGCGAGAAAGATCTCCGCCTGACGGTCCCCCCAGGCGGCGCTGTAGACGACGTTCTGCCCGTCGGCCGTGAAGCGGGCATAGAGGACGTTTCCGCGCTGGAACGTCAGGCGTCGGTGGGTGACCAGCGCTGTCGCCGCGGGCTTTTCCGTAGCGCCAGCGCGCCATTTGCCCGCCCAGAAGGCGCCCCCGACGAGAAGGGCCGCGAGGGCTCCCAGGATGGCGAGCCTCCTCGCTCGTCTCGAGCGGAGAACCGACGCGGCCGGCGCGGCCGAAAGCCCCGAGGTTCCCGAGAGCGCCTCTAGATCGAAGGCCAGGTCGTGTGCGGAGTGGAAGCGGCGCTCAGGGTTCTTCTCGATGCAGTGGCGGACGACGCGCTCGAGGCCGGGCGAGATGTTCTGATTCGTAACCGAGAGATCCGGCGGGTCTTCCTTCAGGATCGCGGCCATCGTCTCGCCGGCGGAGTCGGCGTGGAAGGCGCGCTTCCCCGAGAGCATCTCGTAGAGGATCGCGCCGAAGGCGAAGATGTCGGAGCGGGCGTCGGCGGGCTTGCCCTTGATCTGTTCGGGAGACATGTAGCCGAGCGTTCCCATGACCACACCCGGCTCCGTGCCCGCCGTCGCGGTCGGGAGGTTCGTTTGCGGCCCGGACCCCGTCTCCGCCTGGGTCAGCTTGGCGAGGCCGAAGTCGAGGATCTTGACGCGGCCCTCGCCGGTGACGAAGAGGTTCTCGGGCTTCAGGTCGCGATGGACGATGCCCTTGTCATGCGCCGCAGCGAGGCCGTGGGCGATCTGGAGGGCGTAGTCGATCGCCTTGCGCGGAGAGAAGCGCCCTCCCGCGAGCTCGCCGCGCAGGGTCTCGCCTTCGAGGAGCTCCTGGACGACGTAGGGTGCGCCGTCGCTGGCGTTGGCGCCGATGTCATAGACGATCGTGATGTTGGGGTGGTTGAGAAGGCCCGCGGCCTTGGCCTCCTGCTCAAAGCGCCGGAGGCGATCGGCGTCGGCCGAGAAGGACGCGGGCAGCACCTTGATCGCGACGTCCCTGCCCAGGCGCGGATCGCGAGCCCGGTAGACCTCGCCCATGCCCCCCGCGCCGATTTGGCCGAGGATCTCGTAGGGGCCCAGCCTCGAGCCGGCGACGAGCGTCACTTCTCGGCCTCGCTGCTCACCGTCCTCTGCCAGATGTCGGCGTTGTCGCTCGTCCGAACGACGTAGCAGGTGCCTCCCGTGCGAGCGCACGCGACGCTCTGGAAGTTGCCGTTGGACGGACGCTCGAGGACGAGGTGGTCCTCGCCGGAGGAGAGGTCCGTCACGTGCAGCCCGCGGTCGACGTACAGGAGGTAGTGGGTTCCGAGAAACGCGCCGCGCCGGATGCGAGAGACCGTCTCGGTCCGCGGAACCGTTTGGACCACCGCTCCCGGGCCGGGCGAATAGACGGCGAGGGCCTGGCCGGTGAGGTCCTGAATCCGGATGATGGCTCCCGCGAGAGTCTTGCCGTCGGGGGACCACGCGAGGGGATGGAAATAGGTCCCCGGCGCGGGCGGCGGGATCGACTCGATGCGGACGATGGCGCCCGCGTCGTCGAGCCACGCGATCGAGCCACCCTTGCCGCTGTTGGTTGCGATGGCGCGGCCGTCGGGGGACCAGTGGGCCTCGATGATCAGGTCTTTAGACTGCGTCAGGGGCTTCAGGCCGCTCCCGTCCCGTTGAACGGTCCAAATCTGGTAGCGCCCGCCGCGGTCGGAATGAAAGGCGATGCGCTTCCCGTCCGGGGAGAAGGCCGGGGCGCGGTCCTTCGGAGCGTCGTCGGTGATCTGGCGCAGATTCCGGCCGTCGCTCTCGACGAGGAACAGATCGTCCTGGGCGCCGCCGCGCGAGTCGAACGCGAGGTACTTTCCGTCCGGCGACACGCCGCAGTCGGCGATCTCCTGCGAGCCGCCGAGGACCTGCTCGGGCTTGCTCGCGAGCTTTCCGGACAGGGGATCGAAGAGCAGGCGATCGATCGAGAACGTGTTCTCCCGGACCACGTAGGCGGCGTGGCGCCCGTCCCGGGAGAGTGCGAAGCCACCCACTTCCCGCGCGGGCAGGATCTGCGGTTCGGCCGGGCCGAGCGGCCGGCCCGTCGCCTCGTCGATTGGGATCCGCCACAGGTTCATGGCGCCGTCGCGATTGGACAGGAAGTAGAGCGTCCTGCCGTCCGGCCCCCAGACGGGGTTCCAATCCACTGCCGCGTCCTGCGTCACCGGCACGGCCTCTTCGCCCGCCGCGAGCCCCTTGTAGGGCATCGTCCAGATGTCGCGCTGGCCCCCGCCCGCGGGAAGGCCCCAGTAGGCGACGCGAAGGCCGTGGGGAGAGACGTCTGGCTGGATGGCGTCGAGGTCCGCCGAGAGCTTGCGCGTCTTGCCGCTGCCGACGTCGATGGCCCAAATCTCGCTCGCCCCGGTACGGCCGTAGGGGCCGCCGAGGAGCTCCGTCGAGTAGACGATCTCCCGTCCATCGGGCGACCACGCGGGGTCGGTCCCGACGCTCGCCAGCCGCCGGGCGTTCTCGCCGGTGGCGCCCATGACGAAGAGCCCGCCATCGCCGCATTGAGCGCCATACGCGATGAGGCTCCCGTCCGGCGAGAACGCGGGGGAGTAGCTGTCGCGGTCACAGTCGGGGGTCAGGTCGATCGGCTTTCGGCCGCCGGCGCGCTGGATCCAGATGTCCGACTTGTTGCCGGCCCGGTGGACGAAGCCGACTGTCTGTCCATCGGGCGATAGCGTCGGCGAGTTTTCGGCGCCGGAAAGACTCGTGAGACGGCGGAAAGTCGTGCCGGCGAGTCCAGAGGGCCCCTGCGCGGCCCGAGACCCGCGCAGCGCGAAGTATGCGGCCGCCGCGCCCGCGAGGACGCCGATCACGACGAGCGCGGCCGGCATGAGCCGCAGGCGCTGACGCGCAGGTGTGGCGGCCGCCTGTCCCGAGGTGCCCGACAGCGCCTCGATGTCGAACGCCAGATCGTGCGCGGAGTGGAACCTCTGCTCGGGGTTCTTCTCGAGGCAGTGGCGCACGATCCGCTCGAGGCCGGGGGAGATGCTCTGGTTGGTGACCGAGAGGTCCGGCGGGTCTTCCTTCAGAATCGCCGACATCGTGTCCGCGGCCGAGTCGCCGTGGAACGCGCGCTTGCCTGAAACCATCTCGTACAAGATCGCCCCGAAGGAGAAGATGTCGCTGCGCGCGTCGGCGGGCCTGCCGCGCACCTGCTCGGGAGACATGTAGCCGAGTGTCCCGAGCACGACTCCGGGCTCCGTGCCTCGCGTCTCGGTGGGCAGACTCGTCGCGTCGGAAGCGGAGCCTTCGGTCTGGGTCAGCTTGGCCAAGCCGAAGTCGAGGATCTTGACCCGCCCCTCTCTCGTCACGAAGAGGTTCTCGGGCTTCAGGTCTCTGTGGACGATGCCTCGATCGTGCGCTGCGGCCAGGCCATGCGCGATCTGGGTCGCGTAGTCCGTCGTCTTGCGGGGCGAGAGCTTGCCTCCCGCGAGCGCCGCGCGCAGCGTCTCGCCCTCGAGGAGCTCCTGGACGACGTAGGGCGCGCCGTCTACGGAACCGATGTCGTAGACGGCGGTGATGTTGGGGTGGTTGAGGACACCGGCGGCTTTCGCCTCCTGCTCGAAGCGGCGCAGACGGTCGGCATCGGCGGAGAAGGACGCCGGCAGGACCTTGATCGCGACCTCGCGGCCGAGGCGCGGATCCTTCGCTTTATAGACCTCTCCCATACCCCCAGCGCCGATCGGCGCCAGGATCTCGTAGGGCCCGAGGCGGGAGCCCGCGGCGAGCGTCACGTTGCCGGGATTCTATCCGCGGCGGCTCGACCGGCGGGTTTGTGAAGAACGCTGACCAACGTTACTTCAGCCCTTTGACGATGTAGAGGTCCGAGATGACCGCGCTGCTGTAGCCGTAGACGTAAGACTTCGCGTCGGGAGTCATGAGCACGCTCGCGATTTCGATGACGCCGGAGAGATCCGGCGGCCCGACCTCTCTCCAGAGCGCCCGCCGCCCGGTCGCGACGTCGAGGCGAACCACTCGCGCGGGCAGGCTTCCGAACTCGACGGCGAAGAGGGCCTTTCCGTCGCCGCTCCATCGGATCAAGTCGATCGTCTTGGTGTCCGGAATCGTCCGCGGCTCGCCTCCGTCGAGCGGAAGCAGGAGAAGATCGTCCTTCCAGTCGCGGCCGAAACCGACGATCCATTTGCTGTCGGGCGAGACCGCCCGGCCGGCGAAGCCGAATCCCTTTCCGGCGACCTTTTGCGGCTTTCCGGATGGGATGTCCTGTACGTAGAACTGACCGGGCTCTCCTTTCTCCCGCGCGAAGATCAGCAGGCGCCGCCCGTCGTCGAGGAAAGAGCTGCGATCGACGCCCTCGAAACCAAGGGTCGGCAGCTTCACGGCGGCGCCCGTGCCCGTCGGCACGAGGGCGAGCTCTTTCGCGTCGTTGCTCCTCACGAGCACCCACCTCCCGTCCGGCGAGAGATCCTGCGCATCGCCCTCGCCGAGCTTGACCGGGGGTGAGCCGTCCGTCTTTCTCAGGTAGAAGGACTCGTTGCGCCCTCCCGCGTCTCCGAATTCGGAGAGCAGAACGGTCTTTCCGTCGGCAGAGAGCGCGACGGGCTCCGTGCCGTCGAACCAGGAGAGGTCGCGCTCCTTCGACTCGCCGGGCGCCAGGCCGACGACGCTTCGCCGGCTGCTCGCGTGCTCGACGAGCGCGCGGCCGTCCGCAGCGATGTCGTAAGGGATGAGGCGGCCCGGAGCCCGCGCGACCACGCGGGTCTGTCCCGAGAGGTCGATCGCGAGAATCTGGCCCTCGCCGTTCCTGCTGCGGTCGTCGGTCCAGATCTCGTCTCCCGAGGCCTCCCACGCGAGCGAGATACCGCGCAGGCCCGGTCCCGCGAGCTTCGTGGTTTTGCCCGACAGGTCCGTGACGAAAAGCGTTCCGCCTCGCTCGAGAAAGGCGATGCGGTCGCCGCGCGGAGAGAAACGGGGCGAGAAGAACCCCCGCTCGGTCGCATAGAGCACCTTCCCGATGGGGAACTCCAGCCGGTTCTTGCCGTCGAGAAAGCGGATGATCGCGAGGTCCCTGCCGTTCGGGGCCCAGTCCGCCCACTCCACGAACTCGAGGATCTCGCGCGGAACGCCGCCTCCGAGCGGCGCCCGGGCGAGCGTGCCGATGCCCATGCTTCCGGAAAGAAAGCTGGTGCGCAGGGACAGGGCGAGCTCGCCCGAGGAGGAGACGCCGAAGAGGCTCGCGTTCTTGTACCCCAGCGGCGTCGATTCGGGGCTCCCCGGGCGCGTCGTGTAGATCTCGATGGGCTTTCCCTCCCAGGAGGCGCCGTAGACCACACTCTTGCCGTCGGGGGCGAAGCGGGCCGCGCCGAGGTTGCCGCGTCGAAAGGTGAGGCGCTCGAAAGTGGGCTGGGAGGGCGCCTTTGCTCTCCAGAGGAAGTGGCCCGCGGCGAATGCGGCGGCGATGCCGGCCGCGGCGGCCAAGACGAGCCATGGGAGCTTCCTGCGGCCGGCCTTCGCCGCTCCGGCGGCCGGTACGGATTGCCCCGAGGTTCCCGAGAGAGCCTCGAGGTCGAACGCGAGGTCGTGGGCGGAGTGAAAGCGGCGCTCCGGGTTCTTCTCGAGGCAGTGGCGCACGATCCGCTCGAGGCCGGGGGAGATCGACTGGTTGGTGACGAAGAGATCCGGCGGATCCTCTTTGAGGATCGCGGCCATCGTCTCGCCGGCGGAATCGGCGTGGAAGGCGCGTTTGCCCGAGAGCATCTCGTAGAGGATCGCGCCGAAGGCGAAGATGTCGGAGCGCGCATCGGCGGGCTTGCCCTTGATCTGCTCGGGGGACATGTAGCCGAGCGTTCCCATGACGACGCCGGGCTCGGTGCCGGCCGTGGCGGTCGGGAGGTTGGTCTGCGGGCCGAAGCCTTCGCCGGGTTGCGTGAGCTTGGCGAGGCCGAAGTCGAGGATCTTGACCCGGCCGTCGTTGGTCACGAAGAGGTTTTCGGGCTTCAGGTCCCGGTGAACGATGCCCTTCTCGTGCGCGGCCGCGAGGCCGTGGGCGATCTGGGTCGCGTAGTCGTTCGCCTTTCGCGGCGAGAACCGCCCTCCCGAAAGCTCCGCGCGGAGCGTCTCTCCCTCGAGCAACTCCTGGACGACGTATGGAGCGCCGTCGCTCGCGTTCGTCCCGATGTCGTAGACGGCGGTGATGTTCGGATGGTTCAGGACCCCGGCGGCTTTCGCCTCCTGCTCGAAGCGGCGGAGGCGGTCCGCGTCCTGCGAGAAGGAGGCCGGCAGGACCTTGATCGCGACCTCACGCCCGAGGCGCGGGTCTTTGGCCCGGTACACCTCGCCCATCCCACCGGCGCCGATCTGGCCGAGGATCTCGTAGGGGCCGAGCTTCGATCCGGCGGAGAGCGTCATCTCCCGGCCGTGAGGTGCGATGGCTTCATTCCCGAAGCTCGACGAAACCGGCGGCGGAGAAGTCTCCGTCGAACGCCAGGGCCTCGCGGATCCGGAGGCTCTTCATGAGAACGAAACTCGTCGCGTCCACGAACGAGTACTCGCGCTCGTCGCGCTGACGGAGGAAGCGCAGGGCCTCCTCTTCCTGCTTCGCGCTTGCCGCGACGAACCGGACTCGCGGCGTGCGTTCGAGGCTGTCGAGAAAACCGACGGCTGCCCCGTGCCCGGCGCGGCGCCGCAGGTAGGTACAGGTCTCTCCGCGGACATGGTTGGACGTCCCCGATCGGCGTGACTCCGAAGCAGTGCGGAAGCTTCTGGTTGGTGCGGGTCCCGGCGATTGCGCAGGGCGACCCAGAAGGAGGTGTCCGCGAAGATCACCGGTAGACCACGTCGTCGATCGGCGCCGGATCGAAGGCGTCCGCGCCGGGACATTTGCCAGAGAGGGTCGGCCTCGAGGGGCGGAAGCCCGCGCAGACGCTCGCGAACGTACTCCCGGATCAGCGCCGCCTTCGATTTCCCGTCCTGGCGGGCCTTGCGCTCGAGGGCGACGTCGAGTTCCTCATCGATGAGGATCTGCAGTCTCTTCATTGCATCTGCATACATCAGTTTCTATTGCATGTGTCACATAGCAAGCACGTTGATCGCGACCGAAATCGCGAACCGGTCTGCATCGACGGAATCAGCGCGCGAGCGCCAGACGTTCGGCCGTGAAGGCCAGACGGCGATCCAGCGTCCAGAGGCGGACGCGGCCGAGAGCCGCGGAGACGAGGAGGTGCGCGTCGACCCAGCCGATGCCGCTGCCCGCCATCCGATGCCTTTCGATGAAGTCGAGCACCTCTTCGTAGGCCGCGGATTGCGCCTGGGGCATCTCGCGGAGCAGGCGGAGGATCTCGGCCCGCCTCTTCAGCCGGCCCAGGGCGAGCTCACCGGTGACGAAGGGATGAACGAGAACGAGGCCTTCGCGCAGCAGGGCTTCCAGACGCGCGTTGCCTCCGCGCAGATGATCCACCCAGACGGACGTGTCGACCAGGATCAACGGGGCTTTCTCCGGCTGGGTCCCGCCCGCCGCCGAGGCGCCCGACGCAGGCTCTTCTCCGAACCTCCCAGCGCGGCCAGCCTGCGCGCGCTCTCGCGGGCGATCAGGGCCTCGAGACCGGCGCGGACCATCGCCGTTTTCTCCTTGAGGCCGGTCAGGCTGCGGGCCCTCTCCATGAGCGCGTCGTCGAGAATCAATGTGGTTCTCATATGTATGAGTATGCCTGTTTTATATGCTCAATGCCAGGGGCCGCCATCAGGGCGCGAGCCCCACCTTGCGCATCAGGTCCGCGAAGCGGGGGTCGCTCCGCAAGGCGTCGTTCAAGGGATCGACTCTGAGGAACAGCACATCGAAGTCACGATTCTCACAGGCTTTCGCCCACCAATCGAGAGCTTGATCCTTGTCGCCGAGGACCGTCAGAACCATCGCGACGTACGCCGGCGCGACGTACCGCCGCTTCGCGAGGGCCTTCATTTTCTCGATGGTCTGGAGCGCCTCGGAGCGACGCCCAGCCAGTGCCTGGGCGCGGCCGAGATTCATGAGTCCCCGCGGAGTCTGGAGGACGTTCGCCGCTGTCTGACTCTCGGCGATCGCCTCCCGGGTCATTCCCTTTGCCGCATAGGCGCGAGCGAGGAATTCGTGGGCCACGCCGAAGCTTGGATTGGCTTCGACGGCCTTTCGGCCCTCTTCGATCGCGCGGTCGTACTGGTGCGCGTAAATCAGGAGTCGAACGAAATTGGCCTGGATGATCGCGGAAAAGGGGTCGAGCTCCTGAGCACGGCGAATCTCAGCCAGCGCCTCGTCCGAACGGCCGAGGGCTCCGAGCAGCTGGCCGTACCAGAAGTGGGCGGTGGCGTACCTCGGGTCGAGCTCGATCGACTTCCTGTACTCGGATTCGGCGGCGGACCTGTCGTGGTCGTAGTGCGTCAGGGTCATAGCAAGCGTGGCGTGGGCCTGCGCCAGACCGTCGTCGATCTCCAGCGCCTTCCGGGCCGCGGCCCTCGCCCGGGGATGGGACTCGGCCGGAGACATGAGGCTGTAGGAGCTCATGACGACGTAGGAGTCGGCCAGTCCGGCGTAGGCGAGCGCGAAGCCCGGGTCTTTCTCGATCGACTGCTGGAAGAGCTCGACGCTCTGCTGGAGCCCGCTCTCGGTTCTCTTCTCCCAGGCATATCGGCCCTTGAGGTAGAGCTGGTAGGCC
>JBKJWL010000251.1:0-3593 GCA_046716885.1 Thermoanaerobaculia bacterium | reverse complement strand
AGCCTGAATCCCGAGACCTGGAAGCGCTACGCCGAGGAGATCGACCGCGAGGCGGAGCGCGCCTGGCAGGCCTATCGGATGCTCGTCATCCCCGGAGCCGAGATGACCCGCAACACGATCAACCGGGACACGTCGGTCCACGCGCTCGCGCTCGGCCTCGACGAATACCTTTCGGCCGACGGCGACCCGCTCGAAATGCTGCGCGAGATCCAGGCCCGGGGCGCCGTCTCGGTCGCCTGCCACCCGCACGAGATGAGCGAGTGGTACGCGAACACCTGGTACCTCTGGAATCGGCGAAAGTCCGTCCAGGACCTCGTTCACCTCTGGGAGGTCGGCTGCCGTTGGGAGCTCTTCCCGGTCGTGTCGCGCGAGAGCCTGCCGCACATGGCCAACAGCGACTTCCACCGCCCGGAACACCTCTACGCCTGGAAGACGCTGCTCAACGTCGAGAAGAATCGCGGTGCGGTTCTAGCGGCGTTGAAGCGAGGGACCGGGATCGGCGTCCTGCGGCTGACGCCGGGACAGGCGGCGGCGACGGCGTGAACGCCGTGGGGGCGATCGGCCTCGCGGGGCTCGCGCTCTCGGCCGCGATTTATGCGTTGTCGATCGCGGCCCGCGGCCGTCTTCGCCGTTTCGGTCCTCGAGCGGTGATCCCCGGCTTCGCCCCGCCCGTCTCGATCGTCAAGCCGTTGTGCGGGATCGACGAGGAGCTCGCGGAGAACCTGGAGTCCTTCTACCGCCTGGACTACGAGGCGTACGAGGTGATCTTCTCCTTCGCCTCCAAAGACGATCCGGCATACCGCGTCGCGCGCGAGGTCGCCGACCGCCATCCCGGGGTCCGATCGACCTTCGTTTTCGATGCGCGGGAGCCAGGGGGCAACGCGAAGGTCAACCGTCTCGCGGCGGCGCAGCGTTTCACGCGCCACCGGCTGTTGCTGTTCTCGGACGGCAACGTCCGGGTCCGCCCCGATTTTCTCGGGCGCGCCGTGGCGTTTTTCGCGGACCCCTCCGTCGGGCTCGTGTCGCACCTCTTCCGCGCGGCCGGACCGGTGAGCCTGGCTTCGCGGCTGGAGGCGTCGTACCTGAACGGCTGCCTGCAGCCGGGGACCGCCCTGGTCGCGGGACTGCTCGACATGCCGTGCGTCGTGGGCAAGTCGATTCTCGTCTCGCAGCGCGCGCTCCAGGCGATCGGCGGGATCGCGGTCCTGCGCGACTATCTCGCCGAGGACTTTCTGCTCGGCCGGGCCGTGCGCCGCGCGGGCTATCGGGTGGCGCTGTCGGCCGACGAGCTGGACACGACCGAGGTGCGCAAGCGAGCCCGGCCGGTGTGGGAGAGGCACCGGCGCTGGGCCATGATGCGCCGCCGGCTGGGGGGCGCTCTCTACGCCGGCGAGCTCCTGGCGAGCCCGCTGCTCTGGTTCGCGGCGGCGATGGCTGCGCCGTCCGCGGGCTGGCGGGTCACCGCGGGCGCCCTGCTCGCCCTGCGATGGGGGATCGAAGTCTGCGCGTCTGCGCGCGCGGGCGCGTCGCCGTCGTGGCGAGACGTGGCCCTCCTCCCCCTGCGCGACCTGGGTGCCGTCGCGGTGTTCTGGGCGGGCCTGGTGGGGCGAGAGGTCGCCTGGCGAGGACGGCCGCTGGCGATCGGGAAGGAGACGCGAATCTTGCGGACGGCGGCGTAGGCGTTCTGCCTAAAGTGCGGGAACCGCTTTGAGCCCCCGCCTGGCCAGCCGATCGAGCAGAATCTGCTGGGTGTCGAAGGGCGTCTCGCCCGGCGCGGGGTGGCGGCGCACGTAGGTCCCGTCGCTCTGAAGGTCTCGTGCCTTCGTGTTGTCGGCGCGGATCGGGTCGAGAACCTCTTGGCGGATCTTTTCGCGGGCCTTCTGGTCGAGGATCGGGGTCATGATCTCGACGCGACGGTAGAAGTTGCGAGGCATCCAGTCGGCGCTGGAGATGTAGATCTCCTCCTCGTCTCCGATGCCGAACGAGAACACCCTGCTGTGCTCGAGGAACCGACCGACGCCGCTCGAGACGCGGATCCCCTCGGAGACGCCCGGCACGCCGGGGCGCAAGCAGCAGATCCCGCGGACGGCGAGGTCGATGGAGACGCCGGCTCGGGAGGCGCGGTAGAGCGCCCGAATCACGGACGGGTCCACAAGGGCGTTCATCTTCGCGACGATGGCGGCAGGCTTTCCCTCCCGCGCCTTCTCGGCCTCGCGTTCGATCAGCGCGATGACCCGGTCGTGGAGGGCGAAGGGCGCGACTGCGAGGCGGCGGTACTTCGTCTTCTTCGAGAAGCCGGTCAGGAAGTTGAAGAGCTCGGAGGCGTCGTGACCGAAGTCGGCGCGGGCCGTGAAGAGGCCGATATCGGTATAGACGCGGGCGGTGAGGCGGTTGTAGTTACCGGTCCCGACGTGCACATAGCGGCGCATCACCTGGCCCTCGCGCCGCACCACGAGAGCGATCTTGGCGTGAGTCTTCAGACCTTCGACGCCGTACGCCACGTGCACGCCCGCGCGCTCGAGCGAACGCGCCCACTGGATGTTGTTCTCCTCGTCGAAGCGGGCTTTGAGCTCGACTAAGACTGCGACCTGCTTGCCGTTCTCCGCGGCGCGAGCCAGGGCCGCGACGATGGGGGAGTCTGCGCCGACCCGGTAGAGCGTCATCTTGATGGCGAGGACGTCCTTGTCCTCCGCCGCCGCCTCGAGGAACCGGAGGACGGGGTTGAAAGAGTCGTAGGGGTGGTGCATGAGGATGTCGCCCTTCCGGATCGCCTCGAACGGGTCGGCGGGCGCGTCGAAGATCGATCGAGCGGACGGAAGAAACGGCGCATCCTTCAGATTGGGGAGGTCGAGCTTCATCACGGACAGCAGGTCAGCCGCGCCGAGCGGCCCATCGACGGCGTACACGTCGTCGGGTTCGAGCTCGAGCTGCCCGCGGAGGAGCTCCCGGACGTTCTCCGGGCAGCGCCCCTCGACCTCGAGCCGGATCGCGGCGCCGAATCTCCGCCGCCGCAGGTTGTCCGCCATGCTCCGGAGGAGATCGCCGGCCTCGTCCTCCCGGATCTCGATGTCGGCGTCGCGCGTAACGCGAAAGGCGGACGCGCCGAGAATCTCCATGCCGGGGAAGAGCCGGTCCAGGTTCGCCTCCACGAGATTCTCGAGAAGGACGAACTCGAGCGTCTTGTCGGGCGCGCCGGGGACCGGGACGAAGCGGGACAGCGAGGGCGGCACCTTGACGCGGGCGAAGGCGGGGCGCTTCTCCTTTTTCTCCGATAGCTCCACGGCAAGCGAGAGGGAGAGGTTGGACACGAAGGGAAACGGGTGCGCCGGGTCGAAAGCGAGCGGGGTCAGGACCGGGAAGACTACGCTGTCGAAGTAGGACGCGAGTTCCTTGCGCCGCTCCGGCTCGATGTCGTCCCACTCCAGGATCCGAACGCCGGCCTCGGCGAGCCGCGGCCGGAGCTCTCCGGTCAGCGTCCTCATCGCGAGCCCGGCGTCCTTCAGGACGATCTCCCGGATCATCCGCAGCTGCTCGGGCGCCGAGAGCCCGTCGGCGCTGCGCTCGGTGACGGCCGCCTCGAGCTGCTCATGCAG
>JBKJWL010000250.1:0-54083 GCA_046716885.1 Thermoanaerobaculia bacterium | reverse complement strand
GGGCCGCGCAGTATTCGCTGACGGCGCGTTCGTCTTCCGGCGTGCGCGCCTTGTTCGCGATGGCCTGGACGCGGGGAATGCCGAGCTCACGCCCGAGGTCCGCGGCGCGCGCCCCGGTTTCGAGCGCGCGGAAGTAAGGCTCCATCACGACGAGCAGCGCGTCGACGTGACGAGGCGTGCCGCGGCTGAAGTTCTCTAGCCCGGCCTCCATGTCGGCGACGGTCGGACCGGTTGAGTTTCCGACGAGCTGGGCGAGCAGGCTACGCACGGTAGCGTGATTCCGGCACATTCAACCCGTGCCCGCATGCCCGACTCGTCCGAGGATCAGCAGGCGCACGCCGTCAGGAGCCTCGATTCCGTATCGGCTCGCGATCTCATCGGGCGAGGAGACGAGCATCAGTTTTTCTTCTCCATCGACATCGCGCCGCCGCTCCATCACCTCCCGGGGGACGGTCGGCAGACTCATCGCCTCGGACTGCGGGAGTCCCAGCGCGACGGCGAGGTTGGGATTGGAGTCGCCGTCGACCGCGAGCGCGCGCCCCTCCCGGCGCCCCAGCAATCGGGTCAGTGTCGCTGCAATCGTCGTCTTTCCGACACCGCCCTTGCCTCCAATGGCGATTCTCATAGCTTCCTCTCGTTTCGTACGCCGTCATGGTCATGGTCCTGCTGACAGGAGAATCCGCATTCTCCGTGCCCTTCGGCGAGCATCTCCCGAAAGTCGTCCACGAACCGGCGGCGTGCCTCCGGGAGGCCGTCTTCGGTCAGGGCGTATCGCGATTCCTCGCGTCGCTCGACCGCGCCGCGTGACACGAGCGCCTCGAGAGTCGCCACGATCTCCGGCTCCGGATACACGAGAAATCCGGCAAGTTCCCGCGCGGCAAGCGCTTCGGCAAATCCCTGCCCCTTCATCCAGAAGAGCAGCTCCAGGACTTCGTCTCGCCGCGCAATTTCCCTCACGGCGGGGCCGTCGGGCGCGGTCAAAGGGCCACCCGGACCGCCGTATCGTCGAGGCTGACCCTCAGGAGCTCCAGACTCAGGCCCGCTCGATCCAGGCAGCGGCCGCTCGAGAGATCGAACCGGTGCCCGTGACAGGAACACGTGATCACCGCCCCTTCCCGGCGCGCGTTCTCGAGGCTGCCTCCTCCGGCGGGGCAGCGAGCGTAAAACGCGAACACCCTTCCAGCCACTTCGCAAGCCAGCACCGGTTCGTCGAACAATTGGATCTTCTGGAGCTCTCCACCTTCGAGCTCGAACCGGTGCACGAGCGGAAGCCAGTTGCGCGGGACCTCGGCATAAGCCAGGTTGGTCAAGGAGGTAACCGTGATCCGGGCGAGCTCCGGCGCCACATCTCTCAGCGAATTCTCGATCTCAGAGATCAACTTCTCGAGGGAGGCGCCGTCGGCGTGAATGGGCCGCATCAACTGGATGCGGACCGCCGCTTCGCTGACCTCGAGGAGCTTCGCCTGCGTCCCGTGCTCTTTCAAGAGGGGGTCCAATCCGGCCAGCGTCGCCTCCACGCGCTTGCCGGCATCCGAGGGGATCAAACCGTACCCTTCGAGGATGCCGCCCACGACCGGATCGCTCCGCAGTCGCTCGACGAGCTCGGGATGCTCCTGAGCGATGGCGAGCGTGCGGGAGAACGCGTCCCGGTGGAGATCAAGCACGGCGCCGAGAGCCTCGACGATTCGGTTGCGGCCCTCGTCGAACGAGTACATTTCGAGCACCCGGATCAACTCCTCCAGCCGGTCAGACGGCATGCGCGATTCCCAGAACCTCTCGAATCCTGCCGGCGGCCTGTTCCACCGCCTCGCGGACCGGCGGCGAGAGCGTCAGATCGAGCTCGCAGCTGCCGGGCTCGCACCCGACGACCGTGACGTCATCGGGGAGGTAGCCGAGCTTCTTCGCCATCTTCATCGCTCGGGTCGGTTCGGCGAAATGCGGATCGACGGATTGATCCGGCGCGAGAGCGAGGTCCGCCTCGCTGGGGCGAAAGACGTACACGGTCCCCGGCGCGTGTCCGCGGCGAACTGAATCTACGACGATCAGCTTTCGGCAGCCGTCCATCAACTTGAAAACCAGATCCATCCCACCCGTACCCACCTCCATCACCTCGACCTCGGGCGGGAGCGGTTCCGCCGCGAGCCTGCGCGACACAGCAACGCCGAAACCATCGTCACCGAGCAGCAGGTTTCCAAACCCGGCGACGAGCACGCGTCCGGGCATCATGAGGGCATCATGCCGGCAATCGACCGGCGAATCTCGTCCACGACGCGCGGGATCGCGCGTTCCACCTCGGGAGAAAACTCCTCGCCCCAGTCGTCGTCGACCGCCTCGACCTCGATGACGATGACGTCGCGAGGCAGCTTGTCGAAGTACGTCGTGATGATCAGCAGATTGTCGAGGCTGATGACTCCGGTGATCGCCTCCGCCATGCGCGCCTGGATCTCCTCGGCATCCGGGAGCTGGCGCTTCCACGCGTACCGGAGAACCTCTCCTGCGCGCCGGCCGCGCTTGACTCCTCCGACCAGGACGATCCGGTCGTACGGCTCGCGCGCCTCCAGGTTGTGCATCACTCCCACGGGCCCGTAGCTTAAGTCCTCGATCTCGACGCCCTCAGGCCATCGTTCCCCGGCCAGGCGGTCCATCAGCAGAGGGCCGAAAGAGAGATCTCGCAGGAGCCTGTACCCGACTCCCGCGACGAGCACGCGGGGCGCTCCCGACGGGCTCAGTTGCCCCGACAGGCCCGGAGCGTCCGGCTCGGGACCGGACGCACTTCTCGCGCCGTCAATCGTCGGCTCCGCAGGCACAGGTGTTGACCTCGCAGGAAATGGTCTGATCGCCCGCGTAGATGTGGGTCGTGCACGGCATGCACGGGTCGAAGCTGCGTATCGCGCGCAGGATGTCGATCCCTTTGAACTTTTCGGGGCTCTCGAACTCTTCGAGGATCGGTGTCGCCATAACCGCTTCCTCGTATGGGCCGGGATTTCCCCAGGGATCCTTCGGGCACGCGTTCAAGGTCGAAGGCGTGATGATCTGGTAATTGACGATCGCCCCCTTGTCGAGCTCCAGGTGATGCGAAAGCCAGCCGCGGCCTGCCCCCCAGAATCCGACGGCCATCCGGTGGTCTTTTGGGACGGTGTACGGCGTCGAAGTCCGATAGTCGCCCTTCTTCAACAGGTCCATGCCGATCAGCCAGTTGTCGTACGCGACCACTGTCTGATAGGCAATCGAGTACGCGCGGGCGCGGTTGCGCTCGAACGCGTTGAAGACCGGGGGAATCTTCCACTCGAATTCCATCTCCGCCGCTATGTACTTGGGGACCCGGATTTTCATGCTGTTCTCGGTCAGGTCGAGGAAGCGGCGGTGCGGCAGCTTACCCGCGAGCACGGTGATCCAGGGACGCGCGTACGTCCCGGCCTCGACGGCGACCCGATCCCAGCGCGGCGCCGTGGCCCAGCTGTACTTCTCTCGCCAGTTCATGCCCGTGGGCTTGGGCTTGGTTTCCTTGTTCCACGGGTGGTACGGCGAAAGCGGCGCTCCGAGCGGGTCCGTCTTGTGCGGCTGACCGCTCCAGGGCTCGTAGTAAGAGTGCTCGATGAACTCCTCCATCCCGAGGTTGATCTGCCGCAGTTTGCTCGTGACGAGCTTCCCGTCCAGAATTACGCCGGGTGTGGCCCAGCGGCGTTCCCCCCACTCGTCGCAGTTCGCGTAGGTCGCGTCGTAGGCTGTCGGGTCGTCCCAGATCCCGAGGTCGGCGAGATTCACCGGCCGGGTGCCGCACTCCTTGTATTTCTCGTTCGCGTCGTAGAAGAAGTCGCAGATGTCGTTCCAGATGGCGATCGAGCGCTTGGCGAAGTCGAACGTCTTCATCAGACGGGTCAGGTAGACATTGAAACTCTGGATGGTGACGGTGTGGCTGACCCCGCCCGGGACGATCGTTTCCGGGTGCGGGTACTTGCTCATCAAAGTCACATAGCCCTCCCGCGCGACGCGCGAGAGCTCGAGCCCCTCGAGATACAGCTTGCCCGTCAACGGGTTCATGTCGTGGAAGAGTTCACTGATCTTCCCGTAGCCGTGGATGCTTCCCCAGCGCGTTTCCGTGCGCGTCGCGCGGTCCCAGAGCGTGGGCTCGGTCTTCTTGATCATCGCCTCGGAGAAGTCCGGACCGGCCAGCATGAACAGGTGCATGACGTTGTCCCAGACGAACTCCATCGAGAGCGCGAGGTTACGGATGACGACCGCGAGCGGCGGCGGGCAGATGCCGAAAGCCATCTCGATAGCCAGGGCCGCGCAGGTCGAGTGCACGCCTCCGCAGACGCCGCAGGCCCTGCTGCTGATGAAGATGGCGTCGCGCGGGTCGCGCCCCTTCAGGATGACCTCGTAGCCGCGAAAGAGTGTGGCCATCGAGCTCGCCTCGAGGACCTTGCGGTTCTTCAAATCTACGGCCGTGTGAAACGCGAGAGCGCCGGCGACTCGCGTCACCGGGTCGAAGTCGACCGCCTTGACGTAGCCGTTCTTTTCGAGGAGCTGCTTGATGGCGTCACGATCGATCGCCTTCGTCTGGTAGCCGAAGGGATCGGGGCCGGCACCCTTCAAGGTGGCGGCGCCCTGGGCGTCGAATTCGATGGGAAGGTTTCTAAAGCACATCGGTCAGGCCCCGACCCGCGCGGACTCTCTCTCGATCTTCGCCTTGCGACGGGCGGACCCCGACATCATTTCCCGCTGCTCGCCGCCGGCCCGAGCTTCATCCTGAAGCCTTTTGTTCTTGACCTCATATCCGTCACGAAATTCCGTCTCCGGAATCGTGCGGCCCGGCTTCACGGCCTGATGGAACTGCAGCTTCCGGTAGAAAAAGTCGGCGAGCCGGCCGAACAGTGGATCGCCGTGCTTCTGGAGGGCCCAACCGCTCGGCGTGTCCTGAACCCGATCCCAGAGCGCCTCGCGGTTCTGGTGGTCCTGGGACAGCCGGCGCAGGTATCGGATCACCTTCCCGACGTTTTTGGACGTGTGCGTCGAGACAGTCGCGCCCGGAGGCTCCTTGTAGAAGGGCGTGAACTTGTCGGGAAATCCCGGCATCGTGCAGCCGATGCAGATGCCTCCCTGGTTCATGCAGCCGCCGTGGTGGCGGATCGCGCCGCGCTCGACGATGTTGCACTGCACGACCGGGCCCCAGCAGCCGAGCTCCACCAGACATTCGGGGTCGCCGTACTTCTCCGCGAACACGCCGCCTTCGTAGTACCCGCCCCGCACGCAGCGGTCGTGGACCGTGTGATGGAACTGCCAGGCGGGCCGTCCCAGCTCGTCGAATTCCGGCAGCGGCCCCGTGCCCTGAAGAAAGTGCAGGACCATCGCGACGACCTCGGTAAAGTTGTCCCCGACCGGAGCGCAGCCGGGGATGTTGATGACGGGCAACCCGAAGGCGCTGCGATAGTCCTTCCCCAGGTAATCCATCAGTCCCATCGCGCCGGTGGGATTGCCCACTGCCGCCGGAATTCCTCCCCACGTGGCACACGTACCGATCGCGATCATCGCCGCCGCGCCCGGAGCCATTCGGTCCAACCACTCCATGACGGAAATCACGTGACTGCCGTCGTCGCTGGGCTTGCCCGGGCGCGCTCCGAGGCCCACCCAGTATCCCGGGCCGTCGATTAACGAATCGTCCACCGCGGAGCCTTCCAAAATGACGACGTAGGGCGCATCGAGCTTGCCCTGCGCCGCGAGCTCGAAGTTTCGAATGAACTCCTCTCCCGCTTCGGCGTTCAGAACCGGGTGATACAAAATGACGCGCGGAACGCCGGGGATGCTGCCCAGCAGCAGATCCTCGACGCTCGGGTCGGACGCGCCGGTAACCGAGATCGAGCAACCGTCGCAGCTCATGCCGGCGAGCCAGAACGCGTAGACCTTCTCGAGAGGCCTCGTGAGCGACGGCGGTAGCGGCTCGAGCTCGAGCGCGAGCCCTCCCGGCTGGTTCGATTCCATCTCCGTCTCGGCCATGGCGTTCCCTTCTATGAAATGAGCCCCAGGGCTCGAGCGGCGCCGGGCAAGTTGTCCGCCGTAGAGGCGAGATGCTGCCGGACGACCGAGAGGCTCGACCCGATCTGGGTCAGGCCCCCGGCGACGCCGGAGATGCCGCCGGGTAGCGGGCTGGTCTCGACTTCGATGGCCCGCACGCCCCAGGCGATCTTCTCCAGGCTCCGGCGGATCCCCGAGAGGGCACTCTCGATCATCGCGAGTGCCCAGGCGAGAAACCCCAGGAGGACGAGAAACAGAGCAGTGGTCAGGATCGTCCAAAGGACCATCAGGCTCCCTTCGCCGGCGCGACCGCATCGAGCGTGACAGCGATCTTTTTCGAGGCGGCGTCGATCTCGCCCGCAACGGAAAGAAGCGTCGGCGCGAGCTTCAACACGGCGGTGAGGCTGGCAATGGCGGACGTGTGGCGGGCGATACCTTGCGCCGCGGGAACAGTCCGGCGCGCGAGCTCCACGATCTGACCGCAGGAGTGGACGACGCGAATGAGCAAGGCCGTGGCCACGAGCGTCAACAGGAGCGCCAGGCCGAGCGCGATCCACCAGATCAGCTCGACCGTCGCGCTCATGCTGCACTCGATCGGAACCGCTTGGCGATTCGGCCGAGGGTTCCGTCCGCGAGGATGAGCCACTGGAGGACGGACCCGAGGCCGCCTGAAAGCTGAGCGAGTGCGCCATTGACCTTGCCGAGCGAATCGCCCAGAGGGGCCGTGTCGGTCTGAACCTGCGCGAGCGCGTCGCGAATCTGGCGGATGGCCTTCGCCGTCGCCGTCAGCCGCCAGGCTATGAGGATCAACCCGACCGCGAGGACGGCCACGAGGATGGCGAGATACGCGAGGGTCGCGACGAGGACCGCCGACATCACTTGTTTCCGGCGAGTGACGACAGTTTCGCGTCGATTGCGCCGGCCCCGGCGGCGATCCCCTTCGCCGTCGTCAGAATCTCGCCCGCGACCACGTTGGTCTTCTGAAGCATCCAGATCGAGACGGTGTTCGCGGCGATCTGTTTGCCGACCGTCCAGATCTCGGCGGCGCGCTTGTCGATGGACCGCGCGGCGGCGATGATCACGAGGAGCAGCACCGCGACGATCAGCACGACGACGGCGCCGATCGCCCAGGAAATCTGCCAGAGAGTCATCTTGTCCATGAGAGCCCTCCTGACCGTCGGGCCCATTCTGTGGCCACCCGCCGGGCACGGTCAACGGCACTTCGATATTTCGAAGCGGTGGGCCTCACGCGCTCGTTAAAAGGGGATCTCGGCTTCCAGTCCGGCGTAGGAGTAGTTCTCACCGTAGACCTCCTTGAAGATCTTGCAGGCCGTCGGGCCGGTACAGTGCGACGGTGCGATTCTCCTGACACCCAGATCGCTCTTGAGCTTCCGCGCCAACCCGGCGATGGATTCCACCGAATAGGGCATGAGATGGAGTCCGCCCGCAACGAGCTCCACGTTCGCTTTGAGACGCAGCTTCGTCTCGACAACGATCTCTTCCACTCTGGAGTGCGAACATCCGACGATTAGCACGACCCCCTTGCTCGTCATCAGGCCGAGCGACAGCTCAGGAAGTCCCGTCAGCTCGGGTTGGTCCTCATGCGGAGGGTACTTCCAGAAGTCGCCCAGCATCACCGCGGTCGTGGGGATCACGAAGATTCCGGGCGCCACTTCCTTGGTCGCGGTCACCCATTCCGACCTGGCGTTCCAGAATCGGCCGCTGGACTTGTAGTCGATCGACGTCTTTGTGCCGCCCCAGTAGAGCTCCTCCGGACGGAACTGCGCTGCATCGGGTGGTCTCTCGAACGTCCAGTGTTCAGGAGCGCCCAGTCCCCGGTCGCTGGGAAGGTAGAGCTTCACGGAAGGATTAACTTTTAAAAGATAGTCGAACCCCGAGGCGTGATCCGCGTGCCGGTGAGACAGTACGGCGATATCGACCTTGCTGAGATCGACGCCCAGGGCCTTTGCGTTGTGGGCCAGCACATCCGCCTGGCTCCCGGAGTCGAACAAGATCGTCTTCCCGTTGTACCGAACGAGCGCCGAGTAGCCCCAGTCGAGGATCGTGCCCTTCTTTCCGTATCCGAACGCGTCGTAGAGGTTCTGAATCCCGTTCGGCGGCTTCGCAGCCTCACTGCCCGGTTCTCTTGACACCGCAGGTTGCGCCGTAGTGTGAAGCACGAGGAGAAAGGCGAAGACGGCCAGGGCACTCTTCGCAGTTCTTCTTCGCAGCATGCTGTCCTCCCTGTCGTTTCCGGCTGAATGGATCAAGAGGAATCCCGAAAGCGGAAAACACGGAGGACTTCTGCGGGTCCGGAAAATCGGACGTACGGGCGGGCGTGAAGCTCCTGCCAGATCCCGTCCCGTTGAGGATGGCTTTTGAGCATGGTCTCCTTCCGGCTACGATCCTAGAGGAGGAGAGCGGCGACGCCGCCGAGCAGCGCCAGACCGACGGAGGCGGCGTCTTCCACCCGAGTCGTTGTTTTCGTATCCAGTCGTGCCGCCCCTCGCTGGTCAATCACTGGCCGACCTTCAGACCGGCGTTCCGCGAAGCGACACCCTAGACCGGATACGGCTCCTTGAGGAACCGCGACGGGTTTTTCCGAAACTCATCCCGTGTCTTCGCGGACTCGAAAAAGAATCGGCGGGGCCAAGTCTCGACCTTTCCCTCTTTCTTGCGGACCTGCACTTTGTGGTCGGTCGTGAAGCGCGCATGAATCTTGTTGACCCGGGCGCCGCTCACCGGATCCGTGGCCCAGACGTACTTCTCGGGGTTTGCTTTGATGAGGTCGAGCTCATTCAGGCTGCACAAGGAGATCTTCTCGCCTTCGTAGGTCGCCGACACCGAGTCCTTCCGCTCGAAGGTGTAGTCCCCGCACACCACGCACATGACCTGATCGGTGGGCGACTCCTTCGGGGGCGCCTGCGCGACGGCAAGCGCGCCTCCTATGGATAGGGCGAGGACGATGGCCGACGCGCGCGCGCTCACGCTTTCCCCCGCTCCGAAGCCTCGGTGACGGGCGTTCGGCGCGCTCGGGCGGCCGCCCGGCGCCTGGCCGTCAACCGAGCTCCCAGGAGCGCGGCGAGAAAACCGATTCCTCCTTCCACCACGGCCGCCCCGTAGATCTGCGATCCGAAAAGCGGCAGGAGTGTGGGCGGATAGCGGACAGCCTCGTACTTGGCGGGGGCGCACTTCGGGCCGCATTTCCAGGAATCGCACGCCATCGGCTTGGGCGCTGAGGCCAGGGCAACGGACACGGCCGCGAGAACGAACAGAACGGAAAATACAATCGCCTTCTTCACGTCAGTCCTCCCGCTAGGCACAATCTAACCGCCCCCCTGCTTATGATGTCAACATGAAAGAGCAGCGGAGACTGGTGGTCGGAAGCCTCGTGATCCTCCTGGGGATCCTGGGGGCGGCAATCGCCTTCGCGCCACAGCGGCTGCCCCGCTTCATCCTCGGACTGGCCTACAGGGGGTCTCTCGTGGACGTCCCCCGCTGGAGGCAGTGGGTCGCCGCAAACCCGGACCTCTTCGGACCCCTGGGTGAAACGGCCAGCTTCGCGGTCGTGGAAAACCCGAACGACTCGACCGGTCTGGTGTTCACCCGCACACGAGACGGTGTGGCGGTCGAAAAAACGCACTTCCTCCTCTTTCGAAGAGTCCCTCTCCTACTCGCCCTCAAGCCGGCGGTGGTCGAAGAGCTCTTCCTTCTCGACCAACGCCAGGGGAATCGCTTTTGGGACGCGATGAAATTCTTCGTGCAATCGAAAAAGATCGTCTTCTACGCCAACGCGCCGCGGAAAGAACTGGACCGCGTGGGCCTGACGGGGTTCATGCAAGTCATCGACGCCCTCCCCCCGAAGAGCTAGGGGCTCGAGCGCTCAGAGAAGAATCGGCGAAGGGAATCGCGCAGCGTCCGTCCTTTCTCCGTCAGATGGTACTCGGAACGCGGATGATCGAGAGTCTCGACCTCGCGCCGTATGAGTCCCACCCTCTCGAGCTCCTGAAGACGCGCCGACAGGGTCGAGGACGATAACCCGCCGAGCCGATCTTGAATCTCGTTGAAGTGAGCGAATTCTCGAGCGGCGATCACGTTCAGAACTTGGAGAGCGTGCCGCCGGCCGACGGCCTGGACCAGCGGCTCGAGGACGCAGTAGCACGAGCCGATATCCTTGTCCTGGATCGAGCAGCCGCAATCGGTGATGGTCGACACAGAGGAAGTCTACGACGACGTTCTCGCCTCATGACCCAACGTCGGATCCGGGGTATTCCGCCCGGGAAGATTGGCTCCCCACATAGTTCTCAGTTGGAACCTTTTCGGGGGTTGGCTGCGGGAGATTGAGGCCTTCGCGCCGCGGCGCGAGACAGGATTACCTAGCGCTGGCGACGAGTTTCTGGAACGTAGGGTTCTTGCGCAGCGGGTCGAAGTTGGGGTCGATCTGTAGCCAGCCGGGAGAGAGGAAGTAGGGAATCTTCAGGAGCGGCAACCCGCCGCCGTCTGTCGAGATCTGCCACTTCCCGCCCGGCCCAGGTCGAGTGGATTCTGGCGTGGTGAACCGCCTCAGATCCGCTCAGCGCGCCGGAACGAGGCGGTTCAGCTCCTGGAACCAGTTTGTGACGACCTGGAGCTCGGTCGCGGAAGCGTCGGCGGCGACGAGGAAGCGGCCGTCGGGAGCGACGTCGTAGTAGGCATGCTCGGAGTATGGAGACCGGTCGAAGGGGGCCTCGAGGACGAGCGCGGGATTCGTTAGGCGCAGATCCGGGCTCTCCGACACGCTGACCGCGAAAAGCCGATCGCCGCTGCGAAAGAGGAGTTGCTTGCCGTCCCGCGACCAGACCGGCTCACAGCCGCCCTCGAGGGAGACCTGCGTGTCGGCGGTCGTCCCGAGCTTGCGCAGGTAGACCTGCAGCCGGCCCGACCGGTTCGACGTGAAGGCGAGGAAGCGCCCGCCGGGAGAGAGCGCGGGGCTCGCGTCGTTGAACTCCGTGACGATCGAGTCAATCACCTTGCCGCTTGCATCGAGCAGGCCGATGTCGAATCCGGTCTTCGGGTCGTACTCGTAATAGGCGAGCACGGGCCCCGAGGGAGTCTCGACCCAGGACTCCGGGCACTGATCGAACTCGCGTGCAAGCATTCCCTTGGCCTCACCACCTTCGACCGGGACCTCGTAGAGATCCCAGTCGCCCCCGCGATTCGAGCAGAAGGCGACCCGCTTACCGTCCGGCGCCCACACGGCGTAGATGTTGTTCGCCTCCTGACGTCGAACGAGAACGCGATCGACGCTGCGCTCGACGTCGAGGATCCGGATATCCCCTTCGTTGTCGTCGAAGGCGACGCTCCTGCCGTCCGGCGAGAGTCGCGGCGCGGCGACGGGGCCCGGCCGTTTCCAGATCGGCATCGCAGCGCCCTGGCGGCCCTGCCAGAGCAGCGCCCCCTCCGCGAGCGTTTCCCGCGCATAGAGGA
Organism: Thermoanaerobaculia bacterium; assembly: GCA_046716885.1. Lineage (GTDB taxonomy): Bacteria > Acidobacteriota > Thermoanaerobaculia > UBA5066 > Gp7-AA6 > DAHUXD01. The sequence continues at coordinate 42,605 of JBKJWL010000250.1, read as the reverse complement.
GCGTGCCGGTCCTGGAGAACGCGACCCAGGCACGACCCGACTCCGTGTACACGAGCCGAACGCCCTCGAGAACCGGAATCGCAGGACCGATGCGCTCGGGGTGCGCCGGATCGAATCGGGCGCCAAAAAGCCCCGGCCCGCGCCGGAGATCGCCGAAGAGGAGGTGACCTGTCGGAATGAAGCTCGCCCCCACCCCCGAGGTGCGAAGGACGGCTGACCACTTCCGGCTCGTCAGGTCGAGGAGGCTGGGGCCGTCCGGGTGGCCGCCCCACTGCACGAAGAGAATCTTCTTGCCGCCGTCCACATACTGGGGCCAGGTGTGCGTATAGCCCTTGTCGCGAAAGTCGGGCCGGGTCAGCTCCTCGGGAGCGCCTCCCTCCGCGCTCACCCGCCAGAGTCCCCCATCCTGGGTCGGCGTGAAGACGATCGTGCCGCCCGGTCCCCAGGTTCCCCCGACCGGAATCCGCGCCGTCGCCAGCGTCAGCGGCGAGCCGCCCGCCCAGGCGACCTTCTTCAACTTCCCGCCGGCGAAGAACCCGATCCACTCACCGTCCGGCGAGAAGAAGGGCATCATCGCGTCTTCGGTCCCCGGCACCGGCGTCGAGTCGAACGTGTCGAGAGCGCGGCGGTAGAGCCGCACGCCGTCCTTGGTCAGCGCGGCGTAGGCGAGCCGCGTTCCGTCTTCGGAGATCGCGAAGGGCATGTACCAGAGGCGCGGCATTCGCTGTCCGTCGGGGAGGCGAATGGTCGAGCGCATCACGGACGACGCGCCGACGGTCGCTCTCTTCGAGAAGAGACCCCGCCCGAGGAGAAGGCCGATGGCGACTGCCGCGAGCGCGCCAGCTGTGACCCAAACCGAAGCGCCGCGTCGCCCCGGCGCTGGTCCGACTTCGACCGGCTCCTCGGCGCGCTCGAGCTCGATCCGCGCGTCGCCGATGTCGCGAAGCCTCTCGCGCGGGTCTTTCTGCAGACACCGACGGATGAGCTCCCGCAGCCGTGGCGGCGCATCTTTCGGCAGCGCCTCCCAGTTGGGCTCGCTCTTGACGATCGCCGCGAGCATGTCCGTGACCGTCTCGCCGGGAAAAGGCTTGGCGCCCGTCAGCGCCTCGTAGAGACAGCAGCCAAACGCCCAGACGTCCGTCCGCTTGTCGGTCGACTTGCCGCGCGCCTGCTCCGGGCTCATGTAGGCGGCCGTCCCAAGGATGACCCCGGCGCGAGTCGCCTCGCGCGTGATCGTGGGAGAGTGCGAAAGGTCGCTTGCGGGGGAATCCACTTCGAACGCCTTCGCCAGCCCGAAGTCGAGGAGCTTGACCTTCCCCTCGGGCGTGACCATGACGTTGCCGGGCTTCAGGTCCCGGTGGACGATGCCCTTCTCGTGCGCCGCCTCGAGAGCCTCGGCGATCTGGCCAAAGAGCGGCACGGCCTCTTCGATGGGCATCGGGCCCCGCGCGATGCGGCCGCCGAGCGTCTCCCCGCCGACGAGCTCCATGACCAGGAAGCGCGATCCTCCGGCTTCTTCCAGGCCGTGGAGCGTCGCGATGCCGGGATGGTTCAGCGAGGCCAGAAGCCTCGCCTCTCGTTCGAAGCGCGCCAGCCGCTCCGAGTCGTTCGCAAAGGCCTCGGGCAGAATCTTAACCGCGACGTCGCGCGAAAGCCGCGTGTCGGTCGCCCGGTAAACCTCCCCCATCCCACCCGCGCCGAGGAGGGACAGGATCTCGTAGGGGCCGAGTCGCGTCCCGGCCGACAGCGTCATCGCGCTCCGTCAACCAGAAAGAGGTCGGACCGACGCTGCGTGGCAGAGTAGGCGTAAACATTCTCGTCGCTCGCGACAGTCACATTTTGGATCCGGACAACGCCGGCGAGATCCGGCGGAGCCAGGAGGTGAACGAAGTCCCGGTGTCCCGTCGCAAGGTCGATGCGCTCGAGGCGGGCAGGCACCTCCGACCAGCGATTGGCGAGGAAGCCGCGGCCGTCGGCGGTCCAGCGAGCCACGACGTCGTCGGGTGCGAGCGAGGAAACGGGCCGAGGCTCTCCGCCAGCCGACGGGTAGAGCTGGTACTCATCGCGGCTTCCCTGGACGAGAAGGAGCGTGCCGTCCGGGGAAACGATCCCATTGCGGCTCCCCTCGGACGTGACGGGCCGCGGCTTGCCGCCGGAGACATCCTGCGCGTAGCAGCGCGAGGCATGTTTGGCCTCGGTGCCGCACACGAGGATGCGCTTTCCGTCGGGAAACCACCGCGCCGAGCTGTACTCCCGTATGTCGCCGCTCTCCAGACGTCGCGGCTCCCCCGGGCCCGCGGGGTAGAGCATGAGCCGGTCGGGCGAGGTGGGCACGACCGCCAGAGCCCACCGGCCGTCCGGCGAGAGATCGCCGGCCCAGCCTTCTCCCAAACGCACGACCGGCGACCCGTCGGTCTTTCGAAGACCGACCGCATAGTTATTTCCGAAAGCGCCGCTGTACTCGGTGAAGAGGAGCGACCGGCCGTCGGCGGAGAGAGCGACGACAAGCGAGCCGTCGAGCCAGGAGAGGTCCCGCTCCGTGTTGGCTCCGGGAGCCATGGCCATCAGTCGCCACTTGACGTCCTCCCGAGCAGCGAGCCAACGCCCCTCGCGCGAGATGTCGAAGATCGTCAGACCTCCAGAGCTCGGCAGTGCGACTCGGTTCCTGCCCGTCAGCGTCACGGCGCGGACGTCGAAGTTCGAATAGCCGACGCCCGCGGAAAAAAGGACTTCCTTGCCGTCGGGCGACCAGGCCAGACCTTCTTCTCCCCAATAGCCATCGGCCAGGCGGGTCTTCTTGCCGGCCAGATCCACGACCGCCACGCCGCCCCGGTCGTCCCAGCGGAACGGATGTTCGAGGAACGCGATCCGGTCGCCTCTCGGCGAGAACCGGAGGTCGCTCACGTATCCTCCCGTCGCGTACAGGACTTTGCCGATCGGATACTCCAACCGGTCCTTCCCGTCCACCTCCCGGATGATCGCGAGGGTTTCCCCGTCGGGCGACCAGTCGGCCTCTCGCACGCCCTCGAGGACCTCCCTCGGCGCGCCTCCGCCGAGCGGCATTCGGGCGAGCGTCCCGGTGAAGAGTCGATGATGGATATACCGGGCATGCGTCAGCAATGCGAGCTCGCCTTTCGACGAGACCGACAGAAGCTGCGCATCCTGCACTCCGAGCGGGCGCGGCTCGGGGTAGTCGGGAGCGAGCGTGAACAGCTCGGGCCTGTTCCCCTCCGGCGCCGCGCTGAAGACGACCGTTCGTCCATCCGGAGCGAACAGGGCGCGGAAAATCGGCACTGACCGAAACGTCAACGGCTTGAAGGCCACGTCGCGCGATCCGCGGGTCGGACCCGTACTCCGCCCCGCGAAGAACGCGGCCGCGCCGACTGCCGCGAGCAGAGTCATGCCCGCGGCAGCGACCAGCCATTTCGGCCGCCGTTGCCGGCCCGTGACCACAGCCGCCCCCGCCGGTGTCGACACGCCCGACAGGGCCTCGAGGTCGAAGGCGAGATCGTGGGCGGAATGGAAGCGGCGCTCGGGATTCTTCTCCAGGCAGTGCCGCACGATCCGGTCGAGCGCAGACGAGATGTTCTGGTTCGTGACCGAGAGGTCCGGCGGATCCTCTTTCAGGATCGCCGACATCGTGTCCGCCGCCGAGTCGCCACGGAAGGCGCGGTTGCCCGAAAGCATCTCGTAGAGAATGGCGCCGAAGGAAAAGATGTCGCTGCGCGCGTCGGCCGGACGGCCCCTGACTTGCTCGGGCGCCATGTAGCCGAGGGTTCCCAGCACGACGCCGGGCTCGGTGCCCGCCGCGGCCGTCGGAAGACTGGTGACCTGGGAGCCTTCCTCCTGGTGCGTGAGCTTGGCCAGGCCGAAGTCGAGGATCTTGACGCGCCCGTCCTTCGTGACGAAGACGTTCTCGGGCTTGAGGTCCCGGTGCACGATCCCCTTGCCGTGCGCCGCCGCGAGGCCCTGAGCGAGCTGCTGTGCGCAGTCGATGGCTTTTCGCTGGGAGAATCGTCCGCCTGCAAGCTCCGCACGCAGCGTCTCGCCCTCCAGAAGCTCCTGGACGACGTAGGGCGCGCCGTCGTGCTGTCCGATGTCGTAGACGGCGGTGATGTTGGGATGATTGAGTGCGCCCGCTGCCTGGGCCTCCTGCTCGAAACGCCGCAGACGATCCGGATCGGCCGAGAAGGAGACTGGCAGCACCTTGATCGCGACGTCGCGCTTCAGCCGCTCATCCCGCGCCTTGTACACCTCCCCCATCCCGCCCGCGCCGAGCGGCGCGAGGATCTCGTAGGGACCAAGGAACTTCCCAGCTGGGAGCGTCATCCGAGTTGACAACAACTCTACATCGCAGCTCCGCAAGGAAAGGCGCGCGGAGAGTAGTGGCTCCTCAGGTAGGATTTGAACCTACAACCCTCCGGTTAACAGCCGGATGCTCTGCCATTGAGCTACTGAGGAGCAGAGGACCGGAGAGGATAGGCGGAGGGCGGCAGGAGTGTCAACCGCGGGTGGATCCAGGAGCTTCGCCGCCGTCCCTTCGGACCTCGTCGGGTCAGGCCGACGCCTCGGACGAACAGGGACGGCGGTTGCCCTCGCCTTCCTCCTCTCCGGGCAGGCCGCCGCCGACCCGAGGATCGAAGTCTCGTCCGACCTTCCGGCTGCGGCGGCTGCGACCGAGCCCTGTCCCGCCGACCCCGGCGGCGAGGCGCCCGACGCGGAAGCGGCCGCTCCCGAAGCTCCTCCCGGTCTCGGCAAGCTCGCGCTCGAGGACGGGAAGTACATCCTGGGCGCGCCGCTGCGTTGGAGCGGCAAGGACTGGCTGGTGTTCTCCGGCGTGGCCGCCGGTGTCGTGGCCCTCGGTTTCGCGGTGGACGTGCCCGCCCGCAACAAGACCCGGAGCAACCAGACTTCCGCGCTCGACGACCTGACGCGAGTCGTCGAGCCGTTCGGAGCGGAGTACTCGTGGGCGGTGATCGGCGCCTACGGGATCGCCGGCTTCGTTTTCCGCGACCCCGACGCGCGGGACATCGCGGTCGACAGCGCGCTCGCGAGCATCCTCGCCTCCGGCGTCATCACGCCGGTCTTGAAGCGCGTCATTGGACGGGCGCGCCCGAACCAGGACGAGGGCAGCACCGCGTTCCATCCCTTCAGCGGGGACCAGGCGTTCCCTTCGGGCCACACCACCCAAGCCTTCGCCGTGGCGTCGGTCATCAGCGCGCACTCGGACAAAGTGTGGGTGAGCATCGGCGCGTACACGCTGGCTGGGCTCGTGGGATTCTCGCGGATCTACCACGACGCGCACTGGAGCTCGGATGTCGCCGCGGGAGCGGTCATCGGGACTGTGGTGGGGCGCGGGCTCGTCGCCTTCAATCGAAGGCTGCGCGCGAGCCACGAGAACCTCCACGTCGCCTTCTGGCCGATCCTCGACGGGGACCGCCGCGGCCTGGGGGTCGTGGCCCGCTTCTGAAGCCTGCTACTTCTTGAAGAGCCTGCGGTACTGGCCGTAGCCCTCCGCCTCGAGCCGCTCGACGGGGATAAAGCGCATCGCCGCGGAATTCATGCAGTAGCGTTGGCCCGTCGGGGGCGGGCCGTCGTTGAAGACGTGGCCGAGGTGCGAGTCGGCGTGGGCGGAGCGAACCTCGGCGCCGAAGAAGCCGCCGCCGCCCTTCTGCTTCACATTCGCCGGCTCGAGCGGCTTCCAGAAGCTCGGCCACCCCGTCCCGGAGTCGTACTTCTCGAGCGAGGAGAAGAGGGGCTCGCCGGAGACGATGTCCACGTAGAGGCCGGGCTTCTTGTTGCTGTCGTACTCGTTCGCGAAGGCGGGCTCGGTGCCGTCGTGCTGGGTGACGCGATACTGGACCGGTGTCAGACGATTCTTCAACTCGGCGTCGGGCGGTTTGACGAAGGCCGCAGGATTCCAGCCCTTCGCGGGGACGGCCGCCTGGCCGGACGGCACGAGGGCGAAGGCGAAGGCGAGGCTCAGCAGCAGGGCGGTGATCATTGCTTCTCTCCGGCGTGTGACGCGTCGGCTCCCCAGAGCTCCGCGAGACGCGCGTCGCGCCCGCAGCCTTTGCGGTAGAGCCCGTAGCGGATTGGATTCTTCTTGTAGTAGTCCTGGTGGTACTCCTCGGCCGGATAGAACGCGGCGGCCGGGACGATTTCGGTCGAGACCTTCGCCTTCAGCCGCTGCTCGATCTTCTTCTTCGACTCCTCGGCGAGGCGGCGCTCGGTCTCGTTGCCGTAGAAGATCGCCGACCGGTACTGTTCGCCGCGGTCGCAGAACTGGCCGTGGGCAGAGAGCGGATCGATGTTGCGCCAGAAGACTTCCAGGAGCTTCTCGTACGAGACGCGCGCGGGGTCGTAGATGACCTCGACCGCTTCCGCGTGCCCGGTGCTTCCGGAACCGACCTCTTCGTAGGTGGGGTTCTTGCGCTCACCTCCGCTGTAGCCGGAGACGACGCCGGAGACTCCCGGCAGCTTCTCGAACGGCCCTTCCATGCACCAGAAGCAGCCCCCGGCGAAGACCGCCTTCGCCGGCTTCGCCTGCAACGCGCCGGTGAGGACGAGAAGCGACACCGCCGCCAGAGCGATTGCCCGAGTCCATTTCATGGGTTTACCTCGAGATCGATTCAACAACCGCCGGGCGGCGCAATTCCCGGTTGAAGAAGCCTTAAGGAAACCGGATGGTCCTCCGACTCCAGAGCGCGCGAACGATCGCGGCGCTGGGGGGACGCTCATCCCCTCGTCGAGGCACCGCCGCTCGAGCTCGTACGTCTTGAGATCGAGCGGCATCCCGTCGCGCATCGAGACCCCCCTCGTGCGCGGAATGATTATCTGAACGGAGAACAATGCTCCGTCCGTCAAGGGACGGTGTCGCTCAGCTGCCGCCTCACGAGCCCGGTTCCTGACCTGAGGAGCGAGGCGACGAAGCTGCGCTCAGGATGACGGCGCCCCAGGCGACCACTGCGCCCAGGCGACCTTCCATCGGCCGCCCTCGAGGGTCAGGCGCAGGTCGAAGTCGTAGGTCGAGGCCGTCGGAACCAGGCCGGAGAGGCCGCCGATCTTGCGGGGCTGGCCGGACATCTCGGCGCGCAGCCGTACGCGGGCCGCGCCTTCCCCACGCTCGATCTGCACGTCGCGGATGGTCACGTTCAGGATCTCGTAAGAGGCGAAGTACCGGGCGACCATCGCCTTCGCGTCGGAGAGGCCGGAGCCGTCCGCGGCCTGGAAGCTCGAGGCGACGTGCTCGAACAGGCGCCCCGCATCCCGCGCGTTCGCGGCCTGGACGATGGCGTCGAGAGACTCGCGGACCGGGTCGCCCTCGCGGGCGCAGGCGAGAACGGGCGTCAACGCGGCGGCGGCGAAAACCAGGGCGGCGGCTTTACGCATGGAGGATCCTCCGCATCCATTCTCCCCTGCCTGGTCCCTGCCGGGCAAAACCTCGACAAACGCAATCCGGGGTGCCGAGGCCGCCCGTAATCAAAGCGGAACCGGCGGGCCCGGGAGCCGGATCTCAGTCGAAGCATCTCAACGGACTCGAAACGAAAGAAAAGAGGTTTCCATGCACAAGAAGTTCCTGTCTCTCCTCGCTGCGGGCACGCTCGCGGCCTCGACACTCGCCGCGGGGGACACGAAGATGGTCGGCGGCGCGGCCATGTACCCGTCGCGAGACATCGTCGAGAACGCGGTCAACTCGAAGGACCACACGACGCTCGTCGCCGCGGTCAAAGCGGCCGGCCTGGTCGACACGCTCAAGGGCAAAGGACCGTACACCGTTTTCGCGCCGACCAATGAGGCCTTCGCGAAGCTGCCGGCGGGCACGGTCGACACCCTCCTGAAGCCCGAGAACAAGCCGGCGCTGACAAAGATCCTGACCTATCACGTGGTTCCCGGCAAGGTCGATTCGGGCACGCTCGTGAAGATGATCCAGGACGGCAACGGGAAGACTTCGTTCAAGACCGCGAGCGGCGGGACCCTCTCCGCGATGATCCAGGGCGGCAAAGTCGCGATCAAGGACGAGAAGGGCGACATGGCCTTCGTCACGATCGCCGACGTCAACCAGTCCAACGGCGTCATCCACGTGGTTGACACGGTCCTCCTTCCCAACTGACTCCGTCTCCCGTCTCCCAACCCCCCGGGGCGGTCAAGAGACCGCCCCCTTTTTTTTGCGTGGCAGAATCGGCGTGTGGCGGCGCTCGAGGAGCTCCTGAAGGAGCAGCACCGGGGTCTCAACACGTTGCTCGGCCGGTTCCTCTCGGCGGCGCACGCCGGGTCTGCGGAGGCGGCGCGCGACGCGATGGCCGCGTTCGACGAAGAGCTGCGGCGGCACATGGCCCTCGAGGAGGAAAGCCTCATCCCGGAAGCGGGCGGCCACAGGCTCGCTCCCGGGCAAGAGGAGTCGGATCGGGAACGCCTCGGGCGGGAGCTGCGCCTCGAGCACGTCCAGATTCGGGAGCTCTCGGGGATGATCCGGCGCGTTCTCGAAGAACAGGGCGTCGAGGCCGGGCGCCGGCTTTTCCCGAACCTGGCCCGCCGCTGGGACGCCCACACGGAGAAGGAAGAGCGGTCGATTCTTTCGCCGGCTCCGCTTGACGCAACGCCGCCCCGCCCGTAGGCTCCCGGCGCCAGCTCCAGAACGAAAGGAGACCACGATGCGCTCATCCCGCCCGTTTCTCGCCGTCTGCGCCGCGATCCTCTGCGCCGCCCCCCTCACGGCCCAGAGCTTCAACCTGCGCGACCTCCTCACGGATTTCCTGCGTGAAGGGATCAGGCTGGCGCCTCCACCGGAGGGTTTCCCGAGCCACTCGGCGCACTTCATCGGAAACGACTCCCCCCAGTTTCGGGCGCTCCAGCAGTTCTCCTCGCAGGTCGCCTACCAGCTCTCCTCCTTTCCCCTGGCCTCTTCGGCCGGCGGCTTCACGTACCGTTTCGATCCCTCCCTCGGCGTGTTGACGCGGGTCTCCGACAGCTTCGGCCCGATCTACGCCGAGCGCGTGGACACGGTCGGCAAGGGCCGCTTCAACCTCGGCCTCAACTACAGCCACTTCACGTTCGACGAGATCAACAACCTGAACCTGCGCGACGGGGACGTGCGGCTCGTGTTCACGCACCGGGACGCGAACGGCGACGGGACCACCCTGTCTCCGTTTTTCGAGGGCGACCTCATCACGGCGCAGCTCCTGCTGAAGATCGAGACCGATATCACGGCCTTCGTGCTGACCTACGGCATCACCGACCGTCTCGACGTGGGCGTGGCGGTCCCCATCGTACGGGTCCAGCTCGACGCCGTGACCAACGCGGCGATCAACCGTCTCGCGACGGGCACGGTCGCTCCCGGCATCCATCGCTTTTCGAGCGGCTCGAGCACCGAGAGCTTCCGCCAGAGCGGCAGCGCGTCGGGGGTCGGCGACGTGGTCCTCCGCACCAAGTACCGGCTCCTCGAAGGGCCGACGGCGGGGCTGGCGCTGGCGAGCGACTTGCGGCTCCCGACCGGCGAAGAGCGGGACCTCCTCGGCACCGGAGCCACGCAGGTCAAGGCGTTTCTCGTCGGCTCCGCGCACCTCGGCGGATTTTCCCCCCACATCAATGGCGGCTACAGCTGGTCGCTCGAAGCGTCCGGCGATCCCCAGGTCCCCGACGAGATCGCGTACACGGCCGGGTTCGACTGGGCGCTGAGCCCCCGGCTGACCTTCGCCGTCGACGTTCTGGGGCGCACCTTCCGCAACACCCAGTCCGTCGACGTCGTCGACACGCTGTTCGAGGCCAACGCGAGCAACGACCCGACCCAGCCCAACATCGTCTCCGCCGTGCTGCCGCGGCTGGTGACGAGCCCCGGCAACCTCAACACGCTGCTCGGCTCCGTCGGCTTGAAGATCAACCCCTTCGGCAACTTCCTGCTGACGCTGAACGGCCTCTTTCCGCTCAACAGCGAGGGGCTGCAGGACGGCTTCACGCCGCTCATCGGGATCGACTACAGCTTCTGAGCCGGCTACAGGATCGCGGTGATCACCCACGTGTCGCCGCGCTTCTGGAGGCGGAGGACCCGGTCGGCGTTGATGCGCTGCTCGCTGCCGGCGCGGGGCACGGCGACGCGCTTCTCGTGGCCGCGGACGACCGCCTCGGTCGCGCCGGGCTCGACCTCGATGCGCCGGATCTCGAACTCGACCGACTGCGAGCGGAAGCTCTCGAAGGCCCGCGCGATCCGCGCGCGGTCGACCGTCGGGAACACGCGCGAGTAGAGGTCGGCGTCGAGAGTGTTCTGCGCCCTTTCATAGTTCTGTACGGTCTCGCGGATCCGGTCCTGGTCGGTCGAGGCCGGGCGCGGCGCCGTGGGCCGGGCCGGTGGCAGGGCGAAGGTCGGCGCCGGGACGGCGGCGGCAACCTGGGGCGGCGGGGGCGCCGGAGTCGGCGGAGCCGCCGCGCTCGGGGTGAAAACGATGCCCATCAGGGGCGGCGCGACCGCCGGCGCGGTCGGGAGGCGGAGGCTGCGCGTGGGCGCCCGGGTCGGCCGGGCCGTAGGAGGAGCCGTCGGCTGCGACGTGGGTTCCGGCGTCGGCTCAGGCGTCGGCTCGGGCGACGGATCCGGCGGCCGTGCGGCGGCAACCGTCGTGGGCACTCCGGCCGGCGCGGCGGCGGCAGTCGGGGCGGCAGCGGCCACCCTCCGGCTCGCGGCCTCGGGCTCGCGGGAGGTCCGAACGACGACGAGAAGGATCGTGGCGATCGCGGCGGCGGCGACCAGCACCTCCGCCAGCGGGAACCGGCGGCGCGCCGGCGGCGGCTTCCCGGTTCGCGGCGCGAGCGCCGACTGCGCGGTCACCGTTTCCGCGTCAGGCAGGCTGGCGGAGGTCGAGAGAGGCCTGGCCGGAGTCGGTGTGGAGTGCGCGCCGAACTGCCGGTCGATGCGGTCCTGCGCGCTCGGCGTGACTCCCTCGAGCGGGAGGTCGCGGCTGGGCCGGATCGAGCGGACGATCGCCCGCGTCTCTTCGAGGTCCTCGGAACGCGCGTGGTGGTACTTGAGCAACTGGACCACGCGGGCAAACTCCTCGGCGGAGGGGAATCGGTCTTCGCGCTTCTTCTCGAGGGCCATCAGGACCACGGCGCGCACGTCCTCCGGGACCTTCCCCTCCGGATCGGTGACGGAAAACGGCGTCGGCGGGTTGAAGAGGTGCGCGCGAAGGAGGTCGGCCGGCGTGTCACCCGTGAACGGCAGCGATCCCGTCAGCAGCTCGTAGAGAACGACCCCGACGCTGTAGAGGTCGCTTCGGCCGTCGAGCCCCTGGCCGCGAGGCAACGAGCCGAACTGTTCGGGAGAGGCGTACTTGAGCTTTCCGAGGAACACGCCGGTCGCGGTCGCGTCGATCGACGGGCCGGCGACCTTCGCGATCCCCAGGTCGATCAACTTGATGCTGGGGCGCCCGTCCTCGTCGTGCGTCAGCATCAGGTTGTCGGGGGCCACGTCGCGGTGCACGACACCCTTGCGGTGCAGGTAACCGAGGGCGAGGAGCGTCTGGTGCGCCATCTCGAGGGTGAGCGGCAGGCTCGGGGAACCGCGCGAGATCATGAGCTCCGAGAGGTTGACCCCCTCGATGAACTCCATGACCAGATAGGCGGTCCCCGACTCGTCGAGGGCGAAGTCGTGGATCGTGCAGATGTTGGGGTGCTTGAGGCGCGTGGCCGTCTTGGCCTCCTCGACAAACCGGCGGCGCAGGTCCGGATCGGCGATGACGTGAGGCTTCATGACCTTGACGACCCGGATCTCGTCGAGAAGCCGGTGGCGGACGCGGTAGATGGAGCCCATCCCGCCGTCCCGAATCTTGTCGAGGATCTCGTACTTGCCTTCGAGCAGGGTTTCAGGCAACGCCACCATCGCCTCCGAGCGGACGCCGCGATTGTAGACCGGCGGACACGTCTAGCGCGCGGGCGCGGGCGGCTGTCCGCGAGGAAAGGGATCCCTACTTGAGCGCGCGGACTTCCACGGTGCGCTCGCGCGGTCCGTCGAGCTCGATCAGGAAGATGCCCTGCCAGCGCCCAAGGGACGGCTTCCCCTTCTCGAGGGGCACGAGCCGTGCATTCCCGATCGCCTCGGAAAGGAAATGCGCGGCCGAGTTGCCCTCCCCATGGTCGAACCGCACGTTCGGCACCCAGGCCTCGAGCGCGCGTTCAATGTCGCCCGTGACGTCGGGGTCCCAGGCCTCTCCGACGGTCACCGCGGCCGTGGTGTGAGGCGTCGTGACGAGGAGCGCCGTGCCACCGCCGAGCGCCTTCGCCGCCCGCTCGACCTCCTTGGTGATGTCGAGACGCTCGATCTTGCGGGAGGTTTTCACCTGGAACTCGGAGGAGGACGCCACGCGGCGATTCTAAAACTGTATCCTCGGCGCGCCGCCGGAGGAAGTGCCGCCCGATGACGTCGCCTCGGTCTCGCCCCCGCGGATGGGTGCCCGCGCTCTTTCTCGCGACGCTGCTCGCTTGGGCGGTCTGGCCCTGGCTTCCTCTCTCTCGCGCCGCGGCCCCGCCGCCCACGATCGTCTTCTACGGGTTCAGCATCCTGGCCGACGTGATGCACGACGGCATCTTCCCGGCGTTCCAGGAGCGGCTCGCGGCCGAGGGCGGAGGCCCGGTGGAGTTCATCAGCTCCTTCGGCGGATCCGGCACCGTCACCAACCAGATCATCATGGGAGTGCCGGCCGAGCTCGCCCTGCTCTCGCTCGAAAGCGACGCCGACCGGCTCGCCGACGCCGGCGTCGTCACGGCGGACAGCTGGAAGTCGCTCCCCGACGGGGGCGTCGTGAACCTGACCCCCTTCGTGATTCTGGTGCGCCCGGAGAACCCGCGAGGTATTTCCGACTTCGAGGACCTGACGCGCCCCGGTACGCGCATCGTCCATCCCGACCCCCTGACCTCCGGCGCCGCCAACTGGGCCATCGTCGCGGAGTACGGCGCGGGGGCGCGGGGCGATCCGGGCGGCCCGGGCGCCGGTGAAGCGCTGCTGGCGGGCGTCTGGAAGAACGTCGTCTCGCAGGCGTCCTCGGCGCGCGCAGCGCGCACGCAGTTCGAGAACGGGTTCGGGGACGCACTCATCACCTACGAACAGGAGGCCATCTACGACCGCCGCCGGGGGCGCCTCGCGGCCGACATCGTCTACCCCCGTCGGACGATCCTCTCGGAGCACACTCTCGTCGTCATCGACCGAAACATCCGCCCGGCGCACCGCCCGCTCGTGGATCGCTTCGCGGGCTTTCTCTGGAGCGATGAAGCGCAGCGCATCTTCGTGCGATACGGTTTCCGCAGCGTGCGCGACGACCTCAACGCGGGGCAACCGGAGTTCGGGGTGATCGAGGACCCGTTCCGGATCGCCGACTTCGGCGGGTGGCGCAAGGCCAGGCGCGAGATCGTCGACGCCGTCTGGAGAGAGCGCGTGATGAAGCAGGACAGGGCGCGATGAGCGCAGCGCCGGGAGCGATCGTCCGCCAGGGAAGGCGCACCGTCGTTCCCGTAGGCCTCGTCGTGCTTTTCCTCTTCCCGCTCATCCTGATGCCGCTCGGCGCCGTCTTCGCCTTCGCGTTTCGGGGCGGGCCGGCCGCCTTTCTCGCGGCGCTCCGATCCCCCGAGGCCCTGTTCTCGCTCCGGTTCAGCCTGCTGATCGCCTTCGCCACGGCGGCGGTCAACGCCATCCTCGGCACCTACACGGCCTACGTCCTCTCGCGCTACCGGTTCCGCGGCCAGCGCGTACTCGGCATCATCGTCAACCTGCCCGTCGCGATCCCGACGGTCGTCGTGGGCACCTCGCTCCTCCTGCTGTGGGGGCCGATCGGGCTTCTGGGCCGATTCCTCGAGCCGCTCGGGATCCAGCCCATGTTCGCACCGGCGGGCGTGCTGCTGGCTCACCTCTTCGTGACGTTTCCCTACATGCTCGGCGCGGTCAAACCGGTGCTCGACGAGCTCGAAGAAACCTACGAAGAGGCGGCGTACACCATCGGCGCGAGCGCGTGGCAGACCTTCCGCCACGTGATCCTCCCGACGCTGCGCGGCGGGCTCTTCGCGGGGGTGCTGCTGACCTTCGCGCACTCGCTCGGCGAGTTCGGCGCGACCGTCATGGTGTCGGGAAACCTGCGACTGCGCACGCAGACGGCGCCCCTGTATATCTTCGCGCAATTCGAGGCGGGAAACATCGAGGCGGCCAACGCGGTCGCGGCGGTGCTGGCGGCGCTATCGTTTCTGATCTTCTTCTTCCTCCTCCGGTATACGGGCAAGCGGAGCTCGTCCTGATGTCCATCACCCTCGAGAACGTCACGAAGCGCCACGCGGACCAGGTCGTCGTGGACCGCGCCTCGCTCGAGGTCGAGACCGGCGAGCTCTTCGTTCTGCTCGGGGCCTCCGGAAGCGGCAAGAGCACGATCCTACGGATGATCGCGGGCCTGGTGCTGCCGGATGAGGGTCAGATCCGGCTGGCGGGCCGCGACGTGACGCTCCTGCCGCCGCAGCGGCGCGACGTGGGCTTCGTGTTCCAGAACTACTCGATCTTCCGGCACATGACCGTCGCCGAGAACATCGAGTTCGGACTGCGCATCCGCGGCGTCAACCGGAGCGAGCGCGGGGAGCGGCGCGACGAGCTGCTCGAGCTGGTCGGCCTGGGGGGTCTCGGGAACCGCTACGAAAGCCAGCTCTCCGGCGGACAACGTCAGCGGGTCGCTCTCGCGCGCGCGCTGGCCTATCGACCCGGCGTCCTGCTGCTCGACGAGCCTTTCGGGGCTCTCGATGTGAAGATCCGGGCGCAGCTGCGCCAGAGCCTGAAGGAGATCCAGAAGACGCTCGGCGTGACGACGATTCTGGTGACGCACGACCAGGAGGAGGCCTTCGAGCTCGGACGGCGCATCGGGGTCATCGATCGGGGCCGGCTGCTGGAAGTGGGCGCTCCCGACGAGCTGTACGAGAACCCGCGCTCCCTCTTCGTCGCGACGTTTCTGGGGGCGGGCACGGTGCTGGTCGGGCGCTGCCGCGATCACCGCGTGGAGCTCGGCCCTCTGACGCTGCCGATTCCGCCGGAAGTGACGCACGACGAGGGGGACCGTGTGCGCGTCCTCGTTCGGCCGGAACAGGTCACCCTCTCCTCCACGGAGCCTGCGCCGGAGGCCGCGTTGCTCGGTCAGGGCGAGGTCATCGAACAAATTTTCGGGGGCGCCACCCGGCGTATGCGAATCCGGCTGCCGCCGCTTCCGGGTGTGCGTCAGGTCGTCCCGCCGCTCCCCTTCGGCGAGGAGAGCGTGCTCCTCGACGTCGCGGTTCCGGCGCACGCGCCGCCCCCGCCTTCCCACCCCTGGGTGGTCCTCGACGCCTGGCACATCCTCCGGCAGCCGACGCCGCGGCTGCTCGTCTGCGACGAAGGGTCCGGGTTGGCGCCGGCCCTCGAGCTCGCCGGGCACCTCGTCGAGGCGCTCGACGGGGTCGCCACGGTTCTCGGCGTCGCGGAGGACCCGCGCAAGGTCGACGAGCTGCGCGAGGCGCTGACCAGTCGGGCCGTGGATGCCGGCCTCGAGCCGGCGACGGTGCGCGTACGGCGCGGCGAAGCCGTCCAGCAGATCGCGCTGGAGCAGCGCGAAAACCCCTACGACTTCGTGATCCTGGGCGCCGGCGAGGTCGAGTCCCTGTCACGACGCCGCCGCTCGTCGAGCCTGGGCGAGGAGCTGGCCCGCTCGATCGCCACGCCGCTGCTCCTGGCGCGCGGCCGACCTCGCAAGCCCGAGCGCATCCTGATCTGCACGGCGATCGGCGAGCCGGGTAAGGCCGACATCCGCGCGGGCGGCTGGCTCGCCCGGCGGCTCTCCGCGACCGCGACCCTTCTTTACGTCACGCCTCCGGGCCGCGCGCCGCTGCCCTCGGCGCGCGCGCACCTGGAGCGCGGGGTCGCGACCCTCCGGGAGCTCGAGGTCCGGAGCCGCTACGCCGTCCGCGAGGCGGAAACTCCGGTCGCCGGAATCCTCGCCGAGCTTCGCGAGAATCCGCACGACATCGTCGTCATCGGCGCCGGCGGCAACGTCACCCGCCAGGCCCTGCGCGAATGCGGCTGCTCGATCCTCGTCGTCCCGGAAGGGGCCTGGTAGGGGGTCAGGTCTTCATTCTTCGGAATTTCAGACATAAGGCTCCTCATTGCCGCAGCGCGGCTGAAATTCCGAAGAATGAAGACCTGACCCCCTACTTCTTGAAAGCCGCGATCATGCTCTTGAACGATTCCTTGTCGCTCGCTCGCTCCAGCGCCTCCTCCGGCTCGACGACGCCGCCCTTGACGAGCTCGGTCAGCGACTGATCCATCGAGATCATTCCCTTGGTCTTGCCGGTCGCGATCTGATTGTTGATCTGCGAGGTCTTGCCCTCGCGGATGGAGTTGGAGAGGGCGGTCGAGCCGAGCAGGATCTCGAAGGCGGGCGCGCGGCCTCCGCCCTTCTTGCGCAGGAGCTGCTGGGCGACGACGCCGCGGAGGGCCTCGGCGAGGACGATGCGGACCTGTTCCTGCTCGGCCGACGGGAACGCGTCGATGATCCGGTCTACCGCCTTGGCAGCGGAGTTGGTGTGGACCGTGGCGAAGACGAGGAGGCCCGTTTCCGCGGCTGTCAGCGCCATGCGCATGGTCTCGAGATCCCGCATCTCGCCCACGAGCAGGCAGTCCGGGTCTTCGCGGATGGCCGCCTTCACCCCCTCGGCGAAGCCCCGCACGTCCGGCCCGATCTCGCGCTGCGTGAAGATCGACTTGTCGTTGGTGTGCACGAACTCGATCGGGTCTTCGATCGTGATGACGTGGTGGGCCGATCGCTTGTTCATGCGGTCCAGGATCGCGGCGAGCGTCGTCGACTTGCCGCTGCCGGTCGGTCCCGTCACGAGGATCAGGCCGCGGCGCGCGGAGGACAGTGCCGCGACGGAGGCCGGAAGGTTCAGGTCCTCGACGGTCGGGACCCGCGAGGGGATCAGCCGGAACACGGCCGCCGAGCCCCGTTCCTGGCGGAAGAGGTTGACTCGGAAGCGCGCCTGCTCGCCCATCTGGTAGGCGAAGTCGACGTCGTTCGTCTCGTTGAAGGCCTCCCAGACGCGCGGGGGCGCGATCGGTCCGACGAGGTTGTAGAAGTCGCCCTCGGTCAGGACGCGATAGCGGATGCGCTCGAGCTCCCCGTCGATGCGCACGACGGGAGGGGAGCCCACCGACAGGTGCAGATCCGAGCCGTTTCGCTTGGGCAGGATCGAGAGGAAGCGGTCGATCCGGTTGGTGCCGATCGACACCATGTCGAGCGCGCCGACCATCGTCGTTTTGGCGACCGGGGGCGGCGTCGCGCTCACGAGGCGGCCTCCTCGGCCGTCAGGAGCGCCTCGAAGGCCTCCTTGCGCTGCGCGCGGTCGTAGGCGACCCGAGGCTCGATCGTCCCGTCCTGGACGAGCTGCAGGAGGGCGCTGTCCATCAGGATCATGCCCGCGGCCGATCCGGTCTGCATGGCCGTCGGGAGCTGGAAGGACTTCGAGTCCCGGATCAGGCCCGCGACGTTCGGCGTGTTGCGCAAGATCTCGAAGGCGGCCACGCGCCCGCGGCCGTCCCGGCGCGGCAGCAGAGTCTGCGAGACGACGGCCTTGAGCGAGTCGGCGACCATCATGCGGATCTGCCCCTGCTGGTCGGAGGGGAAGGCGTTGATGATCCTATCCACCGTCGAGGAGGCGGTCGTGGTGTGGAGCGTGGCGAGCACGAGGTGCCCGGTTTCCGCGGCCGTGATCGCGAGGGCGATCGTCTCGAGATCGCGCATCTCCCCGACCAGGATGACGTCCGGGTCCTCGCGCAGCGACTGCCGCAGCGCTTTGGCGAAGGACCGCGAGTGGGCGGGGACCTCCCGCTGGTTGACCAGGGCCTCCTTGCTCGTGTGGACGTACTCGATCGGGTCCTCGACCGTCAGGATGTGGCCGGCTTCCGTCTCGTTGATGCGGTCAACGAAGGCGGCGAGTGTCGTCGTCTTGCCGCAGCTCGCGGGCCCCGTCACGAGGATCAGGCCTTGCGAGTAGCCGGTGATCTCCCAGAGGCTCTCCGGCACGCCGAGGTCGTGCAGGTTCGGTATCTCGTAAGGCACCAGGCGCAGGACCGCGCTCGGCCCCTTGCGCTGGAAGAACACGTTGGTCCGGAAGCGCCCGAGCTCGGCGTCCTTGTGGCAGAAGTCGATCTGCCGCCTCGCCTCGAGCTCGGTCTCGCGGCCTCCCGTGAGCAAGGGCTCGAGCCACGCCGCCATCCGCTCGGGGCTCGACTCGGGAAGCGGCAGAGGCCCCAGTTTCCCGTAAACGCGCATCTGGGGCACGGTACCCGTCGCCAGGTGCAGGTCCGAGGCGCCCACGGCCCGCGCATGCCGGAGCAGGTCCGGGAGGCTTGGCTGGGACGTTGCCGCAAAGTCGAGCGGCTGGAAGGTTCGGCCCTCGGCTGCGCCGCTGGTGTCGATCGCCTGCCCGGCTCGCTCGCGGAGCAGGCTCGACGCTTTCTCCTTGACGAGAGGGTCCGGGTCGACCTGGACGATCTTCTGGAGCAGCGGGGCGATGCGCGGGTCCTCCATCCGGGCGAAGGCGTCGAGGATCTCCAGGCGCAGGTCCTTCAACGTGTCGGCCTGTTTGTAGGCCTCGAGCAGGCCGGGCAGCGCCTTGGGCGTTCCCCAGACGCCCAACGCGGCGGCCGCCGAGAGGTTGGACTCGGGGTCCTTGAGCATCTGGAGCAGGTGGGGGAGCGTCGACTCGTCGCGGATCTCGGCTAAGGCCAGGGCGGCGCGGTCGCGCAGCCACCAGTCGTCTCCGGTCAGGAAGCGGACACAGTGCGGGACGGCCTCGGCGGAGCGGATCGTGACGGCGATCGAGGCGGCCAGCGCGGCCTGCGCGGGGTCGCCGCCATGGTCCCGGTCGAGGAAGGCTCGGAGAAACTCCGGGCCGAGCTCGCGCAGGGCGTCGATCGCGCGGTCGCGGACCGGCCCGAAGGTCGTCTTGAACGTGCGGAGGAACGCGTCCGCGATCCGGGCGGGCGGCTGTGTGGCCACGATCCTGGACGCGAGCTGGCGGACCTTCGGATTGGTGTCCGAGAGAAGCGGCAGCAGCTCGTCGGTCCAGGTCCCCTTGGAAGCGGCGAGGACCGGGCTCAAAGCCGCGATCGCGGCGTCCTGCACGCGGGTCGAGTCGTTGCGGCAATGGCGCAGCAGCACCGGGATCTGCGAGTCGTCGGGGAACTTCGACAGCAACTGGACTGCGCGGAAGCGCAGCTCTTCGTCGTCGCTCTCGAGCGCTGCCAGCGCCACCGGCGCCACGCGCGTGGAGGGCGTGGTCTCGACGATGGCGAAGGCCTTGCGGCGGATCGCGGGCGAATGCGCCGAGGAGATCGCGCGGGCCAGCCAGGGCAGCGCCCGCTCGTTCGGGTTGCGCCGGAGGTGGTCGAGCGCGGCGTGGACGACGACCGGGTCCGGGTGTGCCAGGAAGCCCTGAAGCCTCTCGAGGAAGCCCCCCCCCGCCAGCTGTTCGAGCGCCTGCATCGCCAGGCGTCGGACCGCCTCGGTCTTCGAGGCGAGGAACGGGAAGAGGGCCGCCGAAGAGGCGTCGTACGGCTGGCGCTTCAGGAGGACGAGGCCCTTCTCGCGGACGGCCGCGTCGGATTCGACCGCCATCCAGGCGACGTCCTCGACCTCGAGTTCGCCCGCGGCGCCGAGGGTTCTCAGCAGCTCGTCGCGCTCGGCCTCGGTCTTCCACGCCCGCGCGCGGAGCTTTCCGAGCAGAGCGTCCGAGGGCGACGCTTTGCGCTTAGGAGTCCACATGAGAGATCAAGATGGAAATCAGTGTAGGGAGTCGGTCGAGAGAAGTCGACAGTCGACGGTTGAGGGTGACAGGCGTGAGCTGTGAGACGTGAGGCGTCGAAAATGGGTGAGTTTGGGGCTGGGAAGACGTTCGTTTGAGTGTTACCGTACGTAACGATATCCATCTGGTGGCCTGCGTTCAAGAAGGTCATGGCTATTCGTATGTCGTTGAGACTTTGCGGTTTAGCAACGAGTTCGGGTCCCGGCACGAGAATCGCTCTACATCCTCGTGAAATGTCCCCTTTCAAATCTCTGTCCCGCAGCCGGGGCTACTCCATCGTGGAGCTGCTCGTCGTGGTGGCGATCATCGGGATCATGGCGCTCGCCGCAGGGCCGTGGTTTTTCAAGATCGCCCAGCGCGGCACAATGAAGAGCTCGGCGCAGGAGCTCTCGATCACGCTCGCAGCCGCGAGGATGCGGGCCGTCAAACGAAACCTGGCCTCGGAGGTGCGGATCACCATCGCCTCGGGCAGCCAGTCGTTCCATCTGCTCGAGACCTTCGAGATGCTGTCGACGCCGCTGAAGGTGGGCGAGGCCCGCATCACCTCGAAGGTGGCCTTCCCGACCGCGGGCCTTCCGTTCCCGAACCCGATTCCCCTGACGGTCCGCTTCGATCCGGATGGCCGCTCGGCGGCGACCCGCTGGCTCACGATCCGCGGTCCCCTTGGGGCCGGGACGCCGAACGATCTGACCGTGTCCGTCCAGCGGAGCGGCAAGATCAACGTGCTCGGCCCCAACATCACGCTTCTTAAACCGCTTGGAACGGAGTGGCGTTGAGCAACCCTCGCTGGAAACGGCAAGCCGGCCTGACCCTCGTGGAGCTGCTGATCGCGGTGGCTCTGCTCGGAATCGTGCTCCTCGGCATCGCGCCCCTCTTCATCGCGAGCGTGAGGTCGAACTACTCGGCCAACGAGTACACCTCGATCCACAACCTCGGCCGGGACCGGCTCGAGCAGCTCATGAACCTTCCGGTCACGAATGCCCAGCTCTCGGCCGCTACGGCGACCTTTCCGAACGATCTGCCAACGACGCTCCCGGACCCCCTTACCGGAGTCCCGCCGTCGGGCGTCGCGAACCCGTTTACCCGGGTCTACACGGTCGCGCACTTCACGAGCGCGCCTCCGCTGGTGGCGGGCGACCCCTACCAGTTGACCGCCGTCGCGGCCGGCCAGCCTTACGATTTCAAGCTGATCACCGTCACGGTGTCGTCGATCTCCGGAGGCACCAACCTGGGCATCGGGGCGCGCACCGCGCAGGTCTCCGGATTTCTCCGGAACCCGGACCCGGCCAACAACGTGCTGTGAGCGCCATGAGACCTTTTCACCGTCCCGCGGGCTCGTCTTCCGGCTTCACGCTGGTGGAGATGATCGTTGTCACGCTCCTTCTCGCCGTGGCGATGCTCGGCCTGCTCGCGGTCTTCGACGCGAGCGCCCGCATCAACAAGAACGAGACCGACGTGGCCGACGCGCAGGGCGCGGTGCGCTACGGCATCTACCAGATGACCCGGGTGATCCGGATGGCCGGCTCCGGCGGCCTCTACGTCACGCAGGCCGTGCTGAACCGCGCCGATTCGGGCCTGCCGGGAGTTCTGCCGGCCAGCGCCTCCTACGACAACGTGGTCGGCGTGACGGTCGCCGGGACGGACGGCAACACGTACACCGTCCGTCCGGGAACCGACATGATCGAGGTCCGCGGCGTCATCCTGTCGCCGCTCGTGGGCTTCGACCAGCAGACCGGCTGCAACGGATGCACCGGCTCCCAGTCGGTGACCGTGCTTCCGATTACGGGGGATCCGCTCATCGGCCAGCACGTCAACAACGACGCGACCAACCGGCCGCAGTTCGCCGCGATTGACGCGTACACCGCCGGCACGGACGCGACGGACTCCAGGTTCGTGATCGTCGAGGACGGCAACACGGACCTGCACGTCGGCTGCTCCGACGCCGTGCCGGGCGGGGCGCAGCGCTACCCGCAGCCCGTCTACAACGTCGGCGTGATCACCAACGGCACGACCCTGGCGGGCTCCAGCACGTTCGGCGCGGTCGACTTCGGCGGCACGCTCGGCCCTCGTTTCAACACGGAGCTCCCCTCCGGAGCGAGCCAGAGCGCGATCCCGATCGCGAAAGTCCGGCGCGCGGGCGTGCTCGACGACATCCTGTTCTTCGTGACGACGGACCCGACCGGGCTCGATCCCACCGGCCTTCACCCGTTCCTCGCCCAGGGGACTCGGCGCGGCAACCGTTTCGAAGTGACGCGGCTCGCCGACGACGTCGAAGACATGCAGGTGGCCTATGGGATCGACACCAACGCCGACAACGCCTTGACGACGCTGCCGCCGGTCGCTCCGGCGGTGAATGTCGACCCGAACGTCTCTACGTTGGCCGGGGGCGACGAGTGGCGGCCCAACGTGGCTACCGAGGCCTCCCCGATCGATACCGACTTCCAGCTCCAGTCGCCGTTCGTCGCCGGGCACGCTGGCGTTTCCTTCGCCCGGCACTGTCCGCGGCTCCACGGCGTGATGATCTCGCTCGTGGCCAAGGCGAAGGACCCGGATCCCACCTTCCAGGGGCGGGCGGCGGATGGCTACCAGATCATGAACTCCACTGCGGCGTCCGTGACGCCCGGCCGCTTCCGGCGCCGGGTCCAGACGCTGAAGATCAACCTGCGCAACTACGCCTTCCAGGGATGAGAGCCATGAGACCGCTTTCCTGCTGCCACCGCAACAACAGGCGCGAGCGCGGGGCCGCGCTCGTCGTCGCGATCCTCGTGCTTGCGATCCTCACGGTGATCGGGATCGCCCTGATGCTGATCACCTCGACCGAGTCGCGCATTGCGGCCAACGAGTGGTCGATCAACCGGGCCTTCTACTCAGCCGACGCGGGCGTGCGCTGGGGGGCCGTCGAGATGACCGATCCCCAAACCTTCCTGACGCGGCCGGAGTTCGCGGGAAACCTTCTGGGCACCGTCCTCTTCGGCATGTCCAGCCACCGCTTCCGCCAGGGACTCGGGTTCATCGGCGCCAACGACATCCAGGTGCGTGTCTCGAATCCCGGCAGGCTCGGCCGGCGGCCGTACCGCGGCGGAATCATCAATGAGCAGGGAGCGCGGGCCCAGTACATGTATGCGTTCGAGGTCCGCGCGACGGGCGGCCAGGACGACGCCTTCCTGCAGTACTCCAAAGCACTCGTAGCCGATGTGGAGGTCGGGCCGCTTCCGGCTCGACTTCCCTTCTGAGGAGACGTCTCATGCGACACCGTCAGACATCCCGCGGGCTGGTCGGACTCGTGGAACGCCACAGGGTGGCGGTCACGTTTCTGACCCTGTTCCTGATGGCGTCGCCCGGGCGAACCGACGACCGGCGCCTGCTCCAGGCCAACGCCGGCGCGAAGACGGACGTGCTCATCATCCTGGACTCGTCGTTTTCGATGAATAACGAGTTCGCCGATCTGTACCGGCTGCCCGCGTACATGGACGACTTCATGTACCCGCAGGGCACTTTCACGACCGAAGGCTCCAAGATCGGCATCGCCAAGAGCGTCCTGCGCGAAGTCCTGACGGCTACCGTGGGCGTCAACTGGGCCTTTACCTACTACCGGAATCCGAACCAGACCTACGGCGCCGCAGCGACCGAGCTTGGCACCGGCCCGACCTATTCGCGCCAGAGCCTCAGCGTGGGAGGGGCCCGCACGGCCGGCCAGACCCTGGAGAACGGCGGCCTCGAGTGGCTTTACTTCGCCGACACGCTGGTTGGCGGCTTCCCCATCAACACGGTTTTCCCCGCGAACTCGTATCCCGATATCCAGCAAGGCCGCTTTCTCCAGCTCGGGCACAAGGTGCCGGTCACGTACGGCCGGGCGGGCTTCCCATCGGAGCCGCCGTTCGCGGTTCTTCCCGAGGTGGCCGACGTCCGGCCGCCCTACGCTTCGCCCGCGGGGAATCCCTCGGGCGAGCCGTTTCCCGGCCAGTTTCGAGGGGCATTCGGCCCGCACGGGCTCAATGAAGGCACGGTCATTTACCGCAACAAGACCCAGCGCCCGGGCCACGAGCTGCGCATGCGGATCGTCGCCGGCAACTACGGCGAGCCGACGCTGACGCTGGAAGTCCAGGAGTGGGGCCTGCCGCCCACTCCGACGGCGACGCCGACCAACACCTCGACGCCGACCAACACGTCGACCTCGACGCCGACCTCGACCTCGACGCCCAGCAGAACCTCGACGCCGTCGAGCACGTCAACCGCGACACCCACATTCACGCCGTCGAACACGGCCACGATCACGACTACTCCGACGGCATCGAGTACGCAGACCGCGACCGTCACGCCGTCCCAGTCGAGCACGCCTTCGCTGACGCCCACGCGGACGCTGACGTTCACTCCGTCCCGTACCTTCACGGCGTCGAACACGCGAACGGCGACGAACACGCGCACGCCCACGCGCACGCCCACGCCCACGCTCACGGGCACGCCCACCGCCACGGCCACCAATACATTCACGCCCTCCCGGACGTTCACCCCGTCGCAGACCTTCACGCCCTCCCGGACCTTTACTCCGTCTCTGACGCGGACGGCGACGAACACGCGGACGGCGACGAACACGCGGACGATCACCAGCACGCCCTCGAACACGGCGACGAGGACTCAGACGTTCACGCCGTCGCTCACGCCCACGCGCACGTTCACCCTGACGGCCTCGAACACGTCGACGCCGAGTAACACCGCGACCCGGACGCCGACGCGGACGAACACGCCGACGTGGACGCCGTCCAATACGCGGACGAATACCCCGACGAACACCGCGACCTTCACGCCGACCCCGACGGCGACGAACACGCCGCCTCCGGCCCCGACGTTTGCGGGCGGCGCGGTGCCGGCCCCGAGCCTGCTGCCCGCCGTGGCGCGGTGGATCGCCCCGGCCGTACGCGGCCTCTTCGCGATGGCGCCGCCGCCTCCTCCGCCTCCGCCCGCGCCCAACTGTCCGGGCATCCCCGCGCTCTACGGGCCGCCGCAGTGCGCGCCCTGCCCGGGTCCATACTGGGAGCCCGGCAAGCTGTGCGCCTTTGTCGACGTGGATAGCGACGGCGTGATCACCTCTGCGGACAATCCTCCCTCGCTGCAGAGCGCCGGGGTGCCGGGCACGCTTCCCATCGGCATGCGGGGCTTCGACGACCCGCAGGCCGATCCGGACGGAACGCTCATACTCATCCAGACCGCTCAGATCTTCCTCCAGCGCGGCGATCTCTACGACCTGCCGCCGCAATTCACGTTCGGCGACCTCGTCAACGGCAACCCCCCGTGGGGTTCGCAGCTCGGAGACGCGGACGCCGACGGTGTTACCGATACCGCGTTTCTGTCGGATCGTCGCAACCAGGGGATGTACTCGGCCATCCTGAACAACGGCCCCAACGTCAACCTGCAGAACCAGCAGATCCCGGGCGATTCGTTCGGCGAGCCTTCGTGCCCGGTGGATGCGACTCGGTGGGTGGGGCCGACCGTCGTTCGTCCCTGCGATCCCTACCTCGAAGACTGCGGAGGGTACGCGCACTACACCGCGTCCGCCCCTACGGGCTTCAGTCCGTATCCGGCCGCGCCGCCTCCGAGCCCGGCCGACTGGCCGGTCGTGCCCTTCCCGCGCGAGTGGATCGGCAGCGACCAGGCCAACGTGGACGTGATCAAGCGCTTGCTGCGCTTCACGACCTCGATCGTCAGCTACAACTCCGCGGCGTCGGCCGCCAGCGCCTATCGCCTCGAGGAATCCGCCGTCAACGTCGTCACCACGGCCCCCAAGACGCCTGTCGCGGGCGCCCTTCTCGACGCGTACAAGTACCTGACCCGGAGCGTCTTCCCGGACGCTCTCGCGAATAACGATCCGGCGATCAACTGCCGCAACTACATCATCGTGTACATCACCGACGGCATCGACGAGTGCGCGGCGGAATCCTGCACGGGCGGACCGACGAGCCTCGGTCCGTCGGGCGATCTCGGCCAGGTGGCCCTTCCGGACAGACCGGCGGGATCCCGCGCCGCGGCCAATGCCTTCGACAACTCGGTACGGATCACGGGCGTGCCGGTGTTCATGGTCGCCATGATGGATCCCTCGGATTCGCGCTTCCCCGCCTTGCAATGTATCGCCGACAACAGCGACGGAGAGGTGTTCTCGGCGACCGACCGGGACGACCTGCGTGACAAGCTGCGGTCGATCCTGGACCTGAAGCGCACGGCCAACTTCTTCGCGGCGCCCGCGATTCCGGCCTTCGCCAGCGGTTTCGGCGACTCGGCCCAGATCGGGGCCGTCATCCCCAGCCACGAAAACGAGAACGGCGACCTGTCGACCTGGTCCATCTGGAGCGGCTCGCTGAAGAGCTTCAAGTTGACCGCGCAGGGGTTGATCCCGGCCGTCACCGCGGCCGCGCCGACGGCAACTGCGTCGCCCACCCCCGGAGGCCCGACGGCGACTCCCGTCGTCTCGACACCCACGCCGGTTCCGACGGGTGTCGCGGCGGCGGGGAGCTATCCCGACGAAACCGACCCGGACAACGCGAACCCGAGCCTGCGCAAGCCCATCTGGAACGCCGCGCGCGTCCTCGGCTACACAGACCCGGTGGCCGACCTGGCGGAAAGCGCCGCGTCGCTTCCGGCCAACCCCGCCGCCCGCGCGCCCGCTGTCCGTGTCTGGCCGGGCCGCAAGATGATCTTCGGCCGGTCCGCCTCCGGTGTCCCGCTGCTGCGGTCGGACTTCATGCCGAATACGGCGGGCTGTACGGGAGCGGGCACTGCGGGGCTTTGCTTCGACGACCTCATGCTGAACATGGGTCTGACGCCCACGACGGGCGCGGCCGAGCAGGCCAAGGCGATCCTGACCGTCCAGTTCCTCAGGGGCGGCATCACGTCCTACGGCAGCCGGGACGAGGTGCTCAACGACTCGACCATCCGGCCCGTCACGGTGCCCACCATCGGTCCGGGCGCCGGCCAGGAGCAGAAGTACTCGTACTTCTACCAGGACGACGCTCCGGCGCCTGGCGACCCGCCGCAAGTGCGGACCGACGACGACGGGACCCCCCCGGCAGGCTATTCCCACAAGCTCGGCGATATCTTCCACTCCGAGCCGCTCATGCTCGAGCCGCCGCGGTACTTCCAGTACATCTCGTCCAACCTCGCGCCGCGTACGAGCTCGTCGACGTTCGGCGAGCCTTACATCGACTTCGCCACGCGGCAGGGCAAGCGCCGCAAGGTGGTCTTCGTCGGCACCAACGACGGGTTCCTGCACTCGTTCGACGCCGGCGTGTGGAACCGGGACACGACCAACTTCCCCGCCACGCACGACCTCGGGACCGGACGCGAGATCTTCGCGTACGCGCCCCGCGAGATCATGAGCGGGAAGTTCCCGAACCTCCTCAACTTCCCCCCGGTGCCGCAGTACTTTGTGGACGGCTCGATGGCGTCGGCCGACGTCTTCATGGATCCCTCTTTCAACGCGACTCCGGACGAGACGGAACGGGTCTGGCGGACCGTGCTCGTCGGGACGCTGCGACAGGGAGGCTCGACCGTCTACGCGCTCGACGTGACGCAGCCGGACGACATCGACACGGTGGTCGCCTCGGCCACCTTTGGCGAGATCGTCGGCAACAAGGACGCTTCGCCCGGCTGCCTCGACGGCGGCGGCACGAGCTGTGTCGCGGGCGCGGCGACCCGCCCGTATCCGGAAGTCCTCTGGGAGCTCACCGATGCCGGCGTGGCCTGCTCGGACGGCTGCGCCCTCACTGCGCCGTCGATGGGAGAAACCTGGTCGAGGCCCGTCGTGGGGCAGATCAAGGTCTACGACCCGGCGAGCCCGACGGCCGACCCCGCCGGCTTCGACTCGCGCTTTGTGGCAATCTTCGGCGGGGGTTACGGCACCGGCTTCCTGCCGGGCGACGACGTGACCGTGTCCCTGCCGCGCGGCCGGGCCTTCTACATCGTGGACGTGGAGACCGGAAAGATCCTCTTCAAGACGGCGGAAGGCATTCGGGGCGGCGGCGGCGCCGTGAACTTCGCCCCCATGCCCGCAGCGCCGGCCGTGGCCGACTACAACGACGACGGCTTCCTGGACGCCGCCTACATCGGTGACATGAACGGCCAGATGTGGCGCATCGACCTGACGCCGGACTCGACCTCGGTGCCCAAGCGCGGCGAGTTCCTCGGCACGCAGCTCCATGGCTACAAACCGTTCCTGCTCTTCGACGGCTGCCAGGCGGCCGCGGGCGTGTGCACGACCAAGCAGCCGATCTTCTTCGAGCCCGGAATCGTGTACCTGGGCGGCGCGGCCTCGCCGCCGGCCCTGGGGATCGCGTTCGGTACGGGCGACCGCTCGGACCTGGCGGCGCCCAGCACCGCGCCGAACAGCTTCTTCTATGCGGTGGACACGGGACAGACCACGACCACCTTCGTCAAGGCCGACCTCCGGAACCTGACTCCGGTCTCTGGCGCGGGTCCCTGCCCGGCGCCCTACGATCCGGCAACCTGCGCCAACTCCACCAACGGCTTCGTGCTCGATTTCTCGTCCAACAACGAGAAGGCGACCTCGACCGTCTTTTCGACGCAGGGGTTTCTGTCGATCATCACGTTCACGCCGGACTCGACCAACCCCTGCGCGACCAATGGCAGCTCGTACCGGTATCGCTTCTTCTTCCTGACGGGCCAGGGCGGATACGGGACCGGCACGGCCTACGCCGACTTCCAGGAGGCTCTCGGATCGGGCCTGGCCGCGGCGTCGCAGTCCACCTCGCCGCAGGGCGATATAATCGACACCGTGCTCTTCTCGGGCGGCAGCATCCAGGAGGACGTCACGCCTGGAACGCTCCGGACGATCGAGCAAAATTGGAAGGAACAACAGTGAAGCTCCTCCGACAGGGCATCGCCGCCGCCGTCCTCGCGGGCGCGGCGGCGTTCGCCCTCGCCGGAGACGTGATAGTCCTGAAGGGCGGAACGGTCGTCGAGTTGAGGGAGCCCTGGGTGCGCCGCGGGAACACGGCATACCTGACCCGCACTGACGGGACGCTGTTCTCGGTCCCGGTCACCGAAATCGATCGCGACGCGACTGCGGCCGCCAGACAGGCGCCGCCCCCGGCTCGACCGCCGGCGGACACACCGGCCTCGACGCCCGCGGATGCCGTCCGCGTTGGTAAGGACGGCCCGAAAGCGCGCGTCCGCATCACCGACGCCGACGTCTCGCACCCGATGGAGCTGGACCCAGCCCCCGGCGAGGAGAAGAAGGAGCAGTCGGCCACGAATGTGCGCGTCGAGGTGGCCGACTACACCCAGGAGAAGAACGGCGAGACCCTGCTCGTCAAGGGCTCGCTCCGGAATCCCGGGCAGGGTCCGGCCGAGGGCGTCCGCATGTCCGTCACAGCGATCGACGAGAAGGGCCAGCCCATCGACGGATCCAATGCCACCCTCTCGAAGGGCACCCTCCCGGCGGGACAGGCCGTTGATTTTACGGCGTCCCTGACGGTCGGGGACAGGACCGTCGCGTCGTTGCGGTTCTTCCCGCAGTGGAACGCGCCCAAGCCCGCGGCCGCGCCGACGCCGCTGCCCGGCGCCCCAGCGGCCGCAGCCGGGGCGGCCGCCGCCCCGACGCCGGTTCGGACTCCGTACGGCCGCGGCACGCTTTACGCGGCCCCCGCGCCGAGCGCGGGCTTCCAGGCGCCGGCCGATGGGAAGACGGGCTACATTCCCGGCCCAGCCAACCCGGACCAGCAGCCCAAGCCCCCGAACCGGTAGAGCCTGGCGCCGCCTGTCCGCGGCTTCCGCTTCCGGCTCCCCTCCGAACCGGCTACTCTTTCAAGATCATGCCCCGTCGGATCCTGATCGTCGAGGACAAGGACTCCCTGCGCGCGATGCTCGAGGAGATGCTCAAGGCCGAAGGCCTTTCGGTCCTCGGCCTGGCGAGCGGTTCGCAGGCCGTCGAACGGCTGCGCGGGGGCGAACGGCTGGATCTCGTTCTCACCGACTGGCGCCTGCCCGGAGCCGACGGGCTTGCCGTTCTCGACGCCGCGCGGGCGCTCGACCCGACCCTCCCCGTCCTCGTCATGACCGCGTACGGCTCGATCGAGACAGCGGTGGAGGCGATGAAGCACGGCGCCGAGGACTTCATCACCAAGCCGGTGGACCCCGACCTGCTGCGGTTGCTCGTCTCGCGCGCGTTGGAGCGGCGGGCGCGCTCACGCGAGTCCCTGCTCTTCGCGGACGCTCGGCCCCGCTCGATGCCGGCGATCATCGGAGAGTCGGCCGCGATCCGCGCCGTCCGTGCCGAGGCCGAACGCGTGGCCTCGACCGACGCGACCGTGCTCCTCGAAGGGGAGAGCGGAACCGGGAAAGAGCTCTTTGCCCAGGCCATCCACGCGCTCTCGCCGCGCCGGGATCGCGCCTTCGTCGCCATCAACTGCGCGGCGATCCCGGAGTCCTTGCTCGAGAGCGAGCTCTTCGGCCACGAGCGCGGCGCGTTCACCGGCGCCGCCGCCCGGCGCATGGGCAAGTTCGAGCTGGGCGACGGCGGTACCGTCTTCCTCGACGAGATCGGCGAGCTGTCCCCGGCGACCCAGGGCAAGCTCCTGCGCGTTCTGCAGGAACGCTCCTTTCATCGTGTCGGCGGGACCATCTCGATCGAGGTGGACGTGCGCATTCTCTCGGCCTCGAACCGGCCCCTCGAGAAGCTCGTCGCGCAGGGTCTCTTTCGCGAAGACCTTTTCTACCGCGTGCGGGTATTCCCGATCCGCATCCCGGCGCTGCGGGAGAGGCCCGAGGACATCGACCCCATCGCAGACTGGTACCTTCAGAACCTCGCGCAGGGGCTCGGCAAGCGTTTCCTCCCGTTGGCTCCCGCCGCGCGCGAGAGGCTCCACGTGTACGACTGGCCGGGCAACGTCCGGGAGCTCCGCAACTGCCTGGAGCGGGCCATCATCCTGGCAGAGGCCGACGCGATCGAAGAAAAGGACCTGCGTCTGGGCCCCGACACACCGTTGCTGGAGGCCGCGCGCGAGGAGACGCTCGAGGCAGCCCGGGACCGCGCGGCAGCCGCGGCCGAGCGGCTCTGGCTGGTGCGCGCGCTGGAGAGAACGAAGGGAGACCGTACGGCCGCGGCGGCCGCTGCGGGGCTCACGGCCCGGCGCTTTGAGGCGAAGCTCCGGGAGCACGGCCTGGGCGAGGCCTGACCCCCCCCCCGTTAGCCCGAGAACGTCGGCGCGGGTGGGGGAACGCCGGGAGGCCAGGTCACGGGCGGAGGCGACGGGGGCGGGGTGAAGTCGGACTCGATCCGCGGAATGCGGGGAGTTGGCCGCGTGGCACCCGCCGGCTCCGCCTTCCTGCAGCCCGCCATCCGCACGGCGGCCACCAGCAGCAGAATCCCCACCGGCCAGAACGCCTGAATTACGCGTCGCATCATCGGTGAATTATGGCACCGCGTTCAGGAGTCCAGGCGGATTTCCCTGACATGACGTGCGAACGCACGAAGCCCTCGGCGGCGTCGGTCACGCCGGATGCGAGAGTGCGCCGAGAGCCGCCGCCACGGCCGGATCCTCCTCGGGCTGTATCGAGCGCAGATCGAGCAGCACGCGGTCGCGTTCGACGCGGGCGACGACGGGAGGCGAGAGCGCGCGCAACCGTTCCGTGATCGCGTCGGGGGACAGGTGGCGATGGGCCACGGAGATCGCGCGCGATTCGAAGAGCTTTTCGGGGCTGGTTCCCCCGCCGAAAGCGGCCTGCGAGGGCTCGAGCGACACGCGCAGATCGCCCTCCGCGGACAGGCCGGCGAGGATGCGGGCTCCCCGTTCCTCCAGATCCTCGAGGGGCGACCCGGCCGCCCGATAGACCGGAAACCGCCGCCAGGCTCCCGTTTTCCAGCCCGCGAGCGTCGCCGAGAGACCCGCCAGCGTCAGCTTGTCGGGGCGCACGGCCCGAGCGATCGGATGGGCCGCGGCGCGGGCCACGAGGTCTTCGCGACCCACGAGGAATCCCGCCTGGGGACCCGAGAAGAGCTTGTCGCCCGAGAAGGTCACCAGATCGGCCCCCGAGGCGAGACATTCCGAAACCGTCGGTTCAGAGGGGACGCCGAACTCCTCGAGGGCAACGACGCACCCGGTGCCCTGGTCGTGCAGCCATGGCACGCCCGCCTCGCGCGCCAGCGCCGAAAGCTCCGCGGGGGAGGGGCGGCCGGTGTAACCGCGGATCTCGTAGTTAGACGGGTGCACGGAGAGGAGCAGCGCGACCTCGGACGAGAAGGCGCGCCGGTAGTCCTCCGCGGTCGTCCGGTTGGTCGTGCCGACCTCGTGGAGACGGGCTCCCGAAGCCTCCAGGATCTCGGGGATCTTGAAGGAGCCGCCGATGGCGACGAGCTCGCCGCGCGACACGATCACGCTCTTTCCGCGGGCCAGCGCCGCGAGGGCGAGGAGCACGGCGGCCGCGTTGTTGTTGACCGCGATCGCGTCGCCGCAGCCGAAGAGATCTCGGGCGAGGCCGCGCACGTGGTCTTGCCTCTTGCCGCGCGCGCCGAAGGCCGGCGCGTACTCCACCGTGCTGTAGCCGGCCGCAGCCTCCTCGATCGCCGCGCGGGCCTCGTCGGAAAGAGGCGCACGCCCCAGATTCGTGTGCAGGAGGATCCCCGTGGCGTTGATCGCGCGGGTCAGCGTCGGCGCGAAGCGCCGGTCGAGGGCGGCGCGCGCCGTTTCCCAGAGCGCCTCGGGTTGCCTGCCGCCGGCCGCGATGGCCCGGCGCAGTTCCTCCTTGACCGCCTCGCGCCCGAAGCGGGTCAAAGGGCCGGCCGCGGCTTCCTCGTGCAGAAGGGCGTCCATCGAAGGGGGATGGAGGTCAAGGGGCGCGGGCCCGGCCGGATTGCTCACGGTTCCTTTACTATAGGAGACGGTGGCAATCCGGGCGAATGGGGCGTCGTTTCCGTGAGCAGCTCAGGCTTCGAGCGGGAGCTGCACGTGCTCGAGGAGGCCATCCGGAGGATGACGGCCGAGTGCGACGCCTTCCTCTACGGATCGGTCCCCAGGCCCCCGGTGCAAACCCGCCGGCGCATCGAGGAGATGATCCGGCGCCTCAACGCCTCGGAGGCCATGTCGGCTGGCGAGCGGTACCGGTTTTCGTCGCTGCAGGGGCGATTCTCCGCGCTGCTCGAGCGCTGGGAGCGGCTGCAGGCCGAGAAAGAGGCCGGGCGCAGGCCGGGGATCTACGGCCACTTTCGGGAGCCCGCCGCGGCGTCGGGCTCGCCGAGGCCCAACGCGGCGCAGGCCGCTTCCGTAGAAGAAGAGCGGCGTGCCCTCCCGGCCGATTCCGACCGGGATCTCTTCGAGCGTTACGTGGCCGCCAAGAAGGCGCGGGGAGAAGACGTCAGCGGCTACCGGCTGGAGGGATTCCTGGAGGGGCTCGAGCGCGAGCGGCGAAAAGTCAGGGAGCGCCTCGGCGCGGCGGACGTCGTGTTCGACGTGGCCGAGCGCGACGGGCGGGTGCGATTGATCGCGAAAAAGAAGCCACGGAGCACGCCATGAAAAACTGGATCGGAGCCTTTGTCCTGGCGCTCGCTGCGGTTGCCGGCGTCGGTCAAGACAAGAAGGCCGGTAACGCCCGGGCGCCCGAGCCCTTCTACCGGAAGTACCTGGTGCCGGGGAATCACCTGGACGACCAGATCGTCGAGCAGGAGCGCCGCATCGAGGTCTCGCCCGACGACCCCGCCCTGCGTAACGACTTCGGGAACCTCCTTGCGAAGCGGCGCTTTCCGGAACAGGCCGCCGAGCAGTACGAGCTCGCGGCCAGGCTCGACAAGACCAACTTCATCGCGTTGTACAACCTCGGCCTGCTCCGCGAGACGGAGGGGAAGACGGGAGCGGCCGTCTCGGCGTACAAGAAGTCGATCGCGCGCAAGCCCGGATTCCCCCCTTCGCGGTTCCGGCTCGGCCGCCTCTATGAACGGCAGGGCCGTGCCGACGCCGCCGTGAGCGAGTACGCGATCGCGCTGCGGATCGATCCGTCCATGCGCGAGGTCCGGCGCAACCCGCTCGTCGTGGACGCCGAGCTCCTCTACCTGGCCTCGGTCCAGAACTACCCTCGCGATCTGGCGACCACGTCGATCGAGAGCGACCAGGTGTTCGCCGAGGAAGCCCGGTTCCGGCAGGTTCCGGTCGACCGGGCGCTTTCCGCTGAGGAGGCTGGCGAGGAGGAAAGCGAGCAGGAGCCCGAGCCTCAAGAGATCGGACCGAGCGGCGCGCCCGCCGCCGGCGCTCCAGACACCAGCGGCAGGCCGCCGGCGCGGCGTTTTGAGCGGCCGCCGGCCGCGGGCGAGGCCGGAGGATCTGTTCTCGGCGGACGTGCCCGCACGCCGGGCGCTCGGCCGCCCCGAATGGCTCGCACACCGCGGCCCCCGAGCGCGGCCGCGCCCGCCCCGGTAACGACGCCCCCGCCTCAGGAGATGGAGCCGATGGGTGACCCGGGCGAGCCCGAGACCGTACCCGAGCCCACGCCCACTCCGCCGTACTCGGTGGAAGTCGAGCCGAGTTAGGACCTGTCCGCTGTCAGCGGACAGCTATTCGAAGCTCGCCCTCTCCACGAGCACCGTAGGCGCTCCCGCCAGAAATGGCGCCGCGAAGAATTGCAGGTCGGTCGAAAGGCCCGTGATCCGGCGCAGCAGCTCCGAGATCCGGCCCGCGGCGCGCGCGCCGGCGACGGGACCCTGCGCGCGGCCCGCCACAAGCGAGATCCCGGTGAACTCGACCTCGTAGCGGTCCCCCTCGAGGTCGACGCGGACGGGCGCCGTCAGCGCCGCTGCGAAGAGTCCCCTGCCGACCGAGGCCAGTAGCCGTTCCGGCGCCACCGGCGTGCGCGCCTCGAAGAAGAGGCGCCGGGGAGAGACGGAGGGGGGAGTGCGGAAGGACGGCCGCACGCCGTGTCCCGTGGAGCGCGTTCCGGCCCTCGCCGCGGCGCGCAGGTCGTAGAGGTGCCCCGCGATCTCGCCGTCCTCCACCAGGAGGACGCGCCGCGTCGCAACTCCCTCCCCGTCGAACGGGGCGTCGCTCGACGCGTCGTCGGCGATCGCCAGCCCAGGAGCCGCGATGCGGCCCCGTCCCATCCAGCGGGGGGGCCGTTCGGCGGTGAAGAGCGGCGCGAGCGCAGCGAGGATGCCCGCGGCCACGCCGGGATCGAGCAGCCACTGGCCGTGCGCGAACGGGGCCGGCCGATCCGCCAGCGGCAGCGTCGCCGCGTCGGAGAGACGCCGGGCCAGCACCTCGATCTCAGGAGCCTCGCGCCACCGGAAGGGCAGACGGACCTCGTGCGCGCGGCTGCCCTGGCGTCCGATCGCCTGGGCGACGCCGTCGAACGTTTGGTGGCGCTGTGCGACGTCGAGGCCCGCGCCGTTGACGACGCGCTCCGCGGCCTCGCCCCTTCGGAGGCCGAGGAAGGCGAGTCGGGCCTGCCCGCGGGAAGCCGCTGCGACCGCGCGCACGAGCTCCTCGAAGACGTCCGGAGGCGGCTCGACCGGATTTTCCACGGGCATCGGCGAGGCGCGGGAAGGCCACTCGGGCGGTGGGTCACCGGCGGCGGGGAGGAGCGCGGCCTGCGGGATCGCGAGGGCGAGCCTGTCCGCCCCCGCCGCCGCCGCAAAGCGCGGAGCGCCCGATTCCCACCAGCGCGCCGCCCAGCCCTCCTCGCGCCTCCAGAGGACACGGCGCAGGGAGCGGGAGGCCTCGATCTGGCGGGACTCGGCAGATTTACGGTACAGCTCCCACTGCCCGGGAGCCCGGCGCTCGAGCTCCCCGCAGAGCGTCTCCTCCGTCACAGCGCGGGCCGGACTGCCAGCCGGCGGATCAGGATGTCCGGCGCGGCTCCCTGGACGGGGATGACCTGCCCGCCCCGGGCGCACCACCCGAGGCTCCGGCACACGCGCACGTCGCGGCCGACGACCGGCTCGATGTTCTCGAGAGCGGGCAGCATCTCGCCGGCGAGCACTCCCGGGCCGATCTCGTCCGCGAACCGCCCCCGTCGCACCCGGCGCGCGCGCGGAAAGGCGACGCGAAACGTCCCGCCGGCCAGGTCCACCGACCCGCCGCGAAACTCTTCGATCCAGAGGCCGTTTCCGAGCCGGCGCAGGAGCTCTTCCGCTGTGGCCGAGCCAGCGGCGACGACGAGGTTGGAGGAGCGGGGCAGCGGCGGCTCCGCGGGACCCGCGCGGCGCCCGTGGCCGGTCGAGCCCTGCGGCCCGGCGTGCGCGCGATCCGTCAGGCGCGAGCC
Source organism: Thermoanaerobaculia bacterium (assembly GCA_046716885.1). GTDB lineage: Bacteria > Acidobacteriota > Thermoanaerobaculia > UBA5066 > Gp7-AA6 > DAHUXD01. Next base: position 6,509 of record JBKJWL010000250.1, on the reverse strand, counting down.
GATACGGCCGGAGTGCACGAGCCGGACCGCCCGCGGCGCGGTGCCCTCGTCGTCGCTTTCGTACCCGCCGAAGAGGTCGAGGCGCCTGGGGTCGTCGTGCACCTCGAGCTCCGAAACCGCCACGCGCGCGTCGGGCAGCGCCGAGAGCGGGGAGGGGTCCGCGTCGGCCTCGAGCGGGTGGGCCAGGATCTCGTGGAAGAGCACGGCGGCGGATCCCCCCGCCAGTACGACGTCGCTCTCTCCGGCGAGGGCTGGAACAGCGCGGTCGCGTGCGGCACCCGCCGCGATGAGGGCCGCCTTCAGCTCGTCGACCGTCGCGTCGGCGTCCGGCGCGTGGAAAGAAAAATCCCGCTCCTCGTCTCCAGGCCGGGAGGCCGCGGTGAAGCGTCCCTCGAGCGAGAGGAGGCGGCGGCGGGCGACCGAGGCCGGCCGGCCCGCCGCCACGACGCGCCGCTCGGTCTCGCGGATCCGCCATCGGAATCGGTGGCGCGGGGCGTGGCGGGCGAAGGCGGCCGAGAGCCGGCGCGACCAGCGGTCCTGGTCGAGGGACGGCGGCCCATCCGGCGGCGAGGCGCCGGCGCGGGAGGGGCGGATCGGAAGCGTGTCGCGCCCGGCCGCCGCGCGCAGCGCCCTGACCGCCTCGCGCACCGACGATTCCTCGGTGCCCGCCACGAAGACGAACTGCTCACTTCCCGCGTGGCGCCAGCGTGCTCCCGTGCCCTCTTCCTGCCGGAAACCGATCTCCCTCACGGCGCCGTCGCGCCACTCGAGCGTGAGCTCCCACAGAGATTCGCCGAAAACTTCGGCAAGCTCGCCCGGCCGCGAGGCGAGCGGCTCGAGCCAACGCTCAATGGCGGTCTCGTCCCAGTCCACGGATGCAGTGTAATAACATCCGCGCGGGGGAGATATGAGCCTGGCGGACACGCGCAGGGACTTCATCGCGGGCCGGGCCGCGCGGGGGCTCTCGACGCGCAAGCTCTTCTCGGAGAAAGCGCCCGGCGCTCTTCGGGAGGTGGTGGTCGCGGCGCTCGAGGGCGAGGCCGAGAAGGAACGCACCCTCGACGAGGAGGCGCGGCGCATGATGGAAGGCGCCCGCCAGGAGATCGCCGCGGGCCGCGTGGACGGCCACGAGCTCTTCCGCCGCATCCGGCGCAAGCTCGCCGAGCAGCGGGGGATCGTGCTGTGAGGCTCGCTGGCTCACGGCTGACGGCTCACGACTCGGAATGACCCTCGATAAACGCATCGCGGACCTCGAGGCCCTGCGCGAGAGCCGCCGCCAGGGAGAAGATCGCGAGCGCGTCGAGCGCCAGCACGCCGAAGGAAAGCTGACGGCCCACGAGCGCGTCGCCCTCCTGCTCGATCCCGGGTCCTTCCTCGAGCTCGACCCCTTCGTGACGCATCGCTGCCTCGACTTTGGGATCGAGAACACGCAGGTGCCCGGCGACGGCGTCGTCTGCGGCGCCGGCACGATCGACGGCCGGCCGGTGTATGTGTTCGCCCAGGACTTCACGGTCTTCGGCGGATCGCTCTCGGAATCCAACGCCGACAAGATCTGCAAGGTGATGGACCTCGCGGTCCAGAACGGGGCGCCGATCATCGGCTTGAACGACTCCGGGGGCGCCCGGATCCAGGAAGGCGTCGTCTCGCTGGCCGGCTACTCGAAGGTGTTTCTCCGCAACACGCGGGCCTCCGGGGTCGTCCCGCAGATCTCCGCGATCCTGGGGCCGTGCGCCGGGGGAGCGGTCTACTCGCCCGCGATCACCGATTTCGTGTTCATGACGGAGAAGACCTCGTACCTCTTCGTGACGGGCCCGGACGTCATCAAGACCGTGACGCACGAGGAGGTCACGAAGGAGGAGCTCGGCGGGGCCCGCACGCACTCGACGGTGTCGGGCGTGGCCCACTTCGTCCGCAGGAGTGACGAGGAAGTGCTGGCGGGCATCCGGGAGCTCCTCGGCTATCTGCCCGCGAACAATCTGGACGACGCCCCGCGGCGCCCGCCGCGCGAGCCTCCGGGCGTGAGCGCCGACCTCAACACCTTCATTCCCGAGGAGCCGGATCGTCCCTACGACATGGGGGAGCTCGTCCGCCGCGTCGCCGACGAGGGGGTCTTCCTGGAGGCGCATGCAGGGTTCGCCCGCAATATCCTCGTCGGGTTCATCCGCCTGGCCGGCCGCGCCGTCGGCGTCGTGGCGAACCAGCCGATGTACCTGGCGGGTGTGCTCGACATCGACGCGTCGGTGAAGGGGGCGCGGTTCGTCCGTTTCTGCGACGCGTTCAACATCCCGCTCCTCGTCTTCGAGGACGTGCCCGGTTTTCTCCCCGGAACGCAGCAGGAGTACGGCGGCATCATCCGGCACGGGGCGAAGCTGCTCTACGCGTTCGCCGAGGCGACCGTGCCCAAAGTCTCGGTGATCACGCGCAAAGCCTATGGCGGCGCGTACTGCGTCATGCTCTCGAAGGACATCGAGACGGACTTCAACTTCGCGTACCCCACGGCCGAGATCGCGGTGATGGGGCCCGAGGGCGCGGTCAATATCCTCTATCGGCGGGAGCTCGACGGGGACGCGCCTCCCGAGGCGCGCGCCGCCAAGGTCGCCGAGTACTCGGCCAATTTCACGAGCCCGTACATCGCGGCCCGGCGGGGATACGTCGACGACATCATCGAGCCTTCCGAGACACGCCCGAAGCTGATCGCGGCGTTCCAGCTCCTGGAGGGTAAGCGGGTCCAGTTGCCGCGCAAGAAGCACGGGAACATCCCGCTGTAGCCGGATGCGCCTGCTCGTCGCCAACCGCGGCGAAATCGCGGTCCGCATCTTCCGGGCCTGCCGCGACCTCGAGATCGAGACGGTCGCGGTGTACTCGGACGCCGACCGCCGGTCTCCCCACGTCGCGATGGCCGATTACGCCGTGCGGATCGGGCCCGCGCCGGCGCGGGAGAGCTACCTGTCGGTGCCGGCGCTGCTCGAGGCGGCCCGGAAATCCGGAGCGGGGCTCGTCCACCCCGGCTACGGCTTCCTCGCCGAGAACGCCGCGTTCGCGCGCGCGTGCGCCGGGGCGGGGCTGACCTTCGTCGGCCCGAGCCCGGAGTCGATCGCGGCGATGGGATCCAAGACCGGCGGCCGCGAGCTCATGCGCAAGGCGGGCGTCCCTGTCGTGCCGGGAACGACGCGGCCCGCCGAGAGCGCCGCCGAGCTCGCGCGCTTCGGGCAGGAAACCGGTTATCCCATCCTTCTCAAGGCCTCCGCAGGCGGGGGGGGCAAGGGGATGCGGCGGGTCGACGCGGAGTCGGAGCTGGAGGCGTCGTTCGCGCGCGTGTCCTCCGAGGCGCGGGCGTCCTTCGGCGACGGGGCGATTTACGCCGAGAAGCTCATCGAGCGCCCGCGGCACGTGGAGGTCCAGGTGATCGGCGACGCGCGCGGTGTTCTCGCCGCGCTCGGGGAGCGCGAGTGCAGCCTCCAGCGCCGCCACCAGAAGGTCGTGGAGGAAACCCCGTCGCCGGCCGTGGACGACGCCCTCCGCGCGCGGCTTTATGCCGCGGCCCTCGCGGCCGCGCGCGCCGTCGGCTACGTCTCCTGCGGCACCGTCGAGTTCCTGCTGGCGCCGGACGGCGCCTTCTATTTCCTCGAGATGAACACGCGGCTCCAGGTCGAGCACCCCGTGACCGAGGAGGTCTGGGGCGTCGACCTGGTTACGGCGATGATCCGGATCGCGCTCGGAGAGCCGCTCCCATTCGATCCAGCCGGCCTCTCTCCCCGCGGCCACGCGCTGGAGTGCCGCGTGTACGCCGAGGACCCGCGGCGCGGGTTCGCGCCCTCTCCCGGGAGGATCCAGCACCTGCGTCTGCCGCAGGGGCCCGGCATTCGCCACGACATGGGCGTCGAGGCGGGGTCGGTCGTCCCGATCGACTACGACCCGATGCTCGGCAAGCTCGTGGTGCACGGAGCCGACCGGCCGGCCGCGATCGCCCGGCTCTCGCGGGCGCTGTCGGACTACGAGATCACGGGCGTCGAGACGACTCTGCCGCTCTTCCGCGCGCTCGTCGCCGACGCGGATTTCGCGCGCGCAGCTTTCGACGTGCAGTGGCTCGATCGCCGGCTGGCCGAAGGGCTGCTCGACGCGAGCGAGCCTTCGTCCGGCGAAATCTGGCTCGCCGGCGCGGGCCTGGCCTCGCAGGAGGCGCCGCCCCCGCCCGGTGTCGACGCCGCAGGATCCGCCTGGAGGCTGGCGGCCCGCCGGGACGCCCTTCGCTGATGCGCCACTTCGTCTTGATCTACCGCGGCGCCAACGGCCCGGAGGAGATCGCCCTCGAGCTCGACCCGCCCCGCTGCGTTTTCACCGGCCGCGGCGCTCGCGATGTCGCCGAGCTCGTCGCGCTCCCGGACGGGCGTCTTTCGCTGCTGTTCGAGAGCGGCCGCCAGATCTGCGGGCGTGCACTCCCGGCCGGGCCGGGCGATGTCGAGGTCGTGACCGGCGGATCGAGCCGGAGGATCGCCCTGGCGGAGCCGTTGCGGGACCGCCTGGCGCACGCGGCCGACCGCGGCGGGGCCGAGACGGGGGACGAGGAGATCCTGGCCCTCATGCCGGGGCGGGTCGTCGAGGTCGCCGTGGCCGAGGGGGAGCAGGTGGCACCCGGCGCCCTGCTCATGGTCCTCGAAGCCATGAAAATGCAGAACGAGATACGGACCGCTCGGGGCGGAACGGTGGTCCGCCTGTCGGTCGATGCCGGACAGGCCGTCGACGGCGGCGCTCGTCTCGCGGTCCTGACGCGGCTCGAAACCTGACGTTTGGCACGGCTAATCGACCCTTCGTCCCTGTGCTGACTGACCAGTCAGATATCCAAGAAACCGAATACCTATCCAACCAATTCGGCTTCGGTTTTCCGGAGCTCTGTCCATGATTTCTCTTTTGTTGAGGCAGGTCAATCAGTTACAGTTCTGAAACTTCTTGGAAAAAGGTGGCAATGACATTGCTTTGTTTTCAGGCTGTGAACAGGTCCTTTGGTTCTACAACCCGCAATCAGTTTTGAAAAGGAGGATGGGAATGAAGTCTGCCTACCGATTTAGCCTGGCTCTTTCGGTGTGCCTTCTGCTCCTCGCTCCGGTAGCCGTCTTCGCACAGACGACCGGAACGGTGGAGGGAACGGTCACCGATCAGAGCGGCGCCCCGTTGCCGGGCGTGACCGTGGAGCTCACGAGCCCTAACCTGCAGGGCATGCGCACCGCCGTCACGTCGGCCGACGGCCGCTACCGCTTCCCCAGCGTTCCGCCGGGCCCCTACAAGGTGGTGGCGTCGCTCTCGGGTTTCGGCAGCGTTCAGAAGAACGCGACGGTCACCCTCGGCTCGACGGCGAGCGTCGCCCTGCAGCTGTCGCTCTCGACGACGGCCGAAGTGACCGTCACGGGCGAGGCGCCGCTGGTGGACGTGACGTCGACGACCCAGGGCAGCAACTTCAGCGCGAAGGTCGTCAAAAACCTGCCGGTAGGCCGGAACTACGCCTCCGTCGTCTTCGTTCAGCCAGGCGTCCAGGCGGACTTCGGCGAGACGCAGGGCCGTTCTTTGGGGATCTCGATCTACGGATCGACTTCGGCGGAGAACCTGTTCTTGATCGACGGCGTCAACACGACCAACGTCATCAAGGGCTTCCAGGGCAAGGACATCAACACCGAGTTCATCCAGGAAGTCGAAGTGAAGACCGGCGGTTACCAGGCCGAGTACGGCCGGAACACCGGCGGCGTGATCAACGTCATCACGAAGTCGGGTGGTAACGAGTTCCACGGCGGCGTCTTCGGCTACTACAACGACACAGGAATGCGGGCGGACCTGGCCAACGCCAACCCCGCGAACTACGACACGCCGGAATTCTCCGAGACGGGCGACGTGCAGTTTCTGAACAACGCCCTCTCGAAGGACAACCGGACGGAGTGGGGTATCGACCTCGGCGGCTTCATGTGGAAGGACAAGGTCTGGTTCTTCGGCGCGTACAACCGCGTCAAGGTCGACCAGAACGTGCAGACGCTCGACGTGCAGAACACCACGACGTTCGGGCACGAGTTCCCGGTCAGCTACTTTCAGAACAAGTTCTCGTCAAAGCTGACCTTCAACCTCCTGCAGGGCACCAGCCTCGTCGGCACGTACTTCTCGGATGCGCAGACGCAGGAAGGGGTCTTGAACGTCCCGACGAGCCTGAACCCCATCACCTACGGGGGGCGGCGGGACACGGGCGGGCCGGACTACGGCGCTCGGTTGAACCAGCTCTTCGGCTCGTTCGGCATCCTGACACTGCAGTACTCGCAGCACAAGGATCGCTTCACGACCAACCCCAACCAGGTGAACCTTTCGCAGCTTCTCGACTACACCGGCTCGGCCACGGGCAGCAGCTTCGTGCGACGGGGCGGCTTCGGCTCGGTTTTCGGGCCGACGGTCAACAACTCGTCCAAGCGCGAGGCCTACGCCGGATCGTTCACCATGTACGTCCAGAACCACGAGGTGAAGATCGGCGGCGACTA
>JBKJWL010000249.1:0-9728 GCA_046716885.1 Thermoanaerobaculia bacterium | reverse complement strand
TGTTCCTCGAACGACCAGGGCTCGCAGCGGATCGTCTCCAGATGGCCGGTGGGATTTCCGAAGAAGTCCTCGCCGAGGCGGGGCATGAGCGGAATCGCGTCGGCGAATCGGCGTTCGAAGAGCGCGTCAACGGCCTCGGGAGTCGTCAGGGCCTGGAAGCTTTCTTCTCCCTGATTCGGCAGAAACAGGGTCGCGGTGAAACTGCCGTCGACGTTGGGGAGCGCGATCAGCATGTATTCGCCTCTCGGCCAGATATGTGAGGCGTTCTTCTCCATCCGAAACTGGCCGCTGGCTCCGCCTCCGTCTGCTGCGGGGATCGTCAGCTCCCTGTTTCCGGGAGCCTCGGCGGTCGCCTTTGGACAAAATGAAGCTTCTCTGGCCGCCCGGCTCTATCGCACCGTGCGAAGTCCCCGCGGCCGCGAGATCGATCTGGCTATCGCGGCCTGCGCGCTGACGCAGCGTGCAGCTCTCTGGACGCTCAACCCGCGTGACTTTTCGGACGTCCCGGACTTGCGGCTTCTCGAAGTGGGCGACATCTGAGCGGCCGCTCGACGCGGCCGGGGGCGTGTCGGAAGACTCGAAAAGTCATCGACACGGGCCCGAGCCGCGCCCCGACGGCGATCACTTCAACCCCTCGACCAAGTAGAGGTTCGTTCTGAGCGACCAACAGGCGGCGACGTAGGACTTCCCGTCGCGGGCCAGGTGCGGCTCGAACATCAACACACCGGCAGGATCGGACACGGAGATCTCCTTCCACAACTCCCGCCGGCCGGTCGCGATGTCTCGGCGAAAAACCCGCGCCGAGGAGGCCAGACTCTCGACGACGAACAAGGACCGCCCGTCGGCGCTGAAGGTCATGTTCCAGCTCGGCTCGAGCGGTCCTGGCACCGGACGGGCGGGTCCTGTCTCTGCGGGGAAGAGGAAGAGTCTTCCTTCCTCGTCCTTTGCCAGGATGAGCTTGCCGTCTGGCGAGAAATCGACGGCCCTAACGCCTTCCGGCGTGAAGGGGCGCGGGTTGCCTCCGGCGACCTCCTGAACGAAAGTCCGCAGCGGGCGGCCCGGCTGCCTGCCGTGGAGGAGGAGTCTCCTGCCGTCCGGAGGCCAGAGGCCGCCATTGGAATAGAGGATCCCGCCGCCCTTGAGGGTCCGCGATTCTCCGGCTCCCGTGGGCAGAAGCGTGATCTCGGGCTGCCCACTGCCCGAACGCCGAGCGTACGCCGCCACCCATTTTCCGTCGGGTGACATCGCGAAACCGTGGCCCCGGCCGAGCTGAATCGCGGGAGAGGCGCCGTCGGTCGCGCGCAGGAAGATCATTCCTTCATCGGTGAAGAGCACCATGCGGCCGTCGGAGGAGATCTCACTGGGATCCGAGTCGGCAAACCAGGAGATGTCGCGCTCGCGCGTCTCGCCCTGAGGCAGAGCGACCATCCCCCTTCGGACCTCTCCCAGCCACATCAAAACGCGGCCGTCCGAGAAGATGTCCTGAATCTCTCCGAAAGCGGGAGCCGGGAATCCCGGATACACGACGCGTTTGCCTCCCGAAAGCGCCACGGCACGAATCCCTCCCCAGGTCTCGCTGGGCGCGTACCAGATCTCCTGGCCGTCTGCCCGCCAGGCGAGCGAGAACCCCCAGCCTCCCTCGTCGACGGTCCTCACCGTGCCCTTCCGGTCCACGACGCGCAGGCGCAAGCCTTTTTCATCCGCTTCGAAAAAGGCGACCAGGTCTCCCTTCGGCGAAACGCGCGGAGAGTGGATCCTGTCCGCCTCGTAGAGGATCTTCCCGATTGGAAACTCGAGCCGCCGCCGCTGCCCGACCCAGCGGATGACGGCGAGCTCTGCGCCGTCGGGCGACCAGTCGGCCCCCTGAACGTCCTCCAGGATCTCCCGCGGCGCCCCGCCCATGAGCGGGACGCGGGCGAGCGTTCCGCGCCGCTGGCCCGCGCTGTTACGCATGCGTGGCCGCAGGCAGACAGCCATCTCCCCGCGCGTCGAGATCGCCAGGAGGTCGGCTTCCGGCAGGTCGAGAGAGCTCGACTCCGGCCTCTCGGCACGCGTCGAAAAGAGACGGACGGGCTGCCCCTCCCAGGCCGCGCCATACACGACCGTCTTACCGTCGGGCGCAAATCGCGCCGACCAGGTGGTCCCGCGGCGGAACGTGAGCCGCTGAAAGGAGGGGAACGGCCTCTCCGCCTTCTTCTCGCCGGCGCGGAAGGAAAGGAAGACCGCCGCCGCGAGAGCCAGCGGGATCGCCAGCAGCGGCCAGAGGCGCCTCACCCTGTTCGGGGCTCGTCCCTCGTCGGCGACCGCCGCGGGGCCCGACGTCGCCTCGGAGAGATGCTCCCGCAGAGTTCGCAGCTCCCGGGCGAGATCCTCCGTCGAGGCGTAACGCTCCTGCGGTTCTTTGGCATGACAGCGCTCGACGATCCAACGCAGCGGCGCCGGGACCGCCGGGTTGGCGGCCGCGATGGGATCCGGCTCGTCGGCAATGATGGCGGCCAGAGTCTGCGCAGCCGTTGCGCGGCGAAAGGGTGGCTTGCCCGTCGCCGCCTCGTAGAGGATCGAGCCCAAGGAGAACTGGTCGGAGTGGTAGTCCAGCGGGTGCCCCGAAGCCTGTTCGGGAGACATATAGCCGACGGTCCCCATCACGATGCCCGGCCGGGTCCCTTGGGAAACCGTCGGAGCCTGCGTCGGCAGACCGGCTTCGAGTTCGGGGCGCGCCAGTTTCGCCAGGCCGAAATCCAGGATCTTGACCAGGCCATCTCCCGTAACCATGGCGTTCTCGGGCTTCAGATCCCTGTGCACGATCCCTGAGGCGTGGGCCTTGGCCAGGCCATCCGCGATCTGCGCGGCGATGCCGAGGAGCTTCCGGACGGGAAGCGGACCCGCCGCCAGCAACTCGCGCAGTGTCCTGCCCTCTACCAGTTCCATCGCGATGTAGGAGATCGAGTCCGCCGTCCCGATGTCGTAGACCGTCACGATGTTGGGATGGTTGAGAGAGGAGGCCGCGCGTGCCTCCTTCTCGAAACGCCTCAAGCGGTCGGCATCGGCGGCCACGTCTGGGGGCAGAACCTTAATCGCGAGGTCTCGGCCGAGCCGGTTGTCCCGGGCCCGCCAGACCTCCCCCATTCCGCCCGCCCCGATGGGAGCAACGACCTCGTAGGGCCCGAGGCGCGATCCCGCGACGAGAGCCATTACGGCTCCCGGTCTCCGGTCTTGTCTTCCCCGATCGCCGAAGCCGTCGAGGCCGTCTCGCGGAGGACGCGAAAAACGAGGGAAGCCGACCCGATCGAAATGAGATCGCCGTCGGCCAGCCCCACGGCCGAGGCGACCTTCTCTCCCCGCAGGCGGGTTCCGTTCCTGCTGCCGAGATCCTCGAGGACGGCGTTCGATTCGCCGACTAAGATCCGGGTGTGGCGCCGGGAGACCTGCGCCTCGTCAATCCACACGACCGCATTCTCGTCGCGGCCGAGCAGGTTCTCGCCAAGTGTGAGGGCGATCTCCCGGCTCCCCCAGATGAGCCGGTAGGGACAAGGGTGAGTGCGGCCGCGCGGCTCGCCGGCGGCCTCGGCGCAGAAGGAATATCCGTACCGCGGCACCGTCCGTATGATTCGAGGGCTTCGCGAATCATCGCCCAGCGCCGCCCGCAGCTCGCCCACCAGGTTCGGCAGATTCGCATCGGAGACGAACGTGTCCGGCCAGAGAAGCTGGTGAAGCTCGTCCTTGGAAACCGCGCCTGGCCGGCGCTGGATCAGGATCTCGAGAAGCCCGAAGGCCTTCGGAGACACCGGGACAGGTCTTCCGGCGCGGAATACCTCTCGTGTATCCGCATCGAAGAGGCAATCCTTAAAGCTGAGCCGCATCTGGAATTCGGAAAGGGCCTTCATCTTACCTGGGAAGCCCCGGGGAAGCCCCGCATCGCTTAGGGAAAAGTCAGAGATCCCCTGACCATCCCTCAGGACTTCCCGCCTCAGAACTCTCATCCTGACGGGCGAAGTGCACCAGCAGTTCCGCACTTCAGAAAAGGGTCAGCCATGAAAGCTCGGTTAGTGATTGGGGTCATCGTTTCGGCCCTTGCGGTGGCCTGCAGCGACAGCGGTCCGACGGCGCCTCGGGAGGCCAGCCTGGAGCCACCTCCCGCCGCCGTCACGCCCGCTCCGGCGCCCGAGGCCACGCCGACGCCGTCGCGCCCGTGCCCCTCTCCGGTGCGCAGCTGCGAGCGAGGGAGTGGGGTCAGTCCTGAAAAGGTGTATTTCTGCTGATGGCTGGACCACCACGGTCAGCGAGGTGCGTGTTCACATTCTCCCTGCGGCGGTTTTCAGCAGCGAAATGACCTGGTCCTTCTTTCCGCGGCCGTCCGGCCCGTCCAGATCGACCTGTGGACGACGTGGGGTCAGTCCTGAAAACATGGCGTTCTCAAGAACGAGTGCTGGAAACCCTGGGGTAGATCCCTCGACAGCGCTCGGGATGACAGCAGTGGTAGCAATAGTTCGCCAGCTGAACTGATCCATCAGCTCGCACCGCGAGAAGACTCCCGAGCGAATGCTGAGGAGAGGCCTCGCCGTGCGGGAGGCGTCGCGCAGTCGGGGGGATCAGGCAAGCGGTCGAGCGCGCATCCGCGCGAGCCGCTCGCCGGGGCGGCCAACGGCCGCAGATCGCGAGAGAGCGGAGGCGACGGTCGTGCTGAAGGGCGCTCTCATCGGCGTCGGCCACGTCGCGGTCCACGGCCACCTCCCCGGATGGAAGGCGACGGCACAAGTCGACATCGTCGCGGCGGCTGATGCGCGGCCCGAGCGGCGCGCGGCGCTGGCCGCGGCCTACCCGGAGGCCCGCTGGTACGACACGGCCGAGGACCTCCTCTCGACGGAGCGCCTCGACTTCATCGACATCTGCACGCCTCCGGACACGCACGCGATGCTCGTCCGTCAGGCTCTGGCGCGCTCGCTCCACGTGCTGTGCGAGAAGCCCCTCGTTCTCTCGCCCGAGGAGCTTCGGGGCCTGCCCGCGATGGCGGTCGAGAAGGAGCGCACGCTCTTCACCGTGCACAACTGGAAGCACGCGCCGGTCCTCGCGAAGATCTCGGAGCTGGCGCGCTCCGGCGCGATCGGGGAGGCGCGGCGGGTCCGCTGGGAGACGCTTCGCGAGCGGCCCGCGGCCGCCGCCGGCGACGCCCCCAACTGGCGGGTCGACCCGGCGCAGTCCGGCGGAGGCATCCTCGTCGACCACGGCTGGCACGCGCTTTACGTCTTAACCCAGTGGCTGCCGGCGGCGCCCCGCACCATCGCCGCGACCCTGGAGATCCGCAAGCACCACGACTTTCCGATCGAGGACACGGCCGACATCTTCCTCGTCTACCCGGAGGCTTCCGCGGAGATCTTCCTGACCTGGGCCGCCGGGGAGCGCGCCAACCGGGTCGAGCTGTGGGGCACGGGCGGCAGGCTCGTTGCCGACGGCGGCACGCTCGCGCTCTCGGATGCCGACGGGACCCGGCGGCTTCAGGAGTGGACATTCCCCTCCCTCTCCGAGGGCTCGCACCATCCGGACTGGTTCGCCGGCGTCATCGCGGAGTTTCTCGGCGAGATCAACGAGCCCAAGGCGCGCGGACTCAATCTCGCCGAGGCTTCCTTCTGCGCCAACGTGCTCGCGCTCGCCAAGGAGTCGAGCCGCCGGGGCGGCGAGCCGCTTCCGATCGAGCGCGTCATCGCCCGGAGGCGCCGGTGAGCGCGGGCCCGATTCTCGCGCTCGTCGCGCCGGAGGCTCCGCCGCAGGTCGCCCCCGAAACCGTCCTGCTCGGCCTCCCGATGATCCGGCGGACCGTTCTCGCCGCGGCACGCGCGGGCTTTGCGCGCGTGCTCGTCGTCGGCGCCACGCCCGGCATCCGAGCCGCGCTCGCGGGCGCTCCGGCCGAGCTCGCGGCCGAGGCGCCGCCCGGCGCGACGTTCATGCCCTGGAACGTCGTCGTGACGGGGAGGGATCTGAAGGCCATTGCCTCCGGCGGCTCGGCGGCCGGGCTCCCGATCGCCTCCCGAGCCGACCTCGCGCCCGCCCGCAGGCGACTCCTCCAGGACCTCGTAAAGGACACCGAGGGCTTCATGTCCCGGCACGTCGAGCGCAAGATCTCGCTCGCCGTCAGCCGGCTCCTCGCGGGAACCCGGATCACGCCGAATGCCATGACCCTGATCTCGGTCGGCATCGGCCTCGCGGGCTCGGTCTTCTTTCTCCCGGCGGGCGCCGCGCGGCAGACGGTGGGCGGATTCCTCTTCCTGCTTCACTCCATTCTCGACGGCTGCGACGGAGAGCTCGCGCGCCTGAAGTTTCAGGAGTCGAGGTGGGGCGGCGTGCTCGACTTCTGGGGAGACAACGTCGTGCACATGGCGGTCTTCACCGCGATGGGCGCGGGCTGGAGCCGCGCCGCCGGCGAGCCGTGGCCGCTGCTGCTCGGACTCTCGGCCGTCGCCGGCACCTTCGCGTCGGCGCTCTTCGTGTACCTGCGGACCATGATCGGGAAGAAGGACGGCCCGCTTTACACGTCGGTGGCTCTGCTCCGCGAGACTACGGTCACGCGCATCGCCGACGCGCTGTCGCGTCGCGACTTCATCTACATCATTCTGATACTGTCTTTTTTCGGCAAGGCGCACTGGTTCGTCGCCATGGCAGCCGTCGCCACGCCGACCTATTTCCTCACGCTCGTCGGCATCGCGTGGAGCGAACGGCGGGGCTCAAGGAGCGTTTCATGAGCGATCGCACGTCGTTCTACCCCGAGCTGGCGCGAAAGATCGCGCCCACGAGCGGCCCGCTCGCGGTGCTGCTGCCCGGGCTCGGCGCCGTCTCGACGACGCTGATCGCCGGCGTTCATCTCATCCGCAAGGGCCTCGCGCAGCCCATCGGCTCGGTGACGCAGATGCAGAAGCTGCGCCTCGGGAAGCGCTCGCAGCCGCGCTTCACGCTCATCAAGGATCTCGTCCCGCTGGCCAACTTCGAGGACCTCGTCTTCGGAGGCTGGGACATCTTTCCTGACAACGCCTACGAGGCGGCCGTCAAGGCAGGGGTGCTGTCCAAAGACATGCTCACCGCCGTGCGCCCGGAGCTCCAGTCGGTCGAGCCCATGCCCGCCGTCTTCGAGCGCGCCTGGGTCAAGAACCTCGACGGCCCGAACGTGAAGAAAGCGCCAACGAAGATGCATCTGGCCGAAGAGCTCGTCGCGGACATCGCCCGCTTCCGCCATTCGAGCGGCGCCGCGCGGGCGGTCATGGTCTGGTGCGGCTCGACCGAGGTCTACACGCAGCAGAAGCCGGTCCACGAGACGCTCGAAGCCTTCGAGAAAGGCCTGAAGGAGAACTCGCCCGACATAGCGCCCTCGATGATCTACGCGTACGCGGCGATCGCGAGCGGCGTCCCCTACGCCAACGGCGCTCCCAACCTCACCGTGGACGTTCCCGCGCTCGCCGACATGGCCAGGGCGAAGGGCGTTCCCATCGCCGGCAAGGACTTCAAGACCGGCCAGACCCTGATGAAGACGATCATCGCGCCGGGGTTGAAGGCCCGCATGCTCGGGCTCAAGGGCTGGTTCTCGACGAACATCCTCGGCAACCGCGACGGAGAGGTGCTCGACGACCCGGGCTCGTTCCGCTCCAAGGAAGTCTCGAAGGCCTCGGTGCTCGACGCGATCCTGCAGCCCGAGCTCTACCCCGAGCTCTACGGCGACTACTTCCACAAAGTCCGCATCGAGTACTACCCGCCCCGCGGCGACGCCAAGGAGGGTTGGGACAACATCGACATCGTCGGATGGCTCGGCCAGCCGATGCAGATCAAGATCGACTTCCTCTGCCGCGACTCGATCCTCGCGGCGCCGGTCGTCCTCGACCTGCTGCTCTTTCTCGACCTCGCCTCCCGCGCGGGGCTTTCCGGCATCCAGGAATGGCTGTCGTTCTACTTCAAGTCGCCGATGTCGCGTTCGGACCTGAAACCCGAGCACGACCTCTTCGTCCAGCACCTGAAGCTCGCCAACACGCTCCGGATCCTGGTGGGCGAAGAAGTGATCGACCACTCGGGCCTCGACTACTACGAGGGCGAAGGAACGTAGGGGGTCAGGTCTGGCATTTCGCCTTTCCACTCGGGGCGCGATGCGCTGGGGTTCGAGCGGCAGTATGGCGTAAGGTCAAAGGCGAAATGCCAGACCTGACCCCGCCCCGCAAGATCCTGCACGTGGACATGGACGCCTTCTACGCGTCCGTCGAGCAGCGGGATGATCCGACGCTCGCAGGGCGGCCGGTCGCCGTGGGGGGCTCGCCCGAGAGCCGGGGCGTCGTCTGCGCGGCGAGCTACGAGGCGCGGCGCTTCGGCGTGCGCTCGGCCATCCCGATGTCGAGGGCCGTGCGCCTTTGCCCGGAGCTCGTCGTCGTGCGGCCCGACTTCAAGAAGTACGGCGTCGTGTCGAAGCAGATCCTGGATCTGTTTCGAACCGTGACGGCGCTCGTCGAGCCGCTCTCGCTCGACGAAGCGTACCTGGACGTGACGGAGAACGCCTGGGGCGAGCCGCTGGGCGTCACCGTCGCGAGGCGCTTGAAGCTCGCGATCCGGGAGGAGACCCGGCTCTCGGCTTCGGCTGGCGTGGCGCCGAACAAGTTCCTGGCCAAGATCGCCTCGGGCTGGAAGAAGCCGGACGGGTTGACCGTGATCTCGCCCGAGCGGGTGGAGGGGTTCCTGCAGGTCCTTCCCGTGGACGCCCTGTGGGGCGTCGGGCCGAAGACCGCGGCGCGCCTGCGCGCGGTCGGCATCGCGCGGCTCACCGACGTGCGCACCGCGCCGGAGGAGGTCCTCCGCGGCTGCGTGGGAAGCTGGGCCGAGGGCCTTCGCCGCCTCTCCCACGGCGACGACGACCGCCCCGTCGAGCCAAACCGCGAGCGCAAGTCCGTCTCGAGCGAGGAGACCTTCGCGAAGGACCTGACGGATCTCGAACAGATGCGGCGCGCCGTCGAGGCCCTCGCGCGCGACGCCGCGGACTTCCTGGCGCGGCGCGAGCTCACCGCTCGCACGGTGACGCTGAAGCTGCGCTACGCCGACTTCCGGACGATCACGCGCAGCGACACGCGCGACCCGTCGACTCGCGACGCCGCCGAGATCGCGACGCGCGCCGCGGCGCTCCTCGACAAGACGGAGGCAGCCGCTCGCGCCGTGCGCCTGCTCGGCGTGGGGCTGCACGGCCTCTCCGGAACGCAGGCGCGCAACGAGAGGCTCTCCGTGCTGTTCCGGTAGGTGGGGTCAGGTCTACATTCCTCGGATTTCCAGAGCCGGTGCTCCAGGCGGCAGTATCCGGAAAGCCGAAGAATGAAGACCTGACCCCGTCGTGATGCCGCTTCGCCGCGCGACGCGCGGGTGCGTCCCCCGGAAATCCCGCCGGGCCCGCCCGACCGGATCGTCAGGTCCACGGAGGGGAGCGGAAATGTCCCGTAGTACGCCGCGACGGCGTTTCCGGCTTTTTCGGTCCACGCGACGAGCGCCTCCTCCGAAAGGGAAGGGTGGCGCCCCTCCACCAAGACCTCGATCGCACCGCCGGGAACCTGGACACGAATCGCCGCCAGGAGCGCCAGGGGTAGAAGCGTCGTCAGCGCTTCGCCATCGGTACGAAGGGGCGCTCGCCCGCGCCGAGATACACCTGGCGCGGACGCGCGATCTTCTCCTCCGGATCCTCGAGCAGCTCTTCCCACTGCGCGAGCCAGCCCGAGGTGCGC